>JBMYWR010000102.1:0-12032 GCA_049607625.1 Colwellia sp.
TTATCAACTTTTTGCTCTACTTCTTCGATAAGTGATAAAACATCACCCATGCCTAAAATACGAGAAGCTATTCTATCGGGATGAAATGGCTCTAATGCTTCGATTTTTTCACCTACACCCATAAATTTAATAGGCTTTCCAGTGATATGTCTAATTGATAAAGCCGCACCACCACGTGCATCACCATCTGTTTTTGTTAAAATAACACCGGTTAATGGCAGTGCATCATTAAAAGCTTTTGCTGTATTTGCCGCATCTTGACCTGTCATTGCATCGACGGTGAAAAGCGTTTCAATTGGGTTAATTGCTGCATGAAGTTCGATTAACTCACCCATCATGCTTTCATCAACATGCAATCTACCCGCTGTATCGACAATAACAACATCGAAGAAGTTCTTTTTCGCGTGTTCAATTGCAGCATTAGCAATATCTACCGGCTTTTGACTAATATCACTTGGGAAAAAGCCTACACCTACTTCATTAGCTAGTGTCTCAAGTTGCTTTATTGCGGCTGGACGATACACATCACCACTTACAACTAGCACTTTTTTCTTTTCACGTTCTGTTAAAAATTTTGCTAACTTAGCAACAGAGGTTGTTTTACCCGCACCTTGTAAACCAGCCATTAAAACGATTGCTGGTGGCACTGCTTTTAAATCAAGCCCTTCATTAACTTCACCCATCGCTGCTTCAAGTTCTTTTTGTACAATTTTCACAAAAACTTGACCTGGCGTAAGACTTTTAGAAACATCGGTTCCTATCGCTTGCTCTTTAACGCTTGCAACAAAATCCCTGATAACAGGTAAAGCAACATCTGCTTCTAAAAGTGCCATACGCACTTCTCGCAGTGTATCTTTAATATTGTCAGCGGTTAAACGGCCTTTACCACTAATATTTTTAAGACTTTTGGTTAAGCGATCGGAAAGATTTTCAAACATAGAATACTCAAATTGACGAAAATAAAACTTATAAGATGCCTTATTATATACTTAAGCAGACTCATTATGCTAGCTCGTGATGAATAAGAACAACCTAAGTTGTGACCTCGCTACCATTGATATAATAATATTTAACCTGTACTTGGTTTAACTGTAAATAGAGCAGAGCTTTTGATGAACTATAACCAAATAAGTTGAAGTAACTTAGCTTGGAGTGCTTTTAGGCAAATAATTACGTGCTTTAGCAAACAATGTCACTTAAAATGACTGAATACTAATCTCATTTAATGAAACGGGTATAACCTATTATTTAAAGCATGTGCTTTTGATTGTTAATATATGAATAAGGATTTAAATGGAATATTTTACCGTGTTTTTTAACAACCTTATAATACTGAGTGCAGAAGCCAGTCCCTGGTTGTTACTAGGCCTTTTTATTGCAGGCCTTATGAAGTCTTTAGTACCCACTCAAATATTAAGCAATCATTTAGGTGAAGGCAAGTTAGCTATTGTGAAAGCGGCGTTTATTGGTGCACCTTTACCTTTATGTTCTTGCGGTGTTATTCCCGTAGCCACCGAATTAAAAAGGAGTGGCGCTTCCTCAGCAGCGACATCGAGCTTTTTAGTTGCCACCCCTGAAACCGGTGTCGATTCAGTATCAGTGTCTTATGCTCTTTTAGGGCCTGTGTTCGCAATTTATCGACCTATTTCGGCTATCCTCTCGGCTATTTTTACAGGCTTTGTTGTTGCTGGTATTAAAGAGTCACCCAATGCTGATGATGTCAAAACACAAGAAAATAACGCGCAGAGCAGTTTAGAAAGTACCTTGAAAGATACTTCTCAGAATAATACACCGTGCTGTGCGCCAAAAAAAGAAGCTAAAAATGAAAGTTGTTGTGCAAGCAAAGAAGAAGTTGCAACAGCAAGTTGTTGCGCACCTAAAGAAGAAGTTAAATCTTCAAGCTGTTGTGCATCAGAAAGTTCAGTTAACGTTGAAAGTACACTTTTTGAAAAAATTAAAACCGGCATACACTACGCATGCACCAAATTAATTGACGATATCATCCTTTGGTTAGCAATAGGTCTAATCTTTGCCACCATAGTAAGAACCTTTCTTCCCGAAAGTTTCTTACTAAGCTACGGTAGCGGTTTACCTGCTATGTTAATGATGATTCTGATCTCCATTCCTATGTATATTTGTGCTACTGCCTCAACACCAATTGCTGCAGGCTTTATTATGGCGGGGTTATCTCCTGGTACGGCCTTAGTCTTTATGATGGCAGGCCCGGCAACTAATATTTCCACTTTAGGTGTTATTAAGTTAGAAATGGGATCAGCTGTCTTAATAAGATATTTGCTAGGTATTGCAGTAAGTGCTATTGGATTTGGCTTACTACTTGATTTTGGTTTGAAGCAGTTCCATATAGACATTACGCAACAAATGCACCATGCTCATGATTTATTACCTCAATGGTTTGGTATTACTTGTTTTGCGCTTATTATCTTTTTATCTATTAAGCCATTAAGAAAATTTGTTTTATGAGATTTACTTTCTTTGTTTTGAATTTCAAAACTTGGGGCTAAGTAGTTTATCTGATAGACTATTTTTATTATTGGTTGTTTTAAATTTAGCTATTTATTTTCCCTAAGGAGTCATTTGTGGATTTATTGGTTTTAAGCTCAGGCATTGCTTACTTATTAGCTACGATAGCTATTGTTTCGCGCTTATTTCACCCAAATGGCCCTAATACTAAAGTTTATTTATCGTTAGCCTTTTTAGCCATCGTTACGCACATAGTTTATAAAGCATTATCTTTTGTGGTTTATACAGATCATGAAAGCTTTAATATTAGTTTACCTAACTTGATATCGTTATTAAGTTTATTTATGTCTATTGTCGTCACTATTTTTTCACTTCGTTTTAAACTAAATTTACTACTTCCTGTTATTTACGGTTTTTCTGGAATTTGGCAATTACTATTACTGCTTATTTTACCAGAAGAGGTTATTCCTTTAGCGACTGGCGATGTTGTCTTAATCACGCATATTTCTCTGGCTTTAATCGCATATTGTATTTTGCTAATCGCTACGCTATTTGCTTTTCAAGTAAATTATATTAATTTCAAATTAAAAACTAAAAATTTAAACGCTGTTGCCAATTTACCTCCCCTGATGCAAGTTGAAAAACAACTTTTTTCTATTTTAATTGTTGGCACGCTGGTGTTACTTACCAGTTTAGTTACAGGCTTTATTTTCTTAGATAACTTTATCGCTAAAGAAAACGCACATAAAACCGTATTATCACTTTCTGCTCTCTTTTTATATGTACTTATTATATGGGGACATTACAAGGAAGGTTGGCGAGGACATAAAGTACTAGTGATTTCGGTAACGGCAAGTGTACTATTAACACTTTCCTACTTTGGTAGCCGCTTTGTTAAAGAGTTCTTGCTCAGTTAAAACAAATATAAACACACTAAACGCGGCAAATTAGCACGTAATTTTAAACAAATAACTCAACTCTAGGATATTTTTTTGCAAAATATAGAAACATCAATTCTCTTTCTTATTCTCGGTATACTAATCTTAATATCGGCTTACTTCTCAGGATCAGAAACAGGCATAATGTCATTAAACCGTTATCGTTTAAGACATTTAGAAAAGCAAAAGCATACGGGCGCAAAGCGTGTTAGCAAATTACTTAATAGGCCCGACCGATTAATCGGTCTCATTCTTATTGGTAATAATTTAGTTAATATTGCAGCATCTGCTATAGCAACTATTATTGCCCTTAAATTAGCGAGCCAATACGGCATATCGGAAGATCTTGGTGTATTAATTGCGACCATTGTTTTAACATTAATTGTTCTAATTTTCGCTGAAGTTACACCAAAAACGCTCGCCGCTTTATATCCTGAAAAAATAGCGTTTCCAAGCTCTATTATTTTAAGCATTTTACTTAAGCTACTATTCCCTCTTGTTATCTGTGTTAACTGGATTACCAATGGCATTTTAATGTTATTAGGTATTAGCTCTGAGCAAAGAGAACAACATAGTTTAAGCAGTGAGGAATTAAGAACCGTTGTAAACGAGTCTGGAGCACTTTTACATGAAAGAGATCAAAGTATGCTGGTTAGCATATTAGATCTTAATAAAGTATGCGTCGAAGACATCATGATCACTCGTAGTGAATTAGTTGGCATTGACGTTAACGGTGACTGGAAAAAAATTCAAAAACAGCTTACCCAAGCAAATCATACCCGTATGCTACTTTATCGAGATAATATTGATGATGTAGTAGGTTATATTCACGCTCGTGATGCTTTAAAGCTTATCGCTAAAAACCAGTTTACCAAGGCGACCCTACTCCGCTCTGTTAGAGAGTTGTACTTCATACCAGAAGGCACGCCATTAAACATTCAATTATTGAAGTTTCAAAAAGTAAAAGAACGTTTAGGTCTTGTTGTTGATGAATACGGTGATATTCAAGGCTTAGTTACCTTAGAAGATATACTAGAAGAAATTGTCGGAGACTTCACCACAACCTCTACACCAACAACAAGTGAAGAAGTGACCTTACAGCCTGACGGAAGCTATTTAGTGGATGGAAGTGCCAGTATTCGTGACATAAACAAGGAAATGTCATGGAAGTTACCCACCGATGGTCCAAAAACATTAAACGGCTTAATTATTGAGTATCTAGAAGACATTCCAGAAAACAACATAAGCTTGCGATTATCAGGCTACCCCATTGAAATAATTGAGGTTTCTGGAAATAAAATAAAAAAAGTACGCATAATGCCTGAATACTTTACTCAAAATAAAGAAGAGGGTGAATAAATTTCAACCATAAGGGTTATAAACAAAGTTATCCACAGATTTTTTCTATAATGGATAACTTTTTAGCTTTCCACAATTTCTGTGGATAACAATGCCAAAGCCCATTCATAATAACTTTTCTCTATTACAATACTTTTTTTAAAAAAAAGTGAACTTTTTTTAATAAAATTAATTGTTTATTTTTAGTGCCCATTTTCTCTCGCTTTGCAAGTTAATGCGCTCATTTTATAGTCTATTTTTTATTATTATTAAAAATTTTGGCAAGATTTTTGATAGCATAATTGTTCTAATAGGAAAGACTTAATTGGAACAGGTATATTAATTACAGTGATAAACAGCTACTACGCGAAATTGAAAAAACTCTTCGTATCAGCTCTGCTTAACAGGGAGTTAATTGCTATTAATATGTTTAAGAAGATTGTAAAAAGCAAAATACAAAAAATTACATTTTACCTACAGTAATACACACGAGCGCTTGATAAGATAATGCCAGTTTTAAAGAGCAGTTATTTTGCTCTCTAACATTAACTCCCTTAAAGTTTCATGTTGTTTAGCTCATCATTCCTTAGATGAGCTTTTTTTTTGCCTAATGCTTATTTCATTAACCAAAGAATAAGCGCCATAGCCATGAACGATTCAACTCTTCTTCGCATTGTTTTAACTGAGCGCTATATCGTTTCGCTCTTGAATCAACTTTTCGGGCGACCTTAATCAACCAAGGTTTTTTATTATAAGTTTTTCGTTTATATCCGCCCCAACCTTCATGGTAATTTAGGTATTGGTGGTAAGCATCCCACTTTGATACTTTATTTACCTTATGAGTTTTAAAAACAAACCAGCCCATAAAGTCAATCGCATCAGCAAAGTCGTCTCTGTCTGCACCATTATTACCACTTTCACGAATATAGTCATCCCAGGTAAGTGTTTTAGCTTGGGAATAGCCATAAGCAGAACTAACACGCCCCCAAGGAATAAAGCCTAATAGGTAATCTCTAGGAGGAGCTGCATCATGTTTAAACGAGCTTTCTTGATACATCATACTCATAGGTACATGAATTGGTACTCCCCATCTTTCCTTGGCATCTTTTGCATCAAAGTACCAGTCTGAATGTTCTCTAAAAATTTCACAGATATTTTCAGGGTTTTTAGGTGGCGGGGTTGCACAGCTAGTCAAAAATACTAAGCTGGTGAACAACATTGCTAGCAATTTAATTAAAGACATAAACTTATCTAATTCAATGTTAAAGAAAGATATAATGACAGAATTTAACTTTTTGTGGTAGCTTTATGACACGTTTTCATCGTGGCTTTTAATCGCTAATAAAGGCAGGCTAGATTTAAAGCCTAACGCTTGTTTTATCAGTAACTTTTTAAGTGGCTTAAAACCATCAACTAAACGCATCCCTATACCTCTAATAAGACTTATACCGTCATTTTTTACCATAAAAGTCTGCTTAATCGCTTCCATTGCAGCTATCATGTCGGTTGCCTCACTTTTACGCCAGCGAGCATAACTATTTAAGCTTTGTGGCTCGGCAATATCATGGTGCTGTGAGCTATCATTTGAATGAACGCTATTAAGCTGTTCAGTGAGTATTTGCGATAAACTTACTGCATCAAGCAATCCTAAATTAACGCCTTGGCCAGCTAGTGGATGTATTGTATGGGCAGCATCCCCGACTAAGACAATACGCTCTTTAACAAAATTTTGCGCTAATCTCATTTTCAGAGGGTATGTAAATCTTTCACTTACTACATCGATTGTACCTAATTTTCCATCTGTAGCTGCTGTTAATTCTTTAGAAAAATCATCTGCCGTAAGCGAAATTAAACGCTCAGCATCTTCTGGACTAGTTGAATAAACAATAGAACAAGTTGTTAAATCGCCTAATGATGAACATAGTGGTAAAAATGCCAAAGGCCCTGTGGGTAAAAACACTTGCCAAGCGGTATTTTGATGCCCCTGACTACACTTGACTGTGGCGACAATTGCATGATGGTCATAATCTTTAAAGGTTAAACCAATATCAGCTTGTTTTCTTACCCAAGAATTTGCACCATCTGCTCCAACAACTAATTTTGATAAGATAGGCAACTGTCTGCTTGGAAATTGTTCACTAGGCTCACAAAAAGTAGCAAATACTTCACTGTCACCTGTCGTTAAGCTACTTAGTTTTTGCTGAGTAAAAAATGTAATTGAGCTATCTAAGCTAGCCTTTTCGAAAAGAGCTTTGCGAATAATGTTATTTTCAATGATCCAGCCTAGTCCGGCCTTATTGCACTGAGAAGAAACAGTATTGCCTAAATCGCTTACAGAAAAATTCAACTCGCCAATACCTGCCTTATCCCAAACATGCATATGTTGATAGGCCATTGTTCTTGAGGCTTCTATATCATCCCACACAGATAGGTTTTCAAAAATAGTTTTGCTTGCCATGTTGATTGCACTAACACGCACTTCTGGGTTATCTGTCACAGGGCTTAATTCAAGCGTATCAACAAGAGCAACTTGAAGATTTCCTTGCTTCCTTAAAGCAAGCGCTAGTGTTAAACCAACCATACCAGCACCAACAATTAACACATCGAATTTTTGCATTATCTTCTTCTTATCTGTTTTCTGTAATTTTTAATGGATTCACTAAGATATCATTATTGCCGTTTCAAACGAGAATATACGGCTAAAAGCGTAAAGTAGCCGTTATAAAAAAAAGATATTAGTAACCCATCGTTTTGCTAACTAGCTTATGCTTCAACGGGGATAAATAATTTAAAACTTTCAACCCTATGTTTCTACCAGCGACTAATGGAGGCAATTCATTAGAAAACAAAGTAACTAAAGAGTCGGTGAGTTTAATGACTTCATTTTGATCTTCACTTCTATGTTTTTCATAACGATGAAGTAGTGAGAAACTGCCAATATCTTCGTTAGTCGCTAATGCTCCTTCAACTAATCCAGCGAGCTCTTTAACATCACGTAGTCCTAAGTTAAAACCTTGCCCTGCAATAGGATGAATAGTGTGTGATGCATTACCAATTAACGCCATGCGGTGGAAAGTTTGCTGTTGCGCTTGTAACAGCGTAAGGGGAAAGTCGACCCTTTCTCCCACATGTTTTATACCACCTAACCAATAACCAAAAGCTTGCTCTAATGCAATTTTAAAGTCGGTATCGTTTAGATTACATATAGTCTTGGCATTCGTTTTATTTACCGTCCACACTAATGAACATCGATGCTCATCCTTAAGAGAGTTCAGCGGTAACATAGCAATTGGGCCTTGTTCGGTGAATCGTTCAAATGCTTTATTTTTATGCGGTATACTGGTTGCAACGTTAGCAATAATCGCTACCTGCGAGTAATCTTGCTTTGTAACCGATATATTCGCCAACTTCCTGCTTGGAGAGTTAACACCATCACAGCCTAAAAGTAAGCTTGTGTTAAGTTTTATCCCACTTGACAGTGTTAAACTAATGAATTGATTTGTATCTTGTTGTTCTTCTTGGGTATTTTGCTTATCCTCTTCCTGCGACCAATCAATCGATACAATATGCTCTGCAAAGAGTGTGTTTATATTTGGATGTAATTTTAATGCGCTTTGCAAGGTATTGCCGATAAGGGCCATTTCAATAACATAACCTAAAGCACTAACTTGGTGTAACTTTGCTTTAATACGTGCTTTTCCATAGTTACCTCGATCGGAGATATCTATATCTTTTATAGGGCATGCATGAGCTGATAATTGAGACCACACACCTAACTTTTTAAGATATTCACTACTTCCATGAGATAATGCTAAAACACGTTGATCGAACAAACCTGACGCTAGTTCAGATGCTGACAAGGCTTTTTCTAATTGACTAGCGCTTTTCTTCTCTGCGGCTTCAATAACAGCTATCGAGAGTAAACTACCATCTTGCTTTCGCAGTTTGGATAAACTTAACGCCATTAAACTGCCTGATAAGCCACCACCAGAAATAACAACATCAAAATTTTGAATGTTCACCTTCATCGACTTACCTTTGCTGAGTCTCTGCCATTAACAATTCTATTTCATCGATTGTTTTAGGCGTATTTACTGTTAAGTTTTCATGGCCTGTTGGCGTTACAAGTATATTATCTTCAATACGAATTGCGATACCTCGCCATTTATCTTCAATATCATTTGCATCAGGTATTGAAGGAATATAAAGACCTGGCTCTATGGTTAACACCATACCCGGTTTAAAGGGTCTATTTTGTTGTTTATTCTCTATTTGATAATCACCTACATCGTGCACATCTAAGCCTAACCAGTGACCCAAACCATGAATAAAGTATTTTTTAACAGCATTTTCCTCTAATAATGTTGCTAAGTCGCCCTTTAAAATTCCCAGCTCTCTTAAACCTTTCGTTAAAATGTTATTACAAAGTATCGTTAAATGAGCAAACGTAACATTTGGCTTTATCGCTTCTATGACAGCATTTTGCGCATTAAGTACTAATGCATATATAGCGCTTTGCTCATCATTAAACTTGCCATTTACAGGGAAAGTTCTGGTTATATCTGCGGCATATCCATCTAATTCACCACCTGCATCAATCAGTAATAGATCACCGTCGTTTAACCTCATATCATTAGCTGTATAATGTAAAATATTACCATTATCGCCACCTGCTACAATCGAGGCATAAGCAGCATGTCTTGCTCCATGACGATTAAATTCATGTAATAATTCAGCTTCGATTTGATATTCAAACTTGCCTGGGGATGTTTCTTTCATAGCACGCTGATGGGCAAGACCTGAAATAAGGTTTACCTGTTTCATGTGCAAAATTTCTGCTTCTGTTTTGTGTAACCGCAACTCATTTAGAATAGAGTTACTGTCAAGAAGGCTAGTTGGTACTACCCCTCCTTGGCGAATTGTTTTTCTTACTTGTGCTAAATAAGAAAATATTTTCTCGCTAAACGATTCGCCAGCTTCGCTTTCACAAGACTTATCGTTATTAAATGGAAATAAAACGTGATCTTTACCCGATAACAACTCAGGAATAATGCTACAGGCTTCATCGAGTGTATAACATTTGTTAAACCCATAATCTGATTTAGCTTTAATCTGCCCTACACGACGACCATGCCACACTTCGTGTAAGGGATCTTTTGGTAAAGAAAAGAGAATACTTTGAAAATCGCTGTCTTTCGTCGCTTTTTTTTCAGTTGGTATTTCAGTATGCTTAATAATAACAAGCAGTGCATCGGGCTCATTAAAATTAGTAAGATAAAGAAAATTTTTCTGCTGGCAAAATGCATACTCGGTATCATTACTTCTAGTAACTTCTTTTGCCGCGGGAATAACGGCAATGCTATTGGCAGGCATTGCTTTAGCAAAGTTAGCTCTACGTTGTTTAAATTCTTCCACTCCCATTACAGGAGGTGTTGATATAAGCAATTGAGAATCATTTTCACGTTTTGTTTCATATGAAAGAGGATTTTTCATCGATATTCGCTTCATTAAATTACAAAATGTTAAATAAAATATTAATAGTGAGGCTAGTCATTAAGCCAACCAGATTAGTGGATAGTCGTGTTTTCATTCTTTTCGATATTAGGAGGTTGTTGGCCTAATTCTGTAAAACAATATAAAGCAGATATGCGCACATACTCACTTATTTCGAAAAAATCTTGTTCCGCAGATTCACCTTCATCCATATCTTCACTTGCAAGATTAGCTATTTCAGAAAAATCACCAATAATTTCTTTTACATCACTCGAATTTATTTTATTGCTCTTTAACTGTAAAGCAAATCCTAAGTTAAAGCCCTGCACCCAAGTGGCAAGAGCATGAGCACGCTCTATAATGCTATCGTCATCATCAGGAATTAGTAGTTGAAACGTATATTCATCATCTAAAATATCAGTCCAAATTTCGCTATACATTTGTTCAATAGTCTTTTCTACTTTGGCGGTAAATTTGTCACCACTATTAAACATATCTCTCATGAGGGGTAAATAACTTTGATCTTCAAAATTAAATCCTGAACTAACAAGACCTACAAGTGCCCCATGAATTTCACTAACGTGCGTTTGACATTCTTGAGTGGTAATGACCGCTTGTGCAGAAGCGAAGTCTATTTTGTTTGTTTTAGTCATTTATATATTCCTTAACTGAGACTTACTGCTATCGTAGCACTTTAACGTAAAAAACGACAGAAAAGTCGGCCTATGCTTGCAACCAAAGATCGAGACGGTTATAGTAGAATAAATAACGTTATCAATATTATAAAAGATGGAATTCCACCTCTCATGACATCGCGGACTGTTGAAATAAAAATTCAAGAACGGAAATTGAAAGTCGCCTGTCCTTTAGGTGATGAAACGGCCTTGCTTACGTCTGCAAAACTGTTAACTGATCGCTTAGATTTATTTGCTGAAAAAACCTCAATAAGTAACCCAGAACAAGCATTGTTAATGACAGCGCTTAATCTAGCGCATGATTTATTAAATGCTGAAAAACAACTAGATACAGTAAAAAAAGAAAATCAGCAGAAAATCGATTTACTTCAAGCAACTATAGAGCAAGCTATAGCTCCTACATTAAGAAAACCAGCATAATACCAATTCAATTAAGTTATTGCTCACTTGTACTGGTTAAAATCATACCATTCGCATTAGATATGAGATCTACTTTATACGTAGAGAAAATTGTCAAATACAAGGCATTTTTTTAAGTAACTAGTTGTTCTAATTATTAAAGAAATAACGCAGTAGTTGTTCTAATTATTAAAGAAATAACGCAGTAGTTGGTGATTTTAACAAGTAGAAATGATCACATAATTAATGCGGATGGTAGAAATCATGGCTGCGTTCTCTCAATCCCAATAGCCAACTATTACTCAATCAATCGCCTTGACCTGATTCATTTTTCCTGTCTACAACAAGATCAAAACTTTAATGGAATTGGTATAACAACTAAAATACTGAACAATATATAATTTAATCACATTGATTACTTATACTACAAACACCTCTGAACAGTAAAATAAACCTTAGTTTCTTTTGTAATTTTGGCTATACTAAAGTTGTCTTCTGGGGTGTTTGTGTGTGAGCTATGTCCCTGAGCCGATAAGTTTTAACCTAGGGAGTTGACTATCAGCTATTGTGCAAGCCCGGCTCGTATCGGGAAGCCTACGGTTGAAATGATACTTCCGCCCTGAACACACGGTGTTCAGGACTAAAGTTGACCGCGGCATCTTGGAAGGCACTCATATCAGAAAAAGGC
>JBMYWR010000103.1:0-11973 GCA_049607625.1 Colwellia sp.
GGACAATATGCTCCTGCATTGTCTAATAAGGTGCATCCATGCACCGTTAATTATTCAATAAACAACAAAGGAGTTGGTGATTTTAACAAGTAGAAATGATCACATATTAATTGAAATTGGTATTATATAGTTTTGAACAACAATCACATACTCTGCTTTTTATAGCGCATTTGAGGTGAATTATTAAAAATTTGTATAAAATGCCATTAATTTGTGGCGTTATTTCAACTGTTATAGGTGCTATTGCATTCACTCTAAGTTGGAATTTATGGGAAGTATTTAATGGCCCACTGCCTGGTTATCAACTTTTCCTGTTTCCAGGGAACCTTTCTTTAATTCATTTTTGGCATCCTTTATTTACTGAGGAAGTAAACTTTTGGCCAAAATTGGCTATACTACTTTTTGGTCAGTTTAGTGTAGTAACTTTTGTAACTATTGTTTTGCTGAAGTTAATCGCTTCACTGCGAAGTTGTATAGCCGCTTCTTCTTTGAATAAATAATATCGTTTATCGTTTATCGTTTATCGTTTATCGTTTATCGTTTATCGTTTAGCTTTTATACTCTCTGTTTAACCTTTCCTAAAAGAGTTATTTTGAGTGTATTATCTAACGCTCCAATTTGTATATACATTTTGTGTTTTTCGGCTTTATCTATAGCTCGAAAAATGCAAGTTGTACAGACAAGTACTTTTTTTAATTTAATTATAAATCAGTATATTATTTGTATTCTTTATTTTTTTTAACGAAATTAGAGCAAGGTTGGTTTTTATCTGTGTTAAAGTGCTTTTAGCAAAAATATTTACACACAGTAAACAGGTATTTTAATGAATAAAGTATTAAACAATCTATCGGAAGTTATCGCAAAAGCAAACGATTTGTTTTATAGCAAATTTGAAACCCTTGATACCTTAATGGGTATCATGGATAACAATTTGCGTAAGCAAGGAATACAAGCTGATGCCATAACAATAGATTGTATCGTACTAGATAAGAAAATAGTCATTTTACTGCACGATGCAAAGCCTGATGTAGTAAATGTTGCGTTAGGGAATAAAGCGGGCAGTATTCATTCCTCTTCAGAATATGCACTTAATGAGTTTACAGTTGATTCTATGCTAAAGATAATGGAAACATACTTTGTTGTGAGTCATTAAGGCAAAATTGAATCAGTTAAAAGTTTGACGGTTTGAAAGCTCAAAGCTACAAGGCTTGAGGGCTTGAGGGCTTGAAGGTGGAGTTTTTTTGCGCCTGAAGGAAACGCCTTTCACAGAGAAAATTATATTGCTGTTGGCCTATCTCTTCGTAGCGAAGCGACTCGGTGCTCTCAGTGGTTAAATCGAGCTTATCTCTTGTTTTTCCAATTCGCGTAAGTACTCAAGATATATCACCACAGAGTCAAAGAGAGGCTTCGCCTTACACCGAGAAAAACAAAAGCATTTGTATTGCTCTTCCTCTGTGTAGCGCAGCGACTCGGTGCTCTCTGTGGTGAAATCGTGTTTATCTCTGTTTCTACTCGAAACTTGCCGTGATTTTGTCTACAATAACCATCTATTTATTTATTTATTTATTGTAGGTTAAGAACATGAGCGATACTAAACCAGATTTACCGGATCGTCTTTCGGTTAATCCACGTAGCCCACACCACGTAGAAGCTATTTTTGAACATAACATCGGTATTTTGCTAAACGGCAAAGAGCGCTTCGATGTAGAAGAGTATTGTATTAGCGAAGGTTGGATTAAAATTCCTTCACCTAAGGCGTTAGATCGCCGCGGACAGCCATTACTTATCAAATTAAAAGGAACGGTAGAGTCATTCTACAAGTAGCCTTTTTTCGTATGCTTTAATGCACTTGGCATAATAAAAAAGCCCCAGAAACTCGTTAAGTTTCTGAGGCTTTGTTGTATTTATTAACCTGAGTTCAGGATAATTAGACTTTCTTTTGAAGTTTGGCGTAATAAAAGCCATCCATATTTTCAGCGCCAGGCAGTATCTGCCAACCCATTGTTTCCTTGCTTTGATCAAAAGAAACTAATGAAGCCTCAGGTGTTTCTTCTAGGAACCGACTTACTTGTTGTTTATTTTCCTCAGGCAAGATACTACATGTGGCATAAACTAGCGTGCCACCAGGTTTAAGTAATGCCCAAATAGACTTAAGTATTTCTTGCTGTAGTATAACCAGCGTATCAATATCAGAGGCTTTTCTTAACCACTTTATGTCCGGGTGGCGTCTAATTACACCTGTTCCAGAACAAGGCGCATCTAATAAAATACGGTCAAATTGCTGCCCATCCCACCATAAATCGGGCTTTGATGCATCAGCAGCAATCACTTTGGCTGATAACCCTAAACGCGCTAAATTATCTTCAACTCGAAGTAACCGCCCTTCTTCTATATCAATCGCTGTCATCGATTTAATATCAGGGGTTTGCTCCATAATATGACATGTTTTACCGCCGGGCGCTGCACAACAGTCTAAGACTACGTCATTAGGTTGGCTGTCTAAGATACGGGCTGCTTGTTGTGCTGCGCCGTCTTGTATTGAAACCCAACCATCAGCAAAACCAGGAAGCTTATGTACATCAACAGCACGCTCTAGTGCTATAGCTTGTGAAATAGGCTCTACAGCTGCAATCGCAATCTCAGCCTCTTCGAGCAAAGCTTGATAATCTTCACTGCTATGGTGCTGCTGATTAACACGTAACCACATAGGTGGGCGCTGTTGGTTTGCTGTTAGAATGTCTTGCCATTGCTCAGGATAAGCTTTCTGTATTTTTTTGATAAACCAACCTGGGTGGTTGAATTTAACAGCGTCACTTTTATTTTTGGTTTCTGTACTTTTATCTGCGCGTACATAATTACGTAAAACACCATTAACTAATGCTTTCATGCGCTTATTTTTCAAGGCTACCGTTGCTGACACTGTCTCACCAACGGCGGCATGATCTGGGATACGCATGAACTTTATTTGATAAACGCCAACAAGAAGTAAGAAATGAAAGACTCGCTGTTTACCAGTTAAAGGCTTCTCCATAAGCTGTCTAACATCATTTTCTAATTCAGGTAAGTAGCGCAATACACCATAACAAATTTCTTGTAATAGGCCTTTATCTTTACCTATAAGCTTATCTTGCTGTCTAGGCAACTCATCGCTTAAACTCCGACCTTGATCGATTACGCTATAGCAACACTTAGCGGCAAGCGCTCTAATGTTTTGCTGTTTTTGCGATGTGGGTGCTGAAGATGTCATGATTTATCCTGTATAACCATTTATGCTGTTACCAGCGCTAAACCAATGGGCTCTACCATTAAGAACTTCTTTCACTGATAAAGGTTTTTTACCTGGTAGCTGAAGGCTTTCTATTTTAAGTGCGCCGTGTGATGTAGCAACCAAAATGCCGCTTTTATCGGTCTTAATAATTGTTCCAGGTGGAACATCCCCATCATAGGCCTCATCACTTGCTTGTAATACACGTATTTTATGCTGTTTGGGTTCGCCATTTTCTTTAAATTCATTAAAAGTAAATTGCGCAACAGGCCAAGGAATATAAGCTCTGATTTTTCTATCAAGAACATCAGCACTTAATTGCCAGTCTAATTCAGACTCTTCTTTATTTAGCTTGTGTGCATAAGTGGCTAAGTTATTATCTTGCACAACATTATGCGTTTTTGCATCAAAGCTAGGAGAAGACATGATTTCAAGTGTCTCAAGCAATGCTTGTGGTCCTAATGCTGCTAATTTTTCATAAAGTGTAGCACTGGTATCTGTCTTTTCTATTGTGCAGCGTGATGTGACGATCATATCACCCGTGTCGAGCCCCTTGTCCATTTGCATAATGGTAACACCGGTTTGTGCATCGCCGGCCTCTAGAGAACGCTGAATAGGTGCCGCCCCGCGCCACTCTGGTAATATAGATCCATGCACATTGATACAACCTAACTTAGGTGTATTAAGAATAACTTCCGGTAACAGTAATCCGTAAGCAACAACAATCATAATATCAGCATTATATGTCGCTAAGTGATGTTGATCTTCAACTTGCTTAAAGTTTACAGGTTGCTCGACCACAATATTATTTTCTAAGGCAAGTAACTTGGTAGCGCATGATGTTAGCTTTTTGCCTCTGCCGGCAGGTTTGTCAGGCGGACAATAAACGGCCACAACATTATGTTGGCTGTTAATAATCGCTTGAAGGTGTTTGGCGGCGAAATCAGGCGTACCTGCAAAAATAATATTCAATGGTGTAGACAAAATGTATTCCTAAATAAATGAGCTTTAGATCAATAGCCCCTAATAAAATAGCCTATTTATTTGCTAAACGAGCTTCTTTTTCTAGTTTTGCTTTGATGCGCTGGCGTTTTAGCGTTGACAAGTAATCAACAAACAAAACACCATTTAAATGATCTAATTCATGCTGAATACAGATACTTAGTAATTCTTCACCGTCAAGTGAAAACTCTTGGCCGTTACGATCTTGTGCTTTTACGGTACAGGTAACATGGCGATTGACCTTCGCATATGTCCCCGGTACAGATAAACAACCTTCTTCATTGATAACGGTTTCATCACTTTTAGCGGTAATTTCAGGATTAATAAAGACAAGTGGTTCATTACCTTCTTCAGAAACATCCATTACAACGATACGTTGATGAATATCGACTTGTGTTGCGGCTAAACCGACACCTTTTTCGTCATACATGGTTTCAAGCATGTCATCGATAATTGTTTGAGTTGCATCATTTATTTCAGCAACAGGGCTCGCTTTTGTTCTCAAACGAGGGTCAGGAAAACGTAAAACAGTTAAAATAGCCATAATATTCCAGTTTTTTGATAAAGAATTAGCGATAATTCATTGGGGATGTTATGTTTGTTATTATAACAATTATTATCGCTGCTTTGCTATAACAGTAAAAAAAAGCATGAAAAGGAATCAAAGCAATGCTAAAAAAATTAGTATTTACTCTCTCTTTAATGACGTACCCACTCCTTAATGGCTCGGGGCAAGTATATGCCGAACAGCTTCAGCTAATTGATGACGCACCAAAAACCTATACTGTTGTTAAAGGTGATACCTTATGGGATATTTCTGCGGTCTTTCTTGAGCAACCTTGGTTGTGGCCTAAATTATGGCGAGTAAACCCAGAAGTTAGCAACCCTCATTTAATTTATCCTGGTGATATTTTACGCCTTATTTATGATGAAAATGGTGAACCGGTAATTATTGTTGAGAAAGCCAAGCCGAGTTATAGGTTATCACCAGAAAGCAGAAAGGTTGTAGATAACTCAGCGTTAGGAACAATTCCTCTTGAAGTCATAGCGCCTTACTTAACTTATGCTAACTTATTATCTGAAGAAGATTTAAGTAAGTTACCTCGTGTTTTGGGTAGTGATGAAGGTTACCGTTCAAGCGTAACAGGCTTTAAAGTATATGTTGATAGAGATCTTCCTCTGTCTAGTACTTATGCAATGTACGATAAAGGTGAGGAGTTATTCGACCCAGAAACCGAAGAATCTATTGGCTTTTATATGACATTAACTGGTACGGCTCAGGTTATAAGCTCAGGTGATATGGGTAATAAAGTGCCTGCTACCATGAAAGTAAACAGCGTAAAACAAGAAATTCACTCAGGAAATTACGTATTGCCGGTAAATGAAAATCAGCAGTTAACTTCTTTGTTTGATATGGAAGCAGTTGATGAGTCAGTTAAAGGCCGTATTATCAAAGCGACAAGTGACAACCGAGAGTTTGGTAAGTTTGAAGTTATCATGATAAATAAAGGCGCCGAAGATAATGTTGCAACAGGTAACGTTTTTGGTATTAAAAGAAAAAGCCCTAGTGTTTTAGATGGTAAAGATGGCCCTACTTATAAAGCAGATGCTTCTAGATGGGAGCGTATGATGGGTGAAAGTGATGAAGGCGATTATAATATGCCGGAAGAGCCTCTAGGAGAAATAATGGTCTTTAAGGTATATGAAAAAGCAAGTATGGCGATTATTTTAAATACGCAAAAGCCAGCTAGGTTACAAGATATCGTAACAGCACCAGAGTAATTTTACTAAAATAAAGATACTGGTTAAAGCAAGTACAGGAAGTACTTGCTCAAAGTTCTAACTTGCTCTTAAGGAGAAGACAAGTGGAAAAAAGCAATATACATTATTGGCTAGCGTTAAAGCTTGTACCTCGGTTAGCCATACATAAAAAATTAGCGCTGGTTGAATCTTTCGGTTTAACGGCGCTTTTTCATTTCAGTAAGAACACGCCAGCAAAGCTCACCTCTGCTAATAACTTAACTGTTAACCAGCTAGCTGCCTTTCAACACCCAAATTGGGAATATATAAAAAAAGTCATAGAGAAGAGTGAAGCTTGCCAAAGTACTCTGATTGCATTTGATGATGCGTTATACCCCAAACAGTTAAAGCAAATTTACGACCCGCCTCTTGTCTTATGTGCCCAAGGAAACCTTGCTTTACTTAGTAAGCCACAACTTGCCATTGTGGGTAGCCGTTTTGCGAGTGCGAGTGCGCAAGAGGTGGCATATAATTTTGCAAAAGAAGTGGCCTTGCATGGTTTCGTTATTACAAGTGGCTTAGCGTTAGGGGTAGACGGTTGTGCTCATGATGGTGCATTAGCAACAAAAACAGGAACTATTGCTGTCGTTGCCACAGGTCTTGATCAAGTTTATCCGGCTAAGCATAGAAACTTAGCAAAGCGTATGTTAGCTCAAAATAGTACTATTATTTCGGAGTTTCTTCCCGGAACGCCGCCTAAGCCAGGTTACTTCCCTAAAAGAAATCGCATAATCAGCGGGCTAAGCTCAGGTGTGTTAGTTGTGGAAGCGGCAATAAAGAGTGGTTCTTTAATAACTGCTCGATGTGCCATTGAGCATAATCGTGATGTTTTTGCTATACCTAGCACCATTAACAACCCTTTGGCGAAAGGCTGTCATTGGTTAATTCAACAAGGGGCTAAACTTGTTGAAACAAGTGCCGATATAATTAATGAACTGGAGCTAGAACCTAAGCAAAAAGTTAAGGATAAGAAAGTTCGGCTTATTATAAAAAATGAGCCGCTGGCTGTTATTGAAAAGGACGACGAAAAAAGTAGCAAAAATCCCTTGTGTAATGACGCATTGTTGGCTAGTGTGGGATTTGAAGTAACCCCTGTTGATAAAATAGTTGCTCGGAGTTCTCTGACAATAAATGAGGTTTTAATTCGGCTAACGTTATTAGAGCTCAGCGGTATAGTATCTTCTACACCCGGTGGTTATTTACGATTAAAATAAAAAAGAAGGAGTTAATTATGTTTGATATTTTAATGTATTTATTTGAAACATATATTCAAAGTGACACTAACGTGTTGGTTGATCAAGACTCTTTAACAGATGAATTAACCCGAGCTGGTTTTCATGAGAAAGAAATATATCAAGCGCTTGATTGGTTAGAAAAGCTCGTTTCTTTACAAGATGAAGAACGATACCCTTATCTAACGCACCATACCAATACCTCTGTACGTATTTATACCGAAGAGGAAATGGCATTTATCGATGTAGAATGTCGTGGCTTTATTTTGTTTTTAGAGCAAGCGAAAGTTTTAGACTTCT
Organism: Colwellia sp.; assembly: GCA_049607625.1. GTDB lineage: Bacteria > Pseudomonadota > Gammaproteobacteria > Enterobacterales > Alteromonadaceae > Colwellia. Next base: position 7,600 of record JBMYWR010000103.1, read on the forward strand.
CAACCCGTGAAATGGTAATCGACAGAGTGATGGAGCTGGAAACCAAGCTTTTCACCATGGATGATTTAAAGTGGGTTGTTCTTATGGTGCTATTTAATGTACCAGGTAAAGAAAGTGCCTATTCGAAGATGGAAAGTTTAATCTTTGAGGAACCTGAAGGCCTCTTACATTAGAACGTGTTGATCTTAATAGATTAAGTTTTGCTCAAGTTAAAAGCGATTTAATCGCGGCGTCATTATTGTCGTATGGTTTTCTCTTACATTACTATTTAGAATTTAAACGGTTATAATACGCTTTTATTATTGACCGAATTTTACTATAAATTTTATGTCTCATTCAGATAAACCGTTATTTAGCTTACACGAAAAAGCACTTGAAAGTGACAAAGGCGAGTGCCCGAAATGCCAAAACAACCTGGTTATCAAGCATGGAAAATCAGGCGCATTCTTTAGTTGTTCCACTTACCCAGAGTGCGACTATACTCGATCTGTTGTTGAGCACGAACGCATAGAAGACAAAATCCTTCCTGGTAGTGAGTGCCCACTATGCGGTAATTCTTTAGCGGTCAAGCAAGGTCGCTATGGTATGTTCATTGGCTGTAGCAATTTTCCTGAATGTCATCATATTGAAGAGAACAATCAACAAGAAGATGTAGGTGTAGCATGCCCTTCTTGCCGCTCTAAAAATAACGTTGGCCAACTCACCGAAAAAACTAATCGGTTTGGTAAAACATTCTATTCTTGCGACCAGTACCCTAAATGTAAGTATGTATTGAATCATTTCCCTATTGAGCAAGAGTGTCCGTCATGTGGTTGGGGTGTTTTAATTAAGCGAAAAATGGCATGTGGCGATGTATATAGTTGCCCACAAAAAAAATGCAGTTATAAAAGTAAAGTTTTATAATCCTCTTAAACCTACAACCTTTAATCACAATAAATTTACCTTATGAGCTCTCATTCCTCTATTCAACAAGCCTTTACAGTATTTAATCAAGGTGGCGTTATTGCCTATCCTACCGAAGCTGTTTTTGGACTAGGTTGTGATCCTGATAATACTGAAGCTATTAATAAGCTACTAGCCCTTAAACAGCGTAGTGTCGATAAAGGTTTAATTCTTTTAGCTGGTAGTTATCGCCAATTATTACCCTACCTTAATGATGATGCATTAACGAAAGAAGAACGGGATATAATACTATCACGTTGGCCAGATGCTATTACTCAGGTGCTGCCAGCACACCTTGATATATCACCATTACTTTGCGGTATTTATAGCTCTATTGCAGTACGTGTAACTAACCATCCTGACGTTGTTGCGTTATGCGAAAAAACTAATAAGCCTATTGTTTCAACCAGTGCTAACTTAACCGGGCAACCCCCTGCAACGACTTGGCAAGAAGTTGAAGCACAATTAGGTAGCAAAGTTGATTGTGTTATAAAGTCTGAAACTCTCGGCTTTTCAAAGCCAAGTACTATTATTAATGGTTTAACGGGAGAGGTTGTTCGTCAATAAAGATTAACCATAAATATGTGCGGATGTTTTTTGATGTAAATCAATTAAAAGGCTCTTAATTAAACTATTTCTAAAAAGGCTTTTTTAAATCAAATGGCAGTTTCTCTAAGTTAACTATACTTGGTTTGTATTAAAACTAATTATTAGGGGAATAAAACATGAAAAAATCAATCTTAACAATAGCACTTTTATCGAGCCTTTCTTCAATGGCTTTTGCGAATCAAGGCGGAGACCTTTTAGTTCGCGGTGGTGCAACGATGGTGACACCCGATAGTGGACAAACACCTATATATTTAGCTGGTAATAATCCTGAAGGTTTAGCTTTATCTGTTGATGATAATACCCAGCTAGGCTTAAACGTTGTTTACTTTTTTGACTCTAATTGGGCAATTGAAGTACTCGCAGCCACACCTTTTACCCATGATGTCACAATCCATGATCCACAGAATGCGCTAGGAGCGGGTGTCGATGGTGCTAAATTAGCAGAAGTAACACATTTACCACCTACATTAAGTGCATTATATTACTTCGATACAGGCAGTGCGTTTAAGCCATATGTAGGGTTAGGCCTTAATTACACCATATTTTTTGATGAAGAATTTGAAGAAGCAACGCAAGGTTTAGAGCTTACTAATTTAGAATTAGATGGTTCGTTTGGCTACTCTGTGCAAGTAGGTCTTGATTATGATTTAGGTGGCAACTGGTCAGTAAATGGCTCGGCTCGATATATTGATATTTCGTCTGATGCAACATTTGATGTAGGTGGTAATAATATTGGTTCCGCTAGCATCGATGTAGACCCAATGGTTTATTCATTAATGCTAGGTTATACCTTTTAGGGGATAGTAACCTCATTTTATAGAGACAAAAGTGAAAAGCAGTAACTCAACCATAAAGTTACTGCTTTTTTTATGTATTTAAAACCGAATTCAGTTAGTCTATAAGAAAATTAATGATTCGAAATAACACGCATGGATAAATATTACGTTTTTGGTAACCCAATTAAACAGTCAAAATCTCCTTTCATACATAAAGCATTCGCACTTCAAACAAAGCAAAATCTTAGCTATGAAACTTGTTTTGCGGAGCTAGATGGCTTTAAAGAAGCTGTTGAAAAGTTCATTGAGCAAGGTGGGGTCGGTGCTAATGTTACAGCACCCTTCAAAGAAGAAGCCCTTAACCTCTCTGATGAATTGTCAGAACGAGCTCGTTTAGCAGGCGCTGTAAATACGCTAAGTTTTATTGATGGCAAAATTATTGGCGATAACACAGACGGAGAAGGCTTAGTTCAAGATTTACTGCGCAATAAGGTTGTTTTAGCGCAAAGTAATATTCTATTGCTTGGCGCAGGAGGTGCAGCTAAAGGGGTTATCTTACCTTTATTAGCTCAAAACCCAGATAAAATTACCTTAGCAAACCGTACTGTAAGTAAAGCTAAGGCATTAATAGATCAATTTGAAAATAACAAATTAACTGCTTGCGGCTTTGATGAACTTGGAAATAAACCTTTCGATATTATTATTAATGCAACATCAGCAAGCTTAACAGGTAAGTTACCACCAATTTCAGGAGCTATAATCTCTGAAAACACCATTTGTTATGACATGGTATACGCTAAAGAGCTCACTCCATTTTTACAATGGACACAAGAGCAAGGTGCTAGAAAAGTCATTGATGGCTTAGGTATGTTAGTAGGGCAAGCGGCTGTTAGCTTTACTATTTGGCGCAAAGTAACACCCGACGTTAATACTGTAATCAATGAACTGAAAGAAGAACTTGGTAAGGGGTAAGTATTGAATCAAGCTATATTGTTTAACGATGATCTTATTTTTGATGAAGAGAAAAGTGCCTGGAGAATGACAGGGTTGTTATCAGGCCAAATCATTAGCATTTACTTTCACTCATTTGTATTAAGCAAAATGGAAAGTATCGATACATGCACTAAGTTTGATTTAGAAGAAGCCTTTGAAATGTGGTTAGAAGAGAATGAACCTGAGGGAGATTCAATACATATTGAAATGCCATAACAATATGTATTGATCCGAAATCTACTTAACTATTTTGTGTTAACTCTAAAAGATACTCGTCTTTTAATTTAACGTAATTCATTGCAGACTGTTTTAGAAAAGCAGATTCACTTTCTTTAAGAGGTCGTGCTTTTTTTATTGGGTTACCGACATATAAATAACCACTTTCTAGTGTTTTATTCGGGGGGACTAGGCTTCCAGCAGCAATAAAAACATCATCTTGGACTATCGCACCGTCCATAACAATAGCGCCCATGCCAACTAAAATTCTATTACCTAAAATACAGCCATGTAGCATACACTTATGGCCAACCGTTACATCATCACCAATCACAAGAGGATTCCCCTCAGGGTTACCGGCACTTTTACGCGTAACATGTAATACACTTCCGTCTTGAATATTGGATCGTTTACCAATGGTAATTTTATTAACATCACCTCTTGCTGCGACTAAAGGCCAAATACTAGCGTCAACTCCTAAAGAAATATCACCGACCATTACGGCAGAAGAGTCAATATAATTTGTTTGATCAAAAGAAGGTAAAATCCCTTTGTAACTGCGAATTGTGGAAGAATTTGTTAATAAACTCATTGTATGAACCTCATATACTTATAGATAACGCCTGTTAAGCATAAGGTAGCACAATAAGGTTATGAAGAGAAAAGTGAATATTTGATGGCGATTACAAAAGCATAAATTAAAATCAATAAGCTCAAATAAAACCCAGATATAGCGAGGGTTGTGGGATTAATGAGCAATCAAACAGTTGTCGACGTAAAAAAGTAAATTAACCCTTGCGCTTAATTAATTAATCTATACAATGCGCATCCAGTTCCA
>JBMYWR010000104.1:0-11919 GCA_049607625.1 Colwellia sp.
TGATCTGATCACAGGCTGGCAAGATAGTTCAAACTTTTAGGAAACAACGCCAAAATAAAGTCAAAGTACCGACAACATAATTTTAATATTGTTACTTATAGTGCTTGTATATTTGGGTTTATAGAGCATTAAATTGACCATTCCGTAATTTTCTCATACTCTACTTTTGTTCACAGTTAGAGAAAAATCAATGAGTGACGAAATACTTACAATCCAAGAGCTTGCGGTTTACTTAAAGCTTAATGAAAAAACAGCTTATCGCTTAGCGGGTGAAGGAAAACTACCAGGCTTTAAAGTAGGTGGCTCATGGCGTTTTAAACGAGAAGATATAGAAGCCTGGATAGAAAAGCAAAAGGATAACGGATGATCCCAAATTACCAAGAGTTTATGCGGCCCTTTCTTCAAATTGCTTATAAAGCTCATAACAACGGGCAAGTTAACGAAGTTAAACTACGTGATGTTATTAACCAGCTCGCTGAGCAGTTTAAGTTAACAGATGAAGAACGCACCGAAACATTACCTAGTGGTAAGCAGTCTGTATTAGATAACCGTGTTGGGTGGGCCCGAACATACTTAACAAAGGCAGGCTTACTTGATGTTGCACGCAGAGCGCATTTTGTAATAACGCCTCGTGGCATTGAAGCATTAAAAGATAATGTAGATATTAATAACGACTACTTAAAGCGCTTTGATGAGTTTGTTGCTTTTAAGCAAAAAAATAATGAGTACACCGAAACGCAAAGCACTACTGTAGTGCCTGCGGCCGAAGCTGAAAGTGATATTACGCCAGATGAAGCACTCCGCTCAGCATACCGCAAAATAAACGATGCTCTAGCCGAAGAGATTATTGAGCGCACACGCAAAGTAACGCCAGCCTTTTTTGAAAACCTATTAATCGAATTACTGCTAGCTATGGGTTACGGTGGTACTGGCGAGGGCGCAGCGCATGCACTAGGAAAGTCAGGAGATAACGGCATAGATGGCGTTATTAACCAAGACCCACTAGGCGTGGATCAAATATATATCCAAGCTAAACGATACGCACAAGGTAATAATGTTGGCTCAGGCGACATAAGAGACTTTTTTGGCGCGCTCAACCTTAAAAAAGCGCAAAAGGGAATATTTATTACCACCTCAGACTTTACCCCATCAGCCATGCAAACAGCCAAAGACCTAGGTATGCGTATCGTCCTCATAAATGGCAAAGAATTAGCAAAACTCATGCTGCGATACAATATTGGCAGCAGAGACGAGCAGGTATTACACCTGAAAAAAATAGACGAAGAATTTTTCGAAGCGTAAGCAACAATACCTGTTTACGTTTTACTTGAGTATTAGGAAATAGTTTTATTTATGAATAAGCAACAACTAGCAGCTAAAATTTGGGAATCAGCCAACCAAATGCGTTCGAAAATTGAAGCGAACGACTACAAAGACTTTATTTTAGGCTTTATTTTTTACAAGTACGTAAGTGATCAATTGGTTAGCTTTGTTAAAGAGCAAGGCATGACCGAAGATGAAATTAAAGCCCTTGGCGAAAATGACCCCGAAACCCTAGAATATGTGCAAAGTAACTTAGGTTACTTTATATCGTACAATAACCTGTTTTCTACATGGGTTGATCCAAAGTCAGACTTTGATGAGTCTAACGTGCGCGATGCACTTTCTGCTTTTAGCCGTCTTATTCACCCTAATCATAAAAAACTATTTGAAGGTATTTTCACCACACTTGAAACAGGCTTAAGCAAGCTAGGTGAAAGTGCGCCTAAACGAACTAAAGCGATAAGTGATTTACTACACTTAATTAAAAGCATACCTATGGGCGGTAATGTTGGTTACGATGTACTGGGTTACATTTACGAATACTTAATTGAAAAGTTTGCCGCGAATGCAGGTAAAAAAGCCGGTGAGTTTTATATAATGTCACCTTTATTTTTTACTAACGAATGCCACCTTAAAAAAGCCGTTTAAACTGTTACCATATTTTCTTCTTCTTGAACTTTTACAGGTAAGTAAACTTTTAGTTTCTCATCAAGCCAGTCTGAGATTTCAACAATATAATCATTCCATTGCTCTGTATCTGAGATTGCTTCCAACACCTTATCTCTAGCGGTTCTAATACCAGATGTTTCAGCAAGAATCTCAAAAAAAACGTGCCAATCCTCCAGCCCTTGCATTTCCCTTGAATATCTTTGCAACTCTATAACTCGTGGATCATCAGATTCTATTGATTCGAACATTATTTTAATATTGTATTCAGGCGACCCACCACTCCCTTGTGGAGCAAAGGTCGCTAACTTGAATTCCACAATATGATTTAACATTGATTGCCTATGTTCGTTCTTATCGTCACCATTCAAGTGTCTTTGGCACTCTGAGGTTCTTTCTTCTATCGTGTTGCAAACATCACCGTCAAGAACACATAAAGTCTCAGAAATATCTGAGTCCATTAATATTTTGCCAGCTAGAATCGCAAAGGCATTTGACCATGTACCAAATTTTGTAATATTAACATAATGAGTTGCATGCTTTTGATAAAGAAGTGTTTCGATAACCGAAGTTGCAAGGTCATCCTCAACATAAATTTCGATAGGTACTGATCTGACTCCTGTTAGCTGTTGCATAACTTGAGGGTGGGTATGTGGCATTGGTATAACTCCTTTGCCTGTATTTAGCACACCGTATATCAGTAAGTCGTTTTTAAAATCGATTATCGTCTCACGGTGTGTCGAGAAAATTACTTCAATTTTATTTTCATTTGCTCTTTTAATAATTCGCTCAATGAGTCGCTTAAATGCCATGCCGTGTAACAAGACATCAATCTCATCAATTAACAACAACCCCCCTTTAGCAAGTTTGGGGTTATGCAAAGCTGAAAGGATTGTCAGTAGCCTTTTTTCTCCTGCCCCCATTGAGTGTTCGCTGTATTCAACACCATTGAAGGCGAGACCAAAAAGAGTATGAACTTTATCCTTTTGCTTAACTAAGCAAGTGGTCAAACGGTTGTAGTTTCTACCCAGAATATAAACTAAATCTTCTTTTATTTTATCTGAGGCTTCGTGAGCTAAGTCTTCTGTTTCATATTCTTTATAACGACCAGCATTTTTATCTTCGCTGAGTGTCGCAAGATCATGCAACCCTATATAAGCGGATTCTCTTTCATGTCTTCTGCCGTAAATAGGAAGCCAGCGACTAACTTTTTTACCTTGCTTCTTTGAGTAAACTTCAGTGTGATTTATTAACTTTTTTGTTGGCTCAGAGTTGGGCTTTATTGTTAACTCATCGAACTCAAATTCAATTTCAAATTCACTACCTTCCCATGAAGCATCTTTGTTAGGGGTGAAAAAATGAGATAACCGATTAAAATCCTTAGATGTTGCTTTACCTGTAGGTTTAAAGGCACATGCCAGAGCATGAATAAGTGTAGATTTACCTGATCCATTAATACCAACAATGCCAGTTACTAGCTTGTCTTTTTCAAAATTCAGCGTGAAATCTTTTATACCTTTTAAGTTTTTAATGTGGAGTTTATTTAACCGATAGTTAAAACGCTTCAAAACAGGCTTTTTCTTAGTCATCTTTTTTCCTTTGACATCACTCATTCAAATACATCTCCGCCATGTCATCTAATTTGGCTTTTACTTCTTTCCAGTTTGGCATCACTTGGGTTAATAAACGCCAGAAGCGTTCGCTGTGGTTGTGTTCTGCAATGTGGCAAAGCTCATGTAGTATCACGTAATCAATGCATTCTTTCGGTGCTTTAACTAGGTGAGGATTGAGCATCAAGTTGCCTTTAGTTGAGCAGCTTCCCCATTGCTTTTTCATTGCCATCACACGAAATGAAGGAATACCTGTTACCCAAGTCGCTTTCGGAAGCAATTCGGCTAGTCGCTCATGAAAAATGGCTTTAGCTTTATGTTGATACCACTTGTCGATTAGCGGTTTAATTTTCACCAACCGTTCATCAATATCTTTACTGACTTCACGCTTGATTGTTACATTCAATTTGCCACGGCTTAACTTCACATTGGGCACTTGCTCTGCATCATTGATGATCTTTAATACATAGCGCTTACCTAAGTAAAACTGTGTTTCACCACTCACGTAACGCTTAGGTAAAACCGTATCTTTTTGCTTAGCAAATTCATCAATGCTTTGCCAAATCCATCTGGCACGCTTATGCATGGCATCTTGAATAGCATCATCACTTGCGTCATGTGGCACAGTAGCGACAACACGTTGATCAGGGTGAACCTTAATAATTACTTTGCGTGCTGTTTTTTTTGCGTTATCAGCAGGCTTGGTTTTACGAATCACGTCATAGTGAATGGTGTCATTACCATAGGTAAAAACACCTCTTTCACTGGTTGTTGTTCGGCTTTCTTTTGGGCAAATAGCGGCAGCAACGGCTTGTCTAGTCACGCTTGTTAGCCCCTTGCTAAGCCTAGTCGAGTGATCTTGAGCACTTCTTCAATCAGCTTTTGAGCGTTATCAAGGCCAAGATCAGCAAATAACAGCGGCAACAGTTTCATGTGAATAGCGTTTTCAATCTCCGCAGGGTTGATTGAATACTCAGCAACAGCGGTATTCACAACATCATCAATGCTAAACGCCAACGTTACTAATTTGTCGTTATCCAGCTCCTTTTCATTCAAGAAGTCAGTATCAAATAGGTGCTTAAACAAACCAAAGTACGCTTGTGCGTGTTTATTTAGCTTGCCGGAGTCATCTACAAAGTCATTGGGAACATCAGCGACTTTGCGCTCTTTTACTTCCTGCTCAAAGTCAGCAAAAAGGATGTATTGCTTAACAGGTGCATCAAACATCGCTTTAGCATCTTCTATCGCCTTTTTAAGCATCTTAGAGAAATATTCTTGAGCATAAGGATCATCTGCTAAGTCTTGCTCAATCATCTTGGTGATTCGGCCTGTAATTTTATCTGTTTGGTTTCGAGCCTCATCATCGCTCATATCCTGTGGCTTAACGTCTTTTCCTAAATTACCGACCAAGTACGCACCGTCAGGCTCTTTCACTTCAATACCAGCTATGTGCTTGTCTAGAAGGCTGCGAATATCTTCAGCGTATTCATCATAATTAATGGTTTCGTCAGCATCTTCACGCACTTGTTTACGCAAATCGACAAAGGCTTTTAGGTCACGTTTGTACAAGTCACGTTTGTTATCGAATGACTTATCTTCAAAGTAGGTTGCTGATTGCAATGCTACTTTCATACAGTTTGAAAATGCAGTTAGTGCTGAGTAGAAGTCATCACGTTTTTTAAGATTGGTATCGACAAGCTTACCATCGACATCTTGCACTTTTGGCGCTAATGTTTGGCGAAGTGCTGGGCCATCTTGTTTGTTTTTAACACCATCAAATATCGCCCATAAATCACTGTGCAGCCCCGGGAGCTTTTTGTATTCCGTATCCATGCGGTTATACAAACCTTTCAGGTCGTCAATATCAAAGCCGCCTTGAGTACGCTCAGCAAGGTCTTGGTACTTCTCAATGGTGGTATCAAGCTCTTTTAAAATGCCTCGGTAATCAATTAAGTAACCAAACTGTTTTTTACTATGCAATCGGTTTACACGGGCAATCGCTTGTATTAGGTTGTGCTCTTTCAGAGGCTTATCGATGTAAAGCACTGTGTTCTTTGGTTCGTCAAAGCCCGTTAGCAGCTTATCAACAACGATCATGATGTCTGGGCCATCATCTCTACCAAAGTCTTCAATAATGGCTTTGGTGTAGGCTTTTTCGTCCATTTTATTAACGTTAGCCTTCCACCAATTTTGTACAATGTCCTTACTTTCCTGATCAACCGCCTCGTGACCCTCACGAGTATCTGGAGCCGACATCGCCACAACCGATGTAACCGTGCCTATTTTATCCAATGCCTTCTTATAACGAATTGCAGAGGCTTTGGAGTCACAAGCCAACTGGCCTTTTAAGCCTTGCTGTTTAAAGTTTTGGAAGTGGTCAGCAATATCATAAGCAATCAGGTCAATTCGACCTTCGGTTTGGTAGATCTGACCTTTCTGTGAAAACTTCTTCTTCAGATCAGTTTTTTGTTTATCTGTAAGTTTACTGGTACTGCGTTCAAACCATGCATCAATGGCTTTATCGTTAACGTTCAGCTCTGGAATACGTTCTTCATACAAAAGTGGGGTAACAGTTTTATCTTCAACCGCTTGCTGCATGGTGTAAGAGTGGATGATCTTACCGAATTTATTTTCGGTCTTATCGTCTTTTAACAGTGGCGTACCCGTAAAAGCAATATAGGCCGCTTTAGGCAGCGTCTGCTGCATACGGATATTATTTTCACCGTTCTGGCTACGGTGGCCTTCATCCACAAGTACAATAATGTTTGGGCTAGCGTTGTAGCATTCTTTGTATTTAATCGCTGAGCCAAACTTATTAATTATCGAGAAAATAACTCGCTCATTACCTTTACCAATTTGTTCAGCTAAACGCTTGCCAGTGGTCGCCATTGCATCTTTTTTATCTCGGTCAGTTAATACACCACCAGATGCAAAGGTTCTGCTTAGTTGATCTTCCAAGTCCACACGGTCTGTAACTATGATCACACGACATTGTGCAAGCTCTTCAAGCCATATAAGCGCTTTGGATAAAAACACCATAGTAAATGACTTACCGCTACCTGTGGTGTGCCAAATAACACCACCTTCACGAGCACCTGAATCATCAAACGTGTTAATGCGCTCAATAAGTGCTTTTATGCCAAATACCTGCTGATATCGAGCGACAATCTTGCCTGCTTTTTTATCAAACAAGGTAAACAGGCGAGTCATATCGAGCAGGCGTTCAGGACGAAGCAAGCTAACAATGAGCCTATCTTGATCGGTAACGGTTAAGTCACCAGCGGCTAGAAGTGACAGGTAATCATCTTTCGCTTTGACAGGACGATGATTAAATAGTCCACCTATTTGTTCATTGCTTAATTTGTGATTTTTCAACCTGACAAATTCCGCTTCAGGTATTTGCTCTTCCTTCCACTTAGCCCAAAACTTTTCAGGGGTGCCACATGTGGCATATAAGCCTTCATGCCCATTTACTGCTAGTAGCAATTGGCTATAGGCATACAAGTGAGGAATTTCAGCCTGACCTTGATTCCGGATATGCTGAGAAATCGCCTCAGTATTGGTTGATTTACCTTCTTTGTTCGAGTCTGGGCGTTTCGCCTCAATCACCACTAATGGCAAGCCATTCACAAAGCACACAATATCTGGAATTCGATTGCCAGTGCCTTCGGCATTTTGAACCACTAATTCTTCAGTAAAATGGAGTTGGTTATTCTCAATGTCATGCCAATCAATAAGCTTGATGGTGGGTGAAGCTTTTTTACCATCTATAAATTCAGTAACACTTACGCCATACATTAATGCATTATAAATTTTCTCATTAGCTGCATTTAAACCAAGGTTCATGGCAGGGTTTAGCTCATGCATCACTTTATCAATAGCGGCTTCTGATAATGTATGTTGCTTACCCGCAAATGAGAATGTTTGCTTTGCTAAAAAAGCACGCATTACGGGCAATAAAATAACCTGATGAGTGCTTTTTTTCTCGCTTGCTAAGGTATTACCTCGTAGCGCTTCGCATTCACTTGGTGGAATGAATGTGTAACCTAAATTTGTAAGCAACGAAAGTGCTGGAATTTTTGCGCTGAATTCTTCTTGGAAGTTGGGAGTTTGTTTATCCATTCGCTACGACCGTCCTTTAGATAAGTTTTTTACAATTTCACCAACTCCGGGCATTGTTGGGCCATGCTCTTGCTGTAACAAACCAGTTTCAGTTCTACTAAATAGAGCTTGTAAAACAATATCTCTAGCATCTTTGTCTAATTCTGATTCATTGATTAGGGAGAGATATAAATAAGTGAGTTGTTCTCTTTCTTCTGCGTCACGCATTAAATGGAACGAGCTAAATGCTAGTCTGGAAAGCACTTTCATTAAATACGCAAAGGCAGCAGCAAATGAGCCAAAAAGAATAACGCCTTGAATTGTATTTAGCTTCACATCGGTCTCTTGACCTTGCAGCCAAGTAACAAAAAACTCTCGAAAATATACTAACCCCAATAAAGAAAGCGCTACGATACTTAGCGTCCACAATATTGCTTGTCTGCCATACTTACTTGCTGATTTTTCCCAATATTCGGCAGGTTTTTTGAGTCTCAATTTCTCTTCGTAAGTTTTTTCTAACTCACCAATTGCAGAACTCCAATCATGAAGCTTTTCATCGAATTGTTTGTTGTGGTGTTTTATCCGTCTTTCACCAAGGTATTTATTAGCTTTAAAAAGCCTGTCGAATTGGAGTCTGGTATCTTCATCCCATTCGTTAATACCTTTCTTTAAATCCTCTACCTCAGAAAACAACTCATTTTTAGCATCGGCAAATGAGTTACGTAAGTGCCCCAGTGATACTTTTTCACCATTCCTGCGCTTAGTTATTTCTGAAGCTTGATTAACAAATTCGTAGCCTAACATAGCACCATTAAAGCTATCGATATTGTTTTGATTAGTTTCAACCTGACGCTTTGTAACATATTTGAGGAAGGCGGCTGCTGTCTGTTCATTATGTTCAATAAAACAGTTTACAAAAGTCTCTGAAGTAGCATCGCCACTCCAAAGCCATCTACTCGATAATTGTCGAATTGAGTTTTGGTTTAACTCAATCATTTTTTGTTGAAACGTTGCGTCATCCCATTTAGCTAGTTCATCTTGCCAACTGTCGATAGTGTTTACTAATGTTTTAAAATAATTATGTGCGGACAATGTTGGGTCTGAAATGTTTCGACTGTTTTTCGCATTTACAGCTTCATAATGTTCAGACCAGACTTCCAACTCTTTTTTTGCAAAGTTATACAACGCTCTAAGGCTTTTAAAGTCTTGCCTAAAGCCATTTATATCAGTTAGCTGAACGGATATTTCCTTGTCTTTCATTCCAAACTCCTTATACCGCAACTCTGCGCTTGCCTGTTAACAGTTGCTGCATTAGCGCTTTCTTTTCTTGCTTTAAGTCAGCAAGCTGTTGTTCTAATAGCTCGATTTCTTTGTCTGCGTTAGTCAATACGGCAGCTAATTTTTCTTGTTCGTCCTTGTTGGGAAGAAATATCTTATGATTTTTTATTTCTCCTGTTATTTGCGGCTGACCAGAACCAGTTATCAAGTATTTTAAATTCGAACCTGCAAGTAGGTAGTAGATAAATTTCTTAATACATCTTTTATTAGCATCCAAATTTACTACCATAGCGTTACCAGTTATCCAAGACTTAGGCAAAGTCCAATTGACAACCCCGCATGTACTGCCTCTACAAGTAACAGCAACTTGCTCTGTATCATGGTTAAAGTCTGAGTATTTTCCGATAATACCGTTTGCTCCATATACAGGATAACCTGTCGAGGTTAATTTGCTTTGAGATATAGTTTTAGGCTGATAAATTCTTGCGATTTCACCAAGCATAACCTCTTCCCACTCACCCTCAAACGGTTTACCTGATTCATCAAGTAGGCGCTTTTTGCCAGTGAGCAGTTGTTGCATGAGGGCTTTTTTCTGCTGTTTGCTGTTGTCGATTAGGCGCTCAGTGGTACTAATCGCTTTATCCCAAGTGGATAGGATTTTGGCGATTTTTCGTTGTTCATCATACGGAGGAAGAAGAAACTTATAAGAAAAGAGTTCAGCCAAAGTAATCGAAACTTGGTTAGCGTTTCCTCTTACAAGAGTCGAAATAAAATAAATAAATCGGCTCTTTGTTAACATTGAAAACAGATAGTCATTTGTTATGACATTTGGCTTTGGACTAACTTTGACTAAATTCTGATTTAGTAACGCTCCATTGTCTTGCTTTCGCAATTTAACAGCTTTCCCTACCATAGAGTCTAATAGGTGTGGTCTCGATCCTACAGTCGATAGGATAATGTCGTCTTCTCTTAATTTATAATTAGCCAAGGATTCAGATGCATCTTCAGCTAGATAAACAGGGGACTTATCATGAATACTATTTCTGGAAGTGTCAGAAATACGGATTATTCTAATGCCATCTTTTTTGTATGATTCTGATTTAAATGCATAACCTTTTTGATGCTTAATCACTTCACCAAGCTTTGTTTCATTCCATCCATTAGGCACCATAACCCAACTCCTTCAAGTAACCTTCCATCTCTACTTCAAGGGTTTGCAGCTCATTTTTTAATTGCACACGCTCAGTGCGCACTGCCACTAAATCAATCTCTGCCTCTTCTTCAAAGGTATCAACGTAACGAGGAATGTTTAGGTTAAAATCGTTTTCTTTGATTTCATCAAAACTGGCTAGATAGGCGTATTTGTCTACATTTTCACGAGCTTTATAGGTGTCGATGATTTTTTGAATATTTTCGTCAGTTAGCTGGTTTTGGTTTTTGCCTGATTTAAACTCACGACTGGCATCAATAAACAATACGTTTTTGTCTGTTTTATGCTTTTTAAATATCAAAATGGCGGCTGGAATACCTGTTCCGAAAAACAGCTTTTCTGGCAAGCCAATCACGGTATCTAGCAAGTTTTCTTCAATCAGTTGTTGGCGGATTTTGCCTTCGCTTGATGCTCTAAATAACACACCATGCGGTACTACCACACCCATTCTTCCGCTTTCAGGTTTTAGCGTTTCAATCATGTGGCTGATAAACGCATAGTCACCTTTGGTTTTAGGTGGAATACCTCGTCTAAAGCGCCCATAAGGGTCGTTGCTGGCATCATCATGTCCCCACTTATCAAGTGAAAATGGGGGGTTGGCTGTAACTACATCAAAGTGCAGTAAGCCGTTTCCGTCTTTCTCTTTTAGTAGTGGGTTACGAATGGTGTCGCCCCATTCAATGCGGTGGTTATCTTCACCGTGTAGGAACATGTTCATTTTGGCGAGCGCCCAAGTTGAGCCAATCGCTTCTTGCCCAAATAATGCGTATTTTTTAGAGCCAGAGTTTTTACGCACCATAGCACCGCATTTTAAAAGTAATGAACCACTGCCTGTGCATGGGTCACATATTTGGTCGCCTTCAACTGGCTCTAAAACCGTTGCTAAAAGAGTCGAAACTTCTGGTGGGGTATAATATTCACCAGCGGTAGCACCACTGCCAGCGGCAAAGTGTTTAATAAGATATTCATAGGCATTACCGATGATGTCTAAGCTACCCACACGCTCTGAGCTTAAATCTAAAATGTCTTTACCAAAGTCTTCTAACAAGTGCCGAAGTAAGTCGTTCTTTTGTTTTTCTTGGCCTAATCGATCAGTGTTAAAGCTAATGTCTTGAAACACGTTTTTAAGTTTGCTGCCGTTGGCTTCTTCAATGGCATGTAAGGCTTTATCGATACGTTCACCATTGCCTGCTTCATAACGCTTTTCGTATAAATCCCAAAAGCTAGCGCCTTCTGGCAGTACAAAGCGCTGCTTCGACATCATGGCGTGAATAAGCTCAGGATTATCACCATATTGCGCAACTAATTTGTTGTATTCGTCTTTATAAACATCAGAGATGTACTTTAAAAACAGCATGGTGAGGATGAAATCTTTATAAGTATCGGCACTGATCACACCACGGAAGGTGTCACAAGCGGCCCATACCGCCTTATTGATATCATCCTGATTGATTTGGTTGGTTGTAGTCATATTTATTAAGTCCTTATTATTAATTTTTAAATTTGTTTTGTTTTAGGCTCACTTTCAAACGCATGAGCTTTCAAGTGCGTGAATAGCAATGGCCTCTAGTTGTTGCTGTCTATTTTCAATCAGCTTTTGTAATACTTTTTGCTCTCTAACACCGCAGCGGTGCATTGCAGCGAGTTGTTTTTGCTTCTCTAACATAAGTACCTTAATAGGCACATTCTCCAACACTTGCCTGCGAATACTTAGGTACATTGAACCCTCGG
>JBMYWR010000105.1:0-11813 GCA_049607625.1 Colwellia sp.
ATTAACGCTTGAAACACCTAAGAAATTATTTGATATCTGTTTTCTTAAATGAAACAGGGATAACCCCTGCTTCACCATCAAATTAACTGGATTATTTATTTTGCGCTAACCAGATTGCTAAGGTTTGGCGCTCTTCATCGGTCATTTTTGTTTTATTCATGAAAGGCATATCTTTCGCTTCAACAACGCGTGCTTGAATACGTGGAGCCCATTGCTTAACACTTGCTTCGCCTGAAAAGATAACGCCAGCTTGCGGTGTTTTAAAGATATCATCTGTAGGGTTGTCTGAGTGACAGCTACTACAACGTGTTTCAATAATTTCATTAACAGTAGCATAAGAGATTTTTTGCTCTTTTTGCTCTTCTGTGATTACCGTAGGTTTTGGTGCAATAAGCACAGCAAGTACAACCGTTGCAACAACAGAACCAACTAAAATTAGTGGCTTTTGCTTACCAAAGTGGCGTAATACAAAGTATTGTCTAACTGCAGCAGTAATCAATACAATTGCCATTAGCACTAACCAATTCATACTATGATTAAACGTCATTGGGTAATGATTAGAAATCATGATGAAGATGATAGGTAAAGTCGTATAGGTGTTATGAGTTGAACGTACTTTAGCGTTTAAACCAAAAGCGGGGTTAGGAGCACTACCTTCTTCAACCGCTTTTACCAATGCTCTTTGCGATGGCATGATACCAAAGAAAACATTACCAGCCATGATAGTACCGATGATTGCTCCCATATGCATATACGCGCCACGCGCACTAAATATTTGGGTTAAACCGTAAGATAAGGCCGTTGCAAAAACGAGTAGAATAATACCTAGTATAAGACCATGATTACGTAACTTAGTACGAACAAGTATTTCGTATGTTCCCACACCAACAGCAATAGAGCCTAAACCATATAAAATAGCTTCCATTTGCGTTAAATCCGCTACACGGCTGTCAATAAGGTAAGTTTCCGCGCCAACATAAAACATTAATGTCATGAGTAAAAAGCCTGTGATCCAAGTTGAATAGGCTTCCCACTTGAACCAATGTAATGTTTTCGGCATTTTTTCAGGTGCTAGTTTATACTTGGCAACTTCATAAAAACCACCGCCATGTATTGCCCATAAGTCGCCACCAATACCTTTGTCTTTTTTCCACTGTGGTGGGTTAACTAGATGGTTATCTAGCCAAACAAAATAAAATGATGCGCCAATCCAGGCAATACCTGTAATAACGTGAGCAAATCGAATGATGAGGTTTAACCATTCATTAAGATACGGATCCATAATTCTTCCAAATTTATTATTATGCTAAAACTCTTTACTTGTGCTTTTGAATAGCTAATTGATAATTTTCAAAAAACTAAAACACAATAGAACTTAGCTTTATTTATTAACTGTTATAACAACTACTTAAAGTTATAACGCATTTTTATAAAATATGTGCTTGCTGGTTTTCTCCTTCAGCAAACACAATGTCGCCTATTTACTTGTGACAAGCTCACCCATAACATGAGTAGCTTTTACGTGACGTTCATCACCTAACATACTTAAGATGAATAATTTTTCAGATAGGTTCGAGCAGTGCTGCATGCGTCTATCCATTAGAGGTGTTGCATGGTAGTCAAGTACGATAAAGTCGGCTTCTGCACCTTTAGTGAAGTTACCAATTGTGCCTTCTAAGTCGAGTGCTACTGCACCACCTAACGTTGCTAAATAGAAAGACTGAAATGGGCTTAAACGTTCAGAGCGAAGCTGCTGAGTTTTGTATCCTTCATTCAGTGTACTTAGCATAGAGAATGTTGTTCCAGCACCAATGTCACTTCCGTAACCTACATTTACATCAAAATTTTGTGCTTGTTGTAAGTTAAATAAGCCACTACCTAAAAATAAGTTTGAGCTAGGACAAAAAGCAATAGCAGAGTCTGTTTCACCTAAACGCTGACATTCACTGTCATGTAAGTGAACACCGTGAGCAAAAACACTACGGCGGCCTAATAGTTTACTTTTGTCGTAAACATCTAAGTAACCATCACTTTCAGGGAAAAGCTCTTTAACCCACTCGATTTCAGATTTGTTTTCACTTAAATGGGTATGAAGATATACACTTGGGTTTTCAGCAAGTAGTTGACCTGCTTTATTTAATTGCTCTGTTGAACAAGTAGGTGCAAATCGAGGTGTAATCGCATATTGTAAACGGTCAACGTTATGCCACTTTTCAATTAGCGCCTTACTATCATCGTAACCACTTTGCGCTGTATCTGATAAGTAATCTGGACAGTTTTGATCCATTAATACCTTACCACAAATCATACGAAGCTTTTTCTGTTGAGCTACCGTGAAGAAAGCATCTACCGACTCTTTATGTACGGTACCAAAAACTAATGCCGTTGTTGTACCCGCATCGAGTAATTGCGATAAGAAAAATTCTGCTACTTTTTTACCGTGTTCTAAATCAGAAAACTTACGCTCGAATGGGAAAGTATAGTTTTCTAACCATTCTAAAAGCTGTTCACCGTAAGAGGCGATCATTTCTGTTTGAGGGTAGTGTACATGCGTATCAATAAAGCCCGGCATCATTAAGCCGTTCTCATAATGAGTTACTTCAACACTCTCATCTAATGTAGACAATAATACTGACGCCTCTCCTATCTCTTCAACTAAACCATCTTTGATGATCAATAAACCATCTTCAATGTATTGGTAGCTGTCTTCGAGGGCTACTTTGGCTGGGTCTGCCAAAAAGTGCATTAATTCCCCACGGTATGCTTTTAACATAAATTTCTCTCTTTTCTGGTATGAACATTTACTAACATTAATAACGTTAGCTTATGTTCATGGTGTACTTATTTTATTTTGACTGAAAACTACTGGTTTGTTGGCATATCTTAAGATTGCTCAATCACCATAGCGCCGTCTAATTTCAAAACATCGCAATTATGACCTTTACCACCTCGGTCAACGACGAGGAAGTCACTTTCGCTTCTTAGTGCTAAACAAAAATGATGCCACGTACCCTTATGGTAATTAACACCTTGGCTTGCTTTGGCAATAAATACTTCTATTTGCTCAAAGTTAAAGTCACCTGGTGGTGCAACTACAACTAAATAAGGGTTGTCTCCCATTGGAATAAAAGCCTGACTACCCAGTGGGTGTCTTTCCATCATTTCAATAGCAATAGGTTGTGCTAATGGCGTTGAGCGAAAAATATTGATCAGGGTATGCCCTGCATCTCCTTCTTCATCGCTATCAGATACATCTACTTTAGCTAAGTCATGGTAGCGCTGTGTAAAACCGTCATTGATAGGGAAGTTATTCTCATTAGGGCTAACTTCAATAACATCACCAAACGCAGCAAATGCCTCAGCTGTTAAAGCTTTAGGTTTGATAATGCCACTTTTAGTTTGAATCACTTGTTCCATATTACTTTCCTCTTACCTATTAGCGGTATTAGCTACCACGGTAAGTAGAGTAACCATAAGCGGTTAGTAATAAAGGTACATGGTAATGCTCACCTCTATCATCAAGTTCAAACACAATGTCAACGTAAGGGTAAAAACCTGCTTCCTCATTTGCTTGAAAGTATTCACTTGTTGCAAAGTGCATACGGTAAACGCCTGCTGGTAATTTCACATCGTCAGCAAGTAAGCCTGGAAGACGACCGTCTTGGTTAGTTACACCGCCACCAAGTTCAGTCCACTGGTCGCCATTTTGTGCAAATAAAGTAATCGGTACATTCGTTGCAGGTAAACCGCGTGTTGTATCAAGTATGTGTGTTGTTATTTGACTCATCATAATTCCTTAATATGTTCTCTATGCAAAAGCTTTGTCGATGCGTAATTGAAAGATTTTGCGCTGCTCTTCTGCTGCGTTAACAAACTCTTGCTCTTTGGTATTAGGTAAACGCTCTTGAAGTAAATCTGACATTTGCTTCGCACTTTTACCTGTTGCACAAACAATGAAAATAAAGCCAAATTTTGCTTCGTAATCCGTATTACCTTGAGATAAAGTTTCAAGTACAGCGTCATTAGCTTCTTTAACTAAACCTTGTTCATTACCCGCTAGCTCTTTTGTGTTTGCATATTTAGCACGTAAACTATTTACGTCACCAATTTTAGGGTGACCTTCAAACGCTTCTAAAAAATCATTGTTTGCTAATGTTTTCCACGTTGAATCAGCTACTTCTTTTAATTGCTCTAAACTTGCAAAAGGTCTAGCGGCAACCATTAAATTTACCCAAGAAGAAGACGTACAGCACTGCATAAAAGTATGTGCTGCTTGTTCTGTAGAGTAACTATTTAAATCATTCAATGTCATTACAAGGCCCTTAAGCTTTTTTATTCAGTACTTTACCGAAGGTTCTAAGACGAGAAATACCGCCATCAGGGAAGATATTCAAGCGAATATGCGTAAAGGTTTGTTGGTTATCTACAACGATTTCATTTGTAAATAAGTGCTCTCTATGAGCATACAACTTAGTGCGTTCTATAATGGGTTGCCACTTATCTTCTTGCTTACCGTCTGTAAAGTCGTCACTGTCTGAAACCATACCTTCTAATAAGAATGTATCTGGGAAGTTGCCTTTAAAGTGACACGTATCAACAATAACTTTTTCAATAGAGCCTTGCGCTGCAAGTTTAACAATTGACCAATCTGGACCTGGGTCACGACGACGCTTAGTTTCCCAACCATCGCCCATGTCTTTACCACGACCAGGCATGATAAGGTTACTTTTTTCGCTGAAGAACATATCGCTAACAAGTAACGCTTTACCGCCATTCTTAATGTAAGCTAAATCGATTAACTCACCATCAATGAACTGGTTCCAGTCAACATCGGCTTCACCAAAAACTCTTAAACGTGCTACACCACCGTCTGGGAACATGTTCAAACGAACGTGTGTGTATGCTTTATCGTTATCTATTTCAAAAATGTTTTGGCTATGAGCTTCAACAGATGCTTGTTCAAGTACCGTTTCCCATACAGTGTCTTCATTAGGTTGAACATCACTTACACAAGCTTCTACCGATACAGACTCTGGCGCATTACCACGGAAGTAGTTAGTGTCGATATCAAAACCACGAATAACACCTTTGATACCAAGACGAAGAATACACCAATCAAATTCACGACCGTTATCACGACCGTAACTACGGCGAGATTCCCAACCGTCCATCCACTTACCACGGTCGGTAAATTTGTCATCAATAAAGATGCCACGACCAGGCTTAATTAAGTTTTCCATGCCAGCAAAAAAATCATCGCTACAAGAAAGTGTTTCACCGCCAACGCGCTCGCTAACTAAATCAACACAATGGGTCTTTAATTTTTGCTCTAACTTAAGCGCTTCACCACTTAACTTATTTTGTTGTTGAGTATCTATATCTAACATCATAACTTGTTCTTCCTACTTCATCTTTTATAAGTGTTTAAAACTGTTTAGCTTATCTCGAAAATATTTTTACGTATTATTCTGTGTCTAATACCGATTTGAATTCTTTCCAATAAATGCCCTGCTGAGAGCTTGGTCGAGAATTCACTTTTCGTTTAGGTTTACTTACCAGTTCATTTTTTGTTTCGCCTGCAGTCACTACTGCTACTGTATTTTTGTCGCTTGTACTTTCTTTGCTTTTACTTTCTTTGCTTTTACTTTCTTCGCTTTCACTTTCTTGATACTTGTTTGCACTTGCCGGTGATTGATACTTGTTAATCACTTCGCCAGCAACCGAAATAGCCACTTCCATTGGCAATTTACCAACAACATCACTCAACCCAATTGGGCAGTTCATGCGGGCAACTTGCGCGGGATCTATTTCTCTATGCTTGTAACGCTGCTGAAAACGACGCCATTTCGTATCTGAGGCAATAAGCCCTAAATAATCAAAATCGCCACGCTTTAGAATTTCTTGCGATACGTCATAATCTATTTGATGGTTATGCGTCATCACAATGTAGTAACTATTTGCTGGCATTGAGGCTATTTCATCAACCGGGTTTTCACTGACAATTTTAGTCACATTGTTGTATTCACCAACGAAACTTGGAAATTGATCTTCTCGGTTATCTACCCATGAAACATGACAAGGAAGTTGCGCGAGTATTGAAACTAATGCTTTACCTACATGCCCTGCACCAAACAACATAATATTAACGCCAACTGCCGCAAAACATTCGAACAATACCGTTGCATTTCCGCCACAACATTGCCCTAAATTACTACCAAGTTGAAAGTGCTCAAGATGTTGAGCACTTTTCCCTGTTTGTAGCATCTTTTGCGCATACTTAATGGCTTTATGTTCTAAATGGCCACCACCAATAGTATCGAAACTGTCTTCTTTACTAATCACCATTTTAGTACCGCTATTTCTAGGTGTAGACCCAGAAACACCGACCAAGGTAATTAAGACATAAGCTTGACCTTGTTGACTTAAATCGTACGCTGCTCGATTCCAGTTTTTAGTGATGTTAGTTGCCATTGCTTTAACCTTTTACTTACGCGCTTTTAGCTTTAATTGCTTCAACAGCCCAAAGAACACGCTCTGGTGTTGCCGGTGTATCAAGTACTGGGCTATGTTTGTAATCCCCTACACTTGCTACTGCATCTTTTAAAGCTGACCATACAGACATGCCTAGCATAAATGGTGGTTCACCTACGGCTTTGGAATTGTAAATCGTGTGTTCACGGTTTGGCGCATCAGGTAACAATTCAACTCTGAAGTCTTCAGGCGCATCATTTATCGCTGGAATTTTATAAGTTGCAGGGTTGTTTGAAAGTAACCTACCTTGCTCATTCCAAACTAATTCTTCAGTCGTTAACCAACCCATACCTTGAACGAATGCACCTTCAATTTGACCAATATCAATCGCTGGGTTAATTGAATGACCTACATCTTGTAAGATATCTGTACGAAGGGTTTTATATTCACCTGTTAAAGTATCGATTACCACTTCTGAAACAGCAGCCCCCGTTGCATAGTAGAAGAATGGTCTACCTTTACCGGTACTTCTGTCGAAGTGAATTTTAGGTGTTTTATAAAAACCTGTTGAAGATAAAGAAACACGGCCCATGTAAGCGATTTGAGAAAACTCAGCAAAACTAAAGGTTTGCTCGCCAACAATAATGTTGCCGTTTTCAAAAGTCACTTGCTCTTCGCTAACACTGTATTTTTCACAAGCAAATTCAACTAGACGCTTTTTAATCGTTAATGCAGCTGCTTCTGCCGCTTTACCGTTTAAGTCTGTACCAGAAGAGGCTGCAGTAGGTGAAGTGTTAGGAACTTTATCGGTACGCGCTGCTGATGTAGCAATGGTATCAACATCAACTTGGAAAACTTCAGCAACAATTTGTGCAACTTTCGTGTTCAAACCTTGTCCCATTTCACTACCACCATGGTTTAAGTGAATGGTGCCATCGGTATAAATATGCACTAACGCGCCAGCTTGGTTTAAATGCTGAACAGTAAAAGAGATACCAAACTTAACAGGCGTTAAAGAGATACCTTTTTTCAAAATAGCGTTACTTTCGTTAAACGCAGTGATCTCTTTACGACGTGCTTGGTAATCTGAGCTTTCTTCTAAACCTTCAATAATTGCTTCTAAGTTGTTGTGCTCAACTTCTTGATGATAATGCGTAACATTTCGCTCATCGTTGCCATAAAGGTTTATTTTACGAATTTCTAATGGGTCTTTACCCAGGTGACGAGCGATATCGTCCATCACCATTTCGATAGTCATCATACCTTGAGGACCACCAAAACCACGGTAAGCGGTATGTGATACAGTATTTAACTTACAACGGTTACCGGTAATCGTAGCTTGATCTAAAAAGTATGCATTGTCTGAATGGAACATAGCGCGGTCAACAATCGCATCTGATAAATCAGGAGAATAACCACAGTTGCCATTTACTTCTATGTTAATACCTTTAATTTGTCCCTTGTTATCAAAGCCAACTGTATAGTTGTTTTCAAATGGGTGACGTTTACCTGTCATTACCATATCATCCATACGTCCTAGCTTATATTTAACTGGACGCTTGGTTTTATTAGCAAGAAGTGCTGCAATACACGCCCAAGGAGCAGCTTGTGTTTCTTTACCACCAAAGCCTCCACCCATACGGCGCATATCAACAAGTACTTTATTTAATGGTACATCAAGTACTTCTGCTACAAGTTTTTGTACTTCACTAGGATGCTGAGAAGAAGTGTATATATTCATACCACCATCTTCAGTTGGCTCGGCCGTTGAGATTTGACCTTCAAGATACATATGCTCTTGACCACCAACACTGATCTCACCTGATAATTGATGCTCTGCATTGGCAATAGCTGACTCAGAATCGCCACGTTTCATTGAAAAAGGAGGGCGAACAAAGCTTTGCTTTGCTAATGCATCTTTTACCGTTAACACGGCTTCAAGTTCTTGGTATTCAATTTTAGCTAATTTAACCGCTTTACGAGCAAGGTCGTAGCTAGTCGCTGCAACAGCGAAAATAGGCTGACCAACAAAGTCTACTTTGCCAATAGCAAGTACAGGGTCACCTGGGAATACTGGGCCAATATCGGTATGACCTGGTACATCTTCAACAGTCATCACCGCAACAACACCTTGTGCAGCTTCAACCGCAGAAAGGTCCATCGATAAAATATTTGCATGTGCGTGAATTGATTGACCAACCGCTGCATGTAATTCACCACGAAGTGCTGGACGGTCATCTACATAAATAGCTTCGCCCGATACTTGCTTGTCTGAGCTTTCGTGCTTTTTAGAGCGCCCTACGCCGCCTAAGCCAATATTTACTTGACCTTTAACTACGCTTTCATCTTGGTTAGAGCTAACAGCACTGGCATCAACCGGCCCAAGTTCGGTAGTATTTTGATCTGCTTTATTTGTTTTAATTAGACTACGCATAAGTTACCACTCGTGTTTCTATCGTTTTACTTTGTAGCTCTAAATAACATTTTTCTATCAAGTTTTGAGCTACCTTCATACGGTATTTATCTGAAGCACGTACATCTGACATTGGGGTAAAGTCATTGCTTAATGCTTCTTTTGATGAGTCAATCGCTTCTTTACTCAAGGTTTGACCAACTAGAGCAGCTTCTGCAGCAGTGCCTCTTTTTGGAATAGCAGCCATGCCACCAAATGCTAACCTTGCATTTACGATTTCTTGACCATTTTGTTCAATAAAGAAAGCAGCTAGCACAGCTGAAATATCATCGTCGATACGTTTAGATATTTTGTAGAGCTTAAGTATTTGCCCTTCTTTAGGTTTAGGTATTTGAATAGACTTAATAAACTCTGAAGATTTAAGTACAGTTTTCTTGTAATCAACAAAATAATCTTCAACCAAAATAGTTCTTTCTTCACCATTAAGATGTAACGTCATGGTTGCACCTAAAGCGATAAGTGCTGGTGGCATATCACCAATCGGTGATGCATTTCCAATGTTGCCGCCTAACGTACCGTTATTACGAACCTGCTTAGAGCCGATGCGTTCAATCATCTCACCTAAATCTGGGTAGTAATGATGTAATGTTTTAATGAACTTGCTATAAGGAAGGGCTGAGCCTATAACAATATGGGTGTCTGTTTCACTAAGCGTTGTTAACTCTTCAACATTACCTACATAAACAAGCTTATCGATTGTTGCGAGGTTTTGAGTTACTGATAACGCAAGGTCTGTTCCGCCAGCTAATAACGTAGACTTAGGTTCATGCGTTAGTTCAATCGCTAGTTCGTCAATGTTTTTAGGGGCTTTAAACTGATGATCATTACCGCTTAATATTGGAGAAGGTAATTTCTTAAGCTCTTTAAGTGACTCTACAGTTTGCTGATAATGCTTAGCGAACGAGTCTTCTTCAACATCTTCACTAGAAGTAATAGCCGCTTCAATAATTGAGCGATAACCAGTACAACGACATAGGTTACCCGCAAGTGCTTCTAATACTTCTGCGCGTGTTGGTTTATTATTATGTTTATGTAGCGCGAAAGAAGACATAACAAAACCTGGTGTGCAAAAACCACATTGCGTTCCGTGATTATCAACCATTGTTTGTTGCGCATGATGAAGCTTTGCGCCATCTTTTAAATCTTCAACAGTAATCAATTGTTTGCCATGAATACTTCCTACAAAAGTAATACACGCATTAATTGAGTTGTAAGTAAGTTGGTTATTATCATCACTGTCTAATTCTGCAAGTACAACGGTACAAGCACCACAGTCGCCTGAAGCACAGCCTTCTTTAGTACCTGTATTGAACTGTATTTCACGCAGGTACTGCAGAACGGTTAAATTGGGATCTATATTTTCTAATGTTACCACTTCATTATTAAGCAAGAAGCGTATTTTACTATTCGTCATAATTTTTCCGTAATTTTTTACTATCTTCAGAATGTTCTAATTTCAATAGCCTTAATTTTAAGGGTAATATAGCAGAATAAAAAGTTGACACAAGTGTCAATTTTTATTCTTTGTAACTCGCCCTGTCTTCTTTCACGTCACATTAGAAAATAAGGTTTAAAAGAACTTGAAATTAAAACTTAATTTCTATTTTTAAAGAGATAGTTTTTACAAGACCCATTTACCATGGCAAACTAGCTTTATCTTCAACTCAATAATTAAGACTATGTTTTAATGGAAAACCTCAACGCAATTAATTTAATTCAAGCAGCGACTTTAGGCGTTAGTTTATTAGGTGCATTATTGTTGTGGACGACAAAAAGCAATGCGTTTAAAGGTATTGCATTACTGCTCGCTTTAATTGCTTTGGCATCTTTTATCAACATACTTGAAGAGTCTAGGTTAACCCGCGATATATATCTAATTAGCCCGGTATTTATCATGCTATTTGGGCCTGCCACTTATTTAGCGACAAAACTGCTAATAGATAACAAACTAGCCAAAATGCAATTATGGCATTTAGCACCTGTTATTGTGTTTTTGATGCTAACTTCGCACGTTCAACTTGTTATTCTGGTGGGGACGTTTTGGCGAATAGGCTATATCATTGCCACGGCCATGATGCTATTTAGGTATAAACGTTTATTAGATGAAGAGCGCTCTGATGCAGATGAAATATCTTTAAACTGGCTTGCTTGGTTACTGGGCATCACAACAGCGTTTAATGTGTTAGATTTAATCCGTTTAAATACCCAACAGCTAATTTCGTATGATTTAAATATTTTAGGGCAAGGCCTAAATAATACCCTTTGGTTTGTGGTTGTCATTATTATCACCATTAAACTGCAGTCTCAAAAGCACATCACTTTAAAACACCAATCAGTTTTAGATGAACCTTTGCTAGCTAATGCAAACCAAGAGAAAACAACTCTCTCTAATAAAGAACTCGAAAATAAAAAGTGCAAGGAAAAAGATCTTCTGGGTCAAGAGACTATTGAGGAAGACTATGGTTCTATTTTTAATGAACTTGACCAATTATTTATAAAACACCAATGGTTTAGAAGACCACGTATAACCTTAAGCGAAGTAAGTAACTTAACCGGATTGCAAACAAGAGATATTTCCCGAGCTATTAACACCATTAAAGGACACTCATTCAACGACTACATTAATCAGTATCGAATCGATTATGTGTGCAAGTTATTCAATGAATCACCAAATAAGTCTGTTTTAGATGTGGCACAAGAAGCGGGGTTTAGCTCTAAAGCCTCTTTTAACAAAGTATTTAAAGACAGTACTAACCTTACCCCAACCCAGTATAAACAAGACATAAATGGCTAGAGTAGTAGCTGAAGCAACGTCTAGGATCATGATATAAGCCGACAACTATCTTGACACTGGACGACATCAATTGTT
>JBMYWR010000106.1:0-11779 GCA_049607625.1 Colwellia sp.
GTAGAAGCATTTCGTGAAGCAGGTAAACCACACAAGCTATTCTTTATTACTGATGTAAGAGACATGTTAAGGCATGAAGAGCGAAATGCTTGGCAAAGTTTAGTTCGCGTATTTAGTCATGAAATTAATAATTCTTTAGCGCCTATTTCATCAATAAGCCAGACACTTAAGCGCTCTTTAACGTTAAAGAAAAAGGATGCGCTTAATGAAGACAATTTAATTGAAGGGTTATCGATTATTTCTCAACGAGCGCAAAACCTAACAGGTTTTGTAAATAGCTATAAACAGCTTTCCCATTTACCTAAACCTAAAGTGCAACGGGTATCGCTGTTGAACTTACTTGAAAAGGTCGTGTTGCTTTACAAAATATCGCCAGAGCAGCATATCAAAGTCGCTCTTTCTCCTTGTGAAGAGACTGTCTTGTCCATTGATCCTATTCAGTTTGAACAGGTACTGATTAACTTGACCAAGAATGCAGTTGAGTCGATGGATAGCGCTGATAGCAAAGGTGATATTAATATAAGTTGGCAAACGACACAGAGTTTATTTACTTTAACTATAGCTGATACGGGATTAGGGCTGAAGAATATGGATAATCTATTCGTGCCTTTCTATAGCACCAAAAAACAAGGTTCAGGAATTGGTTTAGTGCTTTGTCGACAAATTATCGAAGCTCACGGAGGTCAGTTAAAGCTAGTTAATAGGCAGGACACAAAGGGTTGTGAGGCTATTATAGAGTTGCCAATAGATAACTAGAGCGACCTTTAATAAAACATTAACGACTTTCTTCTATAGGTTTATTGATGGTCAGGCTTCCATCTACATGAAGATCTCTTTGTGGGAAGGCAATTTCAATTCCATGCTCTTTGAACACATCATCTATTTCAAAGCGAATATCACTAGAAACATGTTTCAGGCCACCCTCTACTTTTGAATGAATCCAAAAAGATACCTCAAAAAGTAGTGAGTTATCACCAAAGTCTTTAAAAAATACTGCTGGCCTAGGATCTTCTAATACCTCAGATTGAGCCTTTGTTATTTGCAATAATATTTCTGCTACCTTTTTGCATGGACTACCATAAGCTACACCAACGAATATTTTTCCGCGCACCATACGATCACGTAGTGTCCAATTAATTACCGTATTTTCAATCAACTTACTATTTGGAACGAGTAAATGGACACCGTCTACGCGCCTTATTCTTGTTGAACGCGTGTTAATTTGTTCAACCACGCCTTTGGCATTTTCCACTTCTAAAAAATCTCCTATTCTTATTGGTTTTTCTCCAATAAGAATCCAGCCACTAATAAAGTTATTAATAATATTTTGTGCACCAAATCCAAGGCCTATAGCGATAGTACCTGATAAAAAAGCGAAAGCGGTAAGCGAAACTTGCATGAAAGAAAGTGTGGTAAAGAAGATGATAATGGTAGATAAAACGATCGTTAATCTTTCCATTAATTGTATGAAGTTAGGGTCTTTATTACGATGATTTAGGACGGTTCGAATTCTTCTTAAAACAAACTTTGTAATGATAATACTTGTGATAAGCCAAATGGGCACAACTAGCAGTGTGCCAATGGTATAGGTGTGATCATTAAAATTAAACACCACTACGCTAAGTGCATCATAAATGAACATTAAAAAATCACTTACCTGCATAAAAAAGTTTTTTATTTCTGCCATAGCAAAGTCTTTACCTAGTTATACCCTGTGGCTTAAGAGCAAATCCATTAAATTATTACGCGTCCTTTGCATAAAATTAAATACAATAAATACAATCTATTAAAATGACTCCGCCGTCGTTATCTATGTTAGTCATTCAAACTACTCAGGTAATTAATGGCTTTGTTATAAGTACACCCTAAAGTCTATTTCTTAAGCTTAGTTTATTGTGAATAAAAAGTGACAGTATTTTTTCATATGTCATGTGGGTGTTTCATAACTAGTCACTAACTTTTACTCATTATAGTTATGAATATCCTTGGCAATTACGGCTATATTCTTGTTATTTTTTATTCTTTATTCATATTTATAACTTTTTTGTCAGGTTAACTTGACAAAGTCGTATTCATACGACATTATGTAATGACAACCTTACACAATGTCAGGTTTATAATGCATCGTTATATAATTACAAACAACATTAAATAAGCGAAACCATAAGGAAAACATAATGGAAAACACAATAGAAAAATCTTCACAAGTACGATTTATAAAGCACTTTATGATGTCGATGGTACTTTTTTTAGTACTCATTGCTGTACAAACTTTTGCAATTGAATTGTACGACCTATCTACTTTTATGAAAGTTGTCTTTACGCTTCTCCCAGCATTAGCGTTGGTTTGGGCATTTCTTATTTATAAAGAAAGATACAACGCGTTAGATGAATATTTAAAAGCAAAAACCAGCACCGCTTTTTTATGGACATTAGGCTTGGTATGCGTGTCTTCATTCATTTATGGCATGTTAGCGATGAAATTCCCGCTACCACCAGTTGAACTCGCTCTTGTTACCCCTATTGTTTTTGGTAGTCACGGGATAATCCTAGAAATATTGATTAGGAATGATAATGAATAATAAAATTAAAGTATTAAGAGCAGAGCAAGATTGGTCGCAACAAAAACTTGCCGATAAAATAGGTGTATCAAGACAGGCGATTAATGCAATTGAAAGAGGAAAGCACGACCCCTCACTGCAATTAGCCTTTGATATAGCGAACTTGTTTGATCAACGTATTGAAGAGGTTTTCTTCCCTGAAGATTAAATTAAGGCGTGTGCTCTCCAAATCTAACAGACTGTAATGAACTCATTGCTACCTTGGGTATTTAAACCTCAAACGGTAGCAATGTGCCTATAACTGCCGTAACACTCTAAATTTATGCATATATTTATCATCATAACTTGCATTTTGTGAGGCCCATTTGAAGCAGAAGGCAAATATTATAACAAGTAAGAGCAGTAGTATTGTCACAAGCAAACACTTCATCACAGATTATTTTGCTTCTTAGTAATTAATAAAGTTACCATCTAACACTTCCTGAGAAACTTAAAATCCGTCCTTCACCGGGCAATACAGCAACATTGCCAAATAGATCTGAAAGGGTTGAACGAAAGTAGACTTCATCAGTTATATTTTTAACCGATAATTTCATTACGTATTTATTATCACTGTAACCAATGACCATATTGGCTAATGTGTAGTTAGGCAATGTTAAAGAACCTGAGTATCCTGAAGCAACAGATGATACATGCGATATACTTGATGTGATGTAATAATGTTCATTCAGTTCATACTGAAATAGAAGCGATTGATTATTCTTCGGTACACCACCTTTTTTACCGCCACTTTTTGATTCAAACAACCCGCTTAACGTTCCCCCCCAATAAATAGAGGGGTCAGTTATTTGTGGTAAATCAGTAGAACCAAAATACCCAAATTGACTTTCTCTATCCATATATTCGTAATCCATAGATGTAACATTCAAGCCGATTTTAAAGCTATCAGTTAACTGACACCAACTGCTTAACTCTATCCCTTTAGTTTTAATTAACGACGTTGTACTGGTATCTAGCGCGTTAAAAAATTTATTATCTTGCTGGTATACCGCCAACTCAA
This sequence comes from Colwellia sp., assembly GCA_049607625.1. GTDB lineage: Bacteria > Pseudomonadota > Gammaproteobacteria > Enterobacterales > Alteromonadaceae > Colwellia. The sequence goes on from JBMYWR010000106.1 coordinate 3,622, forward strand.
TATCTAAATGCTCATCGAAATGCGTGCTTTTTAGCCCCAGTTCGATTAATTCTGAGCCAGCGATAGCTTCACCACTTTCTATTAATGAAGGACTTATATTTGATGCAAAGCCAGTATTAACGTAAAAATTTTCAGATCGAGTTAAGTAAACATTAATATCTTCGTCAATCTTGGCACTTATACTTGTCATGTATGAATATTGACTATCACTGTCAGACTTTTTACCTCCTGATGCATTGAAAGCAGACTCAAGGTTTTTAGATTGATAAGAAAATAAATCATAACGGCCTGAGTAGTACCAGTTCAACCATGAATTAAGCTGAACGGTAGAAGCAAAGGATAGTGAGAAAGTATCGAATTCACTGAGGGTATTCGATGCTAATAACCTATTAGGGTCTTGTGTTGCTAGTAAAATACGGTCTCGGCTAGTCGCACCAATAGAAATATCCCTTCGATCAAAATATTGGTAGGAAAAATCAGTACCATTACCTACTTTTACCACTCTATAAGATGGCGATAACTGGAAAGATGAAAATATTTTATTAGGTAATATTAACTGCTTATTTAGAATAATTTTTGTTTCAAAAGAAGCTGAATCTGTATATTCAGCATAACCAAATGATGAATTAATTTTACTGTTTAATTTTTCATAATAGGCTTTTATCTGTGACTCCATTGAGAAGAAAGAGAAACCTTCTAAACCGAAGTAGATATTACTAACTTCAGCATCAGCTTGATCATTGTTTTCAATCAAAACTTGTTGCCGATTAACCTGAACTTTCTTAACATCAGTTAGCCTTAAATTAGAACTTATTAAAGATTGATCAACATAGCTTGGACTGCAGCAACCACCTTGTTGACCATACCCAAAGCCTCCAAGGCCACCAACGTCATCAATTTCAGCACCTGATATATACCCATCATCATTACTATCTAAATTGTTAGCTTGCCCAGAAAAATAAACTCCGTGGTCAATTAAGTCTTGAGTAATGCGATTCCAGCCAGTCACCTGCTTACCTTGAAAGTTTTGATGGCTAATGTCAAAATCAAAAGCCAAGCCAGTATTTTCTATCTCATTAAATGAAGATATTTGTAGAAAGGAGTTTTTTGTTTGATCGTTAATATAAAACCCTTTGGAGTCTTCAATGCTTGTGAAGAAATTAACACGGCTACTAATTTTTTTTATTGGTGCTATATCACCCAAATACCCATAACTCATTTTATATTGATCGTATGAACTTGCTTCTACTGTATAGCGTTGTTGATTTGGTTGGTTCAAGGCAGGTGTATAATTGATAAAGCCACTTATGCGACCAGTACCAAAGATTGGAGGAGGTGATCCTTTAACTATTGAAATATCGTGAATTGGATTGATAACGGTGTCATAGGTACCGGGATTGGATAAGCGTTTCATCCCTCTATAATAATTATCAGCTAGGCTTGCTCGAATATCTAAAGAGCCTGAAATACCAAAATATGAAGAGTTAAATCCACCTGTGCTGACCGTTATCAAATCATCAATTGAATCGATACTAAATTGTTCAATCATTTTATAATCAACGACTGAGATACTTCTAGCAACTTCAAGCAAAGATAATTCATTGCCATGCAAATCGCTTTTAACTCCTTTTAGCTTACTTGTTGGTTTGTTCCCTATAACTTCTATAACCTCTATAACTTCGGTAGCTTCAGTGCTATATGATAAAGATGAAAAAACACTGATAAATAAGAGTGATAAAATTTTATAAAATTTCACCGTTAACCACCAAATTTAATTAGATAATACTGTTAACGGAATAATTCCAATATTTATTGCATATTTCAGCACTTCAAATGGAGATTTAAGGTTGAGCTTTTTGTAGATTTTAGTTCTATGAGTAAATACTGTTTTATGATCTAGATTTAATGCTTTGGCTATTTGCTTTGGGTTATTGCCTAACGCGATTAGTTTGAAAACATCTAACTCCCTTTTTGTTAAGTGTTCAATCGGCTCGATATAATTGTTAGATTTATAATACTCAATCGTATTTTTTATATCACTAGAAAAGAAACGCTCTCCCATTGATACACTTGAAATGGCATTAACTAACGTTTTAGCTGCTGCTTGCTTAGAAATATAGGCAAAAACACCATTATTAATAGCTTGCTGAATAAAATGGTGGTGCCCGTGCATACTGACAATTATCACTTTAATATGTGGGTAGTGCTGCTTTAGGAATAAAGTTAAATCTAATCCATTTTTATCTCGTAAGGAGATATCAACAACCGCGATATCAATATGCTTTTTTGGAAACTGTTCAATTGCTTCACTGTAACTAGCACAAGAAATCGATACCAACAAGTTGCTGTTTAACTCAATTAAATCAGCAAATCCTTCACGTACCATTTCATGATCATCAACAAGTGCTATTTTTGTTATATTGAGTGACTCTTCCATTTAAGTTAATTATTAATCCATTTTTTTAGTGTAAATATTAGTGTACCTCAAACAAGACCTTTTACAACTGAACTCAGAAATATTCTGACTTTCCTCATCGTTAAGGAAGTTAGGTGCATTGATTACTTTGTTTCAATTGCTACATTCTAGACATGGACTTATAACAGGTAAAAGCCCTTTAAATGTGACAAACTATAATTTAGGATAGCTACAGCCCCGAATTGCATACAATAATAACAAGTTACACCAAGAGAATAGCTCTCCTAAATATTATAGGGTTTCTAGTATTTTCCATATTGTTCATGACCAAAAAGAAAAACTCCCATGTACCGACTTGAAACTTAGCTAAGGGTTTAATTGTATGGTTATATGCAATTTATTTCATAGTAGCTAGGTATATGAAAGGTATCAGAATAATTCCTACATCTTTATTCTTGTTTGGTACTAATATCTATATATCATTTATTAAAAACTCTTTGGTCTAGCTGTATGAACAATAATAAGTATGCAAGCAACTTTGATGTGTCTATTGTCACGTTTTTGTTATGTGCATTAATCAGTGGGTGCTCTTCACTTAGCCCGAAAGTAGTAGAGCGAACAACTTACCAGCCTATTCACACCCATCAGGCTCAGTTTATTCAAACCTACATTGACTCAATGACAGATTCATTAATTGTTAGTGATCATTTTTATAACACTAAAAAAGGCAGAGTAGCAGTTGGTTCGATAGGTATGATCAATACGCTAAAACTATCAGATGATGAAACACACCCACTTAATTTACTTGGATTAACGTTACAGGATGGGTTAATGACATCGTTGTTGAATAGAGGGTATTTGGTTGTCGAGTATCACAGGTCAAAAAATATCATTATACGTGACAACCAAGATTTGATGCTAACGAGAGAATTAGAGTATTTAAAAAAAGATCAGGCGCTAAACTACTTTTTAACAGGCACTATTGCTTATCAGGAAAACGGAGCATCGGTAAGTTTACGAATTATTGATTTAGAGAATGATCAAATATCAGCTGCAACCACAAAATTTATTCCTATAAATGTTTTTTGGAGCAACCAAGGTGTAACCAGTTATAACGGTAAGCTATACAGAAATAATAGTTCTACGGGGATCCATTAAATGCGGTCAAGGTTAATCTTGTTAGGTCTTATTCAAATGGCTTTAAGTTCAATTTCTTGTTCCTCTGTAACGGATAGAACAATTGTTAATAATAACCAAATAAATGTTGCGACTGATGACCTCCACGGTATTAAAAGAATTAACCGTAACTTAAGTGACTATGTCCGAGATTTAACTCACGAACTCGTCAGTAACATTACACACGTTCAGCCTAATTCTGTATTTGCAACATCGAGCTTTGTATATGTAGATGGTGATTTTTTATCTACACCTACTTTTGCTAAGCAAATTCAAGAAAGTTTCGCTTATGAATTTCATAAAGTTGGTCAACCTATTATTGAATTTAAATCTACAGGTTTTATAAGGGTATTACCTGAAGGTGATTTTGCTTTGTCGAGAGACTACACCGAATTAAAATCATCCCAACCAATTGATTATATTTTAGTGGGTACATTGACTGATTTAAGGGATGGAGTACAGGTGAATGCTAAAGTGATTGGTACTTCATCTCACGCTATTGTTGCTGTTGCTCAAGTTATTATACCCCGTAATGTAGTTAATAATATTATACCTACTGCGCGTCGAGGACAAAGTATTAAACTAATCAACTAATCACATTCACAACTGACTACAGCTTTTATTATGTACCTATTCAATAATTATTGGATAGTTTTTTTACTTTGTGTTTTTTTATTTAAGCCATTGTTTTGTTTATTTATTATTAAAGTTTTTATTATTGTTGCCGATATAACTTAAGTATTGTTACTTTTACTTTTACTTTTACTATTAAGGAAAATATCATGTCAGTAAATAAAAAAATATTCATGTCGTCTACAATTTTAGTTTTGTCACTTTCTGCTTGTTCTAACCATCCAGTAGATGATCATAAGCTTATACAAACGGATAATTATTATGGATGGCAACAGCCTAGTTATAGTTATCGACCAATGCACACCAACAAATTACTTAGCGATTATAGTGAGCAATTGGCTATGAAATTAATCGAAAATATGAGGTATGTTACTGATAGCACTCCAATTGCCGTTACTTCATTTGTTGATTTAGATAATAACCTTAAAACAACGAGTATGATCGGTAATCAGCTCGCTGAAAGCTTTATCACTGAACTACAGGAGTTTGGCTTATCAGTTGTAGATTTTAAGCATACAGGCTCTATTGATGTGACATCTAAGGGTGATTTTTCATTTAGCCGAAACAAAAAGGAACTAGATAAACATAATCATATTGCGTATGTTTTAAGTGGAACTTTAACTTATAACGATAGAGGGGTTATTGTAAATACCCGCCTAATCGGTACTGAGTCAAAAGTTGTTGTAGCAAGCGCAAGGGGGTTTATACCTAACTTCGTAGTGGACTCATTACACTCTAGAAAACGAAAGGATGGAATTACTCTAAATGCAGTTAACTAACTCAATGGTATAATATATCAAATCATGTGAAGTCAAACAGATGACTTTAGTTCCCGCCCTCTACCTTTGTAGCTTAATAAGATTTAGACATTTATTATGTTTACTAGGGTAGGTATATTTTATGGGTAATATAATTTTGAAATATTTTATATTTGCTCTTATTATTTTTGAATAATTTTTTACACAGTAATAACAAAAAAACATAGCCATAAAACTTATAATAGTTAACCAGAGTGCTTCTTGATAATCATTACAACCTTTATAATCATTCATCTATGTAGGTGCACTGATGCCTTTAAAACCTGGCGAGAAAACTTCAATTTTGATTTTTCTAATCCGTATAAACCTTCCTCACCTTATTACTTTGCAATGAAAGCCGTTTATTGATGTTTTAGAATGCTAAAACAATGGAAATTCGATTTGGTATGTAGCGCCATTTTCAGTATTCTGAAAATTAAATAAGCCCTTAAGCGCTATTACTCGTTCTTCAATACCGATAAGACCAAAACCACCTTTTGTTGATGTCTGTAACTTACTTAATCCAATACCGTCATCCGTAATGGTTAATATTATTTTTTCGTCTTTTACTACTAATGACAGCCATAAGTTTTGTGCTTGAGAGTGTTGAATACAGTTACTAACACACTCCTGACAAGTTCTAAATACCGCTGTAGTTATTTCATTACTTAAATCTTCTGTTATTCCTACTACTATAGCGTGATACTTAATATTCACTGCTGATAACAGCCCATCAAACATGCTACCTTTTATTACATTATCTAAACCAATTTCATCAAGTAACTTTGGTCTTAACCACTGAAGTAAATCATAAACGGAGTCATGAATCTCATTGGCACTACTTGTTAGTCTTTCGTGGATTTTAGATTGTTGGTCATTAAGACCTAATCGATTAATAATTTCTAAATTTGTTTTTAATGCAGTTATGTCTTGCCCTAAACCATCATGAAGCTCACTTGAAAGTTTTCTTTTCTCAATTTCTCTAATATCAATAAGCTTGTTTGATAAACGGGTTAAGTTACTATTTAGGCGTTTATGTTCTGAAGAGGCGGCACCTAAAAATAAACCCGTTAGCGTCATTGTAATTAAATAAATTTGATTTTGTATTATTGATATTTCAGAATTACCCCACATGAGCAGTGCCACAATAGCCATATTTGTCGTGCATATAGTTAGTAATGCACCGTTGTGTCCGTAAGAAAAAGACAACCAAATAATAGGTATTATTGACAATATTTGTATGTAATAGAGCATATCAGAATGAAACAATATAAGGAGTATGTATATACCTAACATGGGCACCAAAATCATTAAGCATTTTCTAATAAGTGCCAATTGAGTCAACTTCCTATTTATTATTAATGCTCTTATTGCAACAAAAAATGGCAACAATAAAATAAAACCAATAAGTTCACCTAATGCAAAGGATGAAATAGACACAACGAGATCTAAACTCAGCTTAAAATCAGAGTAAACCCAAATATAAACTTGCGCTGTTGCTGTTATCACTGTACCGATGAATAAGCAAAAAAACAGATATAACAAAGCATTTAACTTATCGGCACTAAATTCTTTATATTTTTTTTTATAAAAATAAAAAGTAAGGGAGTAAATCAATAGCGAGCTTAGAGAAAGAATATATTTTTCAATGCTATCACTAATAAATGACCCACCGATTTGATGAAAAAAGATAAATTGCTTACCTAAATAGGTACCAATTAAAATTGCGGACCAATAATAAAAAGGTAAAAAAAGGAAAAGCCCACACAACAAGCCTGTAGGTAAATACCAGCTAACCAAATTATTTAATGTTTCTAAATTAGTGGAAAGGCTATGAAGAAGCGCATATAAGACTGGGGTGAATAAGCAAATGATTAGATTGGCTTGCGTTCTTGCTTTATTCAACATGAGGGCTTTACTTTTCACTGTTAACGGTAGTTAAATCATAAATGAGTTTATCTCATTAATATACAAGAAAAATGCTGTAGTTATGGTTAAATAGATTTTAGAAAGTGTGCTTTTGTGAGTTATTTTTCTCTTTTAAGAGTGATTTTTTTGCAATTGTTATTATAGTTCACACTGATATATCAACTGTAACACGGCAGATTTTTTGTACTTTTTTTACTTTTAAACTCTTTTAATGCTCTCTCTGATATTTGACCTCTTGCAAAATCAAATCGTCAGTGCTCCTTGTTTTTTGACTATGAAAATTTATCTGATTATCAATGCCAATGGATAGGGTCAACATGATAAAACTGTTTAAGCTGCTGATACAATTTAGGATGCTCATTTTTAAATAACTTGGCTTGTTCAAAAAACACTTCACTGACGACAGCAAAAAACTCCGCTGGATTTGTTGCGCCATAGTCATCAAAAATGGAAGGTTGTCCTACTGCAATATTATGCTTTAACGCATCAAATTCCTGTGAAAAAATCTTAGACCAGCGTTTTAGGCTATGTCCTTTAGATAGAATCGGTGCGCCATTTGCTTTACCGTTTTCTTGATCAAGTTGGTGTGCAAATTCATGAATAACCACATTTCGTCCATCATCTGGAATATCAGCCCCTTCCTTGGTATCTTGCCAAGATAAAACAACCTTACCAAACTCCCATGACTCTCCCGAAAGCGCAATATGTTTAACGGTTTCAACACCGCCAGCACCCGTTGTTTGTTGACTTTTAATAAATGCTCTTGGGTAAACCAATATCGTTTTAAGTTTAGGGTAATAGGTTGTCTTTCTATTGAGTAATAATAAGCATGCTTGCGCGGCAACCGTTATTTTAATTTCATCCGTTATGCTAACGCCATTACAACCTACGAACTCTTTTTCGCTTAAAAACACTTGAATATGCTTCTTTAGCTGTAATTGCAGGTCTGTTGGCATTTGCTTAAAGTAAGGCATTCTTTTTTGAATGATCCGTCGCCATTCTTTTTTAAAGGGCTGCTGTTGTATTAAATTTCTTTTATGTGCTATCCAGTATGGCTTAACAGTTAAATAACCGATAATCACAATACCGATAAAAATAGGGAGAGCATAAGAAAACATAAATTATTCCATTGATTTGAGTACGAAGAGTAATGCTTTCTTATTAACTTGGTCTAAATTATTTTATTTCAATACTTTATTTAATAAAT
>JBMYWR010000107.1:0-11615 GCA_049607625.1 Colwellia sp.
TCTAGTTAACACCTTTTATCTTCACTTGATTTAGTTTATTAGCTAACTGCTTACAAAGTTTTACTAAATCTGAATGTAAACCTGCTGCAGTAACATCTCGGCCAGCCCCTGGCCCTCTAATAATTAAAGGGTTGTCCTGGTACCATAAACTTTCAATTTGAAAAATATTATCACAAGGCGTTAAACTCGAAAAAGCATGTTCCTTTGGTAACACTTGCAAACCGACTTCAGCTTGAAGACCTGCTTTAGTATCGTTATTAATTTGCGCTACATAACGAATACATGCCCCTTTTTGTGTTGCACTTTTGAGTTGCTTTGAAAAGAAGTCATCCAGTTCGTGAGCGCGTTTTAAAAATTCATCGGTAGATAGGTTTTGCAGGTGTTCTGGTACAAGATTATTACAAGGTATATCCTCTATCGACAGCTCAAAACCAGCCATTCTTGCCAAAATCAATAATTTACGTTGCACATCTCTTCCTGATAAATCCTCTCGCGGATCAGGCTCTGTTATCCCTTGGGATAATGCATCAAGCAGTAAAGTAGAGAATTTAACACGACCGTCGTATGTTTCAAATAACCAAGATAGTGTGCCAGAAAATATGCCTGAAATGGCCGTTATGGTATCGCCACTTTCTTCTAAATCTGAGATAGCATAATTAATCGGTAATCCTGCACCTACGGTGGTATTCCCTAACCATAAACTATTATTGTTTTGGGCTGTATTTAACAATTGCTTGTAATGCTCTGTACTACTTGATGCGGCCCACTTATTCGCTCCTATAACATGAATACCGAGCGCGAAAAAATCTTGATAAAGTAAACTAAATGATTCACTCGGTGTTATATCAATAACAACAAGTTCATCGTAAGGATGGGAATTTAACCAAGATAAAAATTCATCTTTATCATAGGGTTCAGCTTCTGTTGAAAATAACGATAGCGCTTTCGATACGTCTATACCATCATTTTTAATTAAGCTTTTAGTTGATGAAATCAAGCCCACTAAATGGGTGTTTTCTAAAGCGTCATTTTTTGTTAATTGTGCAGGTAAGATCTCAAGAAATCGTTGTCCAATGTTACCTAAACCTGCAACAACAATACCGATGTTTTTAGTATCCTTGGTAATGTTATGGTGAACATAGTTAAGTAATTCGGTATCACAACTTTCTGATAAAATAGCAATTAAACTATGTTGATTAGAACTACCTATAACTGAAAGCGTTTTTTTATTTAGCAAGGATCTTTTAAATCGAGCTTTAATATCCCCTCTTAAAGCAACTTTATGGCCGACAGTTGCTATTAATGAAACGCTATTAAAGCTTACTTCCACTGATTGAGCATTAAAATCTTCTTTAAAGCTTTGCTTCTGTGCTTGTGTTATTACCACAAAGCCTTTTGTCTCATCTATGCATAAAGGACTATATTTGCTGGTAATGTATTGAGATAAGCTATTTGAAATAGGTGCTAACTTAGCCAATAGTAAATCATTCAAGTAGGTTACAGACAACTCTTGTTTGGCTATTTGACCAAACTCGCCGATTTCAGTACCTACAACACTTGTATCAAAGCTACTTGCTACATGTAGGTGACATTTAGCGGTATAATTTGTTGTTTTACTGGGCGTTGCTTCGTCTTGCTGCGGAGCTAATTTAAACTTTGTTAAAGGGCTTAGGGTCTTGGCATGCAAAACGGGGTTACCTAGTCTGCCTAACTCTCGTGCAACACCATTTGGTAAACGATGAAGTTTTCTTGCATTGGGAACGACACGTGGGTCGGCACTGTAAATGCCATCAACATCTGTCCATAAGGTAACATTTTTCGCCGCCACTAATGCGGCCATAATGGTTGCTGAATAGTCACTTCCATTGCGACCTAATGTACACGTTATGCCATTTTCATTTTTACTTATATAGCCTGTCACTACCGCAAGTTTATGCCTAACTATTTTACTTTGTAGTTTCTCAGCGCTTAAGGGGTAATTGATTGACAAGGTTTTACTGCTATCTAATACAAGAAAGTCTCTCGCATCGATGCTATAGCTCGGGCAAATCTTTTCATTGAGTACAGCAGACAATAAGTTTGCTGACCATTTCTCGCCAAACGCTAAAATATCATTTTGATATTTTAATGGATCTTCTTTTAACCATTGCGCAAGTTGCGTGATATCAACAGTTAATGAAGAAATAAGTTTTTGGCTTGTTTTGTTGCTTAATAAATCTTTTATGAGGGAAATTTGTTGTTGCTCAATTAAAGCAAGTTTTAACGATATTTTCTCAGCTAACTCTATATTGAGTTCTTTAGATTGTCCTTGTGAAGCGTTGCTTTCACGTTCAGCAAACAAGCTCACAGCTGTATCAAATAATGCAAATAGCTGATCCGTTGTTTTACCGTTAGCAGAGACTACAACCATGTCATTTAGCTGACAATGACTGCTAATTATATCTACGACTCTTTCAATACACTGTGTCGAGGCTAAAGAACTGCCACCAAACTTATGAACATTAATAGCTTGTTTTTTAAGTTTATTCTCTGTTACCTGACTTAGGCTCTGCTCTTCTATATTCATAAAACACTTCTACTGGAACTGAACATTAATACTAATTTTGTGTATCTACTTTTAACTTTTAACTTTTAACTTTTAACTTTTAACTAAATACAACCGCACTGGTGTTAAAGGTTCAAGCTTTTCAAACCGTTCTCAAGATCATTTAAAATATCATCTATGTCTTCAATACCAACCGAAATCCTTACTAACGACTGGCTTATACCCGCTTCTATTTGTGCCTCTAACTCCATGCCAGCGTGGGTCATTGTTGAAGGGTGACTAATTAAACTTTCTACGCCACCTAAAGATTGAGCTAAAGTAAAAATTTCTAGGTTATCAAATAAGGTTTTCACCGATTCAACACCGCCTTTTACTTCAAAGCTGATCATAGCACCAAAACCTTTTTGTTGCTGTTTAGCAATTTCATGACCCGGGTGATCTTCAAAACCTGGATAATATACTGCTTCTATTGCTTTATGAGCTTTCAGAAAATCAGCGACATGTTTTGCATTATGCTCATGCTGTTTTAGCCTTACCGGTAATGTTTTAAGACCGCGTAAAGCAAGAAAGCTATCAAAAGCACTCCCTGTAATACCAATGCAGTTTGCCCACCAAGCAAGCTCTTCACCTAAAGTTTTATCTTTAGCGACAAGCACACCGCCCACTACATCACTATGACCATTAATGTATTTTGTGGTTGAATGAAATACGATATCTGCACCTAATTCCAAAGGCTTTTGCAGTAAAGGTGATAAAAAGGTATTGTCTACCGCAACCAATGCACCGACCGCATGACTCGCTTTGGTAACGGCTTCAATATCAACTAAGCGTAATAATGGGTTACTTGGGGTTTCAATTAAAACTAATTTTGGTTTCTGTTCCAAGGCTTTCTCTAACGCTTGTTGGTCATTTTGGTCTACCACAATCAATTTAAATTGACCTCGTTTAGCTAAATGAGTAAACAAGCGAAAGCTTCCGCCATAACAGTCGTGTGGAATAACAATTAAATCTTCTGAAGATAATAGCTGACAAATAAGGTGAACGGCCGCTAAACCTGTGCTGGTTACAATACCAACGGCGCCTTGCTCTAGGTCTGCAATAACACCTGCAAAAGTTGCACGTGTAGGATTACCTGTTCGAGAGTAGTCAAACTCTCTTTTTTGATTAAAACCTTTCAGAGAGTATGTACTAGATAAATGTATAGGGGCTACAACGGCGCCATGGTGCTTGTCTGAATTAATTCCCGCCCTAACGGCTAAGGTAGCTTCTTTGTTATACGACATGGCATACTCCATTTGAAAAATACGACAACATAACCAAATTGGTTGTGTTTAAATAAAACGTTTAGATGTTTGGACGTCTATAACTCTAAAGAGTTTACTCTGTTAGGTCAAGAATTTTTAGACATCTAAACTTCTACTTGACTACACCACTACACTCAGTAAAATCAACATTGTAGTAAGATACGCTTTTTATGTATTACTTAATACCATTTTCATTAAGTTTGCTATCTTGTTGTATCGACAAAAATACAAAATCAGTGCTTATCATAATAAAGTACACAATATATCAATAACAATGAGGTAAGTTCATGGTTCAGTGGAATGGTGATTATATTAATCCGTATGCCGAGCATGGAAAAAAAAGCGAACAAGTTAAAAAGATTACGGTTTCAATTCCGTTGCGCGTACTAAAAGTACTTACCGATGAACGCACTAGACGACAGGTAAATAACTTACGTCATGCCACTAATAGTGAGCTACTGTGTGAAGCATTTTTACATGCCTTTTCTGGGCAACCTTTACCAGATGATCAAGATCTTGCTAAAGATAATACCGAAAAACTTCCAGCCAGTGTGCGTAAGATTCTTGAAGAACAAGGTATCACCGACTTTAGTGCTTATGATCAAGACGACGAATAGTTTTTTATTTGAATTATCCTGTCTGCCTAGCCTTAACAAAAGTGGAAAAAACATACCTAGTTAAGCAAATAAAATCACTGTTAGTGTCCACAATATTGCTGCTAAGCCCGCTGCAAAACTCGCGGGCACAATTTGTGATTTAACATGATCCATCATGTCACACCCTGTTGTCATAGAACTAAGCACTGTTGTATCTGAAATGGGTGAACATTGGTCACCATAAACACTTCCGTTTAATACTGTGGCAAAACATACCATCATAAATAGCTCTGGATTTTCTAACCCGTGAATTTCAGCAATAGCCCACGCTAATGGCATAGCCAGCGGAAAAGCGATTGCAAAAGTGCCCCAACTTGTACCTGTTGAAAAAGCAATAATCATCGACATTAACAATAAAATGATGGGTAACATCCAAAATGCAACTTGCGAGGACAGCAAGGAAACCAAGTAAACACCACCACCAATTTCTTTACTAATTGTGCCAATGGTAACTGCCAACATTAAGATCACAGAAGCAAGTACAACACCTTTTAAGCCATTGCCAAACCCTTCAATAACATCCTTTAATGACATACCTTTTATCAACGCGGTAAAAAAAGTCATGCATAACGCAATGCCAAAAGCCCAAGTGATTTTTGGTGAGCCATAAACAACAAAAGTAAGTACCGCTGTAGCAATAAGCGCTACTAACGGCATAATAAACTCGAAAGCCCTAGGAGAATAGCCAGCTGGAACAGAACATTGCTGCAATTCTTTAGCGCTTAATGGGTTGGCATTTGGTGCATCTAATTCGCCAGTTGTCGCTGCTCGATTATGGGCATCACGCAAACGCTTTCCGGCAAAGTTCATGATATTTAAACTTACCAATAAAGTAGATAGAACCGCTAACATAGCGTAAAAACTAAAAGGGATGGCACTAAAGAAAAAAGCAATTCTATCTGCTTCTGTAGCTAAAAATGCAACACCTGGCACATAAATAAGTGCTTGCACATAAGCAGGCCACGCATTAAAAGCAATAACAACCGCAATAGGCGAGGCGGTTGAATCAACGATATAACTCATCTCTTCATGACTCACTTTAGCCTTATCAGCTAAAGGTCTAACCGTCGTCCCCACGAGAACGGTGCTCATGGTACCGCCTTGAAAGAACAACACCCCAAGAAACCATGTAACCAATTTTGCAGACTTTGGCCCTGAAACAAAATGTTTGGTCATGTAATTAGCAAAAGCTTGCGCTGCTCCTGTTTTAGACCAAATACCTAATAAACCACCTAACAACCATAAATAAAGTAAAAGTAAACCTGCAGTGCTTGTTTGCGCTAATGAAGGGATTAATATTTGATCCGTTAAGTTGTATTGCCCCATCATAAGCGCACCGACAACGACACCACTTAAAAGCGATGTAAGCGGCTCTCTGGTGAGCAAACAAAGCGTAACGGTAACCAAGGCAGGTAAAAGCGACCAAACGCCATAATGATATGAATCATCAACTTGAATAGGTGTAACACTTTGTTGCACATACAACGCCGCTATAACCGCAATGATTAAAAACAAGAGAGCAAATTTATTGGCGTTAATAGCGTTTTTCATTAGGCCATATCTTTACGGTCATAGACACAAAAATCTAAATCATAACTGTTTTTATCGTCTGATGGTCTTAATGTACTTTCAACTTTTTCCCAATCATTAACATCATAATCTGGAAACATGGCATCACCATCTATCTCGGCATCAATATGGGTAATATAAAGACGGTTTGCTTGTTTTAAACAATGACGATAAATAGCGCCGCCGCCTATCACCATAATTTCTTTTACCGCTTCACCACCATTGGTTCCATCCACTAAGGCAAGTGCTTGCTCTACTGATGTAACCGTATCAACACCTTTAGCTTGATAACTAGCGTCACGAGAAATAACAATATTACGACGCCCAGGTAAAGGTCTGCCGATTGATTCATAAGTTTTTCGACCCATAATAATCGGCTTACCTAAAGTAACCTTTTTAAAGTAGGCTAAATCTGCCGGTAAATGCCAAGGCATATCGTTATCTTTACCAATTACATTATGTTTGGCGGTTGCTACTATCATGGAGAGAATGGTCATAAAAATCCTGAGTGTTCTAACTTAAGCTATTCACTATGGTTACGAAATAATTATTCGTCATTAGTCCATAATAAAATAACACCTAATTTGACAAATTGATGCCGTATAATAGTAAACATTAAACTTGTTGTCGACGCTAGTAACTTTATCAATTGTTAATGTAAGCTTATTCTCTTTAAATCATGAACAACTTTTCAAATAACTCTTTTAAGAGAAATAAAAAAAGCTCCTGAAATTCAGGAGCTTTATATCTAACAAATTAATTTAAACTAACTCGATATTAATACTTTTTATTGAATATTAATTGATATAGCTGAGTAAATCGTTGATACACCGCCTGGTGTTGTTACTTCTACCAGAAGGCTTCCAGATTTAGCTTCTTTCTCACCTTTAATAGAAACACCATACGCTCTACCACCATTATGGCTTTCATTTGGCCAAGTGAAAGAGCTAGGACCAACAATTGAACCAACCGTTGCTGTGAAATCAACTACAGTACCAGCAGGCATGGGTTGATTGTGTAAATCGGCAATAATAACTGTTGCAGAGCCTACGTTTTCGCCTGCAATATTTACAACGTTATCGTTATCATCTATATCAGGGTCACCTGCTGCTAGCGCGTCAACTGTAGAGTGAGTAACAAAATTAGCTGAACTCCCCGACATAACAAGCGTTAATACTCTACGAACATTTAATGATTTCTGTGTATCTGAACAACCCGCATGACCACCCACAGAACACAAAACACCGTTATACAAACCGTCATTTTGATCAAATGTACCACTGTTATTGAAGTCTGCGAACTCTTCTAATGCACCACTGTCATTAACATCGCTACCTTCACTTGGGTTATATAAGCCATCTTCGTTGTGATCTACAAAAGCTTCTTTTAAATCGTAGTTATCACCACTGATGTCTGTGCCATCAAAAGCAGATTTTTCAGAAGCATCAAAGCGACCATTACCATTTAAGTCTGGGAAAGATTCTTCACCAATAGCCGTTGCTAAAATTGTTACACGACCACCATATTTTTGCCCCATGGTATTTTGAAGTTCTGGTGTATGTGTCGGGTTGTTAGCATCACCTAATACATGACCTTCTGGGCGAGGATATTGACTACGCCAAGTAACAGTACACACACCATTTTGTGTAACACATGAAGGTTCAATTGAACCACCTTCAGTAGTAAATGTAACTGCAGTACCATTTGGAACAGGGTTGTTAAACGCATCTGCTAAACGAGCGGTAACTGTTACTTCTGTACCATCAACATTCCATCCTTCCGGGTTATGAATGCTTGCAGATAAACTAAAGCTATCTTGATCAGGAATACCTGTAGAAACAACTAATAAACTTGATTGAGAAGAGATAGCTGGAGAGGTCCCATCTATTGTCGCTCTAACTCGAACACTGGTTGCAACAGTACCTGAATTAATAACCGTTTGAACAATACCTTCATTGTTTGTTGTTGCTGTCGTTGGAATAAGCTGAATACCACCAACATTAGTGTTTAATGCAAAACTAACATCTTGATTATTAACAGGGTTTGAGTTGGTATCTAACACTCTGAATTTAACAACGGCACTCTCAGAGCCGCCTACGCCACCTGTACCTAGAATAGAAATATTCTCAGGTACAGAAGAAACAAATTCAATACTACCTACATCTGCAGGCAATACATTAACCGTACCAGAGGCAGATAAGTTTATGCCACCAGCATTCGCTGTAACATTAATAGGGTCGCTACCTACACAGCCTTTGGCTAGATAAGTACTTGTCGCAATACCGTTAGAAGTTGTAATAGGAGAGCTTAACTCTGCTGTTGGCGTACCTAAGCTAGAACAACTTGACGAGAAGTTAACATCTACTGGCTCTGTAAATAAAACACCTTGGTCATCAAGGATATTTACAGTAACTACCGTTGTGCCACCTGCTGATATTTCTGAAAGACTTACCTCTGCAACATTTTCAACAAAAGGCGTACCACTACCCATTGTAACTGTTGAAGAGCCAACAACTAAAAGAACTTCACCTGTTTCTCCGCTTGCTATAGTAGCAGTTACTGAACCAGCACCTACGCTACCACCAGCAAGAATATCAACACTGGCTTGATGCTCACTATCTGTAATGGCTGTTGCTATTGGCATTTCACCTACAGTAGAAACAAAAGTTACTATAAGTGGGCTACTGATACCATCTACATTTGCAATGACTTTACCTGGTTTTGAAGAGGTAATAGTATCTGTTGCATTACCACTTGCATCAACTAAAGAAACAGTGATGTTTATATCACCTACTACACCGATATCATCACCTTGTGTAGTAAAGCCAATAGAAGCAGACTCCCCACTAGAAATTGAAGCGGTGATTTCACTCGCGCCTCGAACATTACCAGCGGTTAAAGTAATTTCAGCGACACCACTGTCATTTGTTAGAGCAGTACCAGAAGAAGGAGACAAAGCGCCGAGTTCAGAAGAAAAAGTAACAACACGGCTTGTTATATCACTTGCATCACCAGTTAAGGTTGCAGTAACGGTAACAGGCTCTTGCCCATTTACCGTAGATGAAGATAAAGCTAAGGATATGGTTATCGGAGTTGCATTATCATCGCCTCCACCATCGTCACCTCCACCACTACTTAAGTCTTTACCACCACAAGCAGTGATTAAGGTGAACAATGTTAAAAGAACCGCAACTTTTAAACGTCGAAAAATACTCATCTGAATATCCCTAAAGAATTTATTTTAATTATTGATTACTACATATTAACTGATTAAACATAAATTGGTATAAAAAACACAGTTTTTTACAAAAATTCATTTAATTTAATGTTAATGACAAAGTTTTTTGTTACAAACAAGCTTTAACTCGCTAATTCTCCGTGTTTTTTGTGTAAACAAGTTAATTTCCCCTGGCTTAATTTATAAACACTTTCCGCCATATTAATGGTTTCTTGTCGGTGCGCAATAATGAGTCGGCCTATAGACAACTTTGCTATTTGCTCACTAATCATTGCTTCATTTGTTTTGTCTAAATGACTCGTGGCTTCATCTAAGAATAATATACATGGAGATTGATATAGTGCTCGTGCTAATAATAACCGCTGCACTTGGCCTCCAGATAAGTTAGCCCCCATATCTCCAACTAAAGAATTGTAGCCCATTGTCATTGTATGGATGTCACTAGAAATTGAAGCTAAGTTAGCGCATTGCTCTATTTTTACATAATTAGGTTGAGGGTCAAAAAAACTAATATTATCAGCGATAGAACCCGCTAAAAGTGTGTCATCTTGCATAACAGCGGCAATTTGTTTACGGTAATTTTTCAAGCCTATTTTTGAGATGTCTCTTCCATCTAATAAAATTCTCCCCGATGTAGGCTCTAATAAACCGAGCATAATTTTCATTAAGGTGGTTTTGCCTGCTCCTGAGGGCCCTGTTATAGCTATTGACTCACCGACGTTTAAAGTAAAGTTGATATTTGAAAAAACAGGAGGCTCATCTTCGCTGTAGCAAAAAGAAACGTTTTCAAGGGTTAGCTGCCCTCCCACAAAAGAAGAATTATCAGGATTTGACAGCGCCCCTTCCCCTTCTCTATTTAATTCTTGAGGTGTTAAAGCAATATCAGCGATGCGATCAAGGTGTAAACGCATCATTTTAAATTGAATAACTTGCTCTATAAGATTGGCAAAGCGAGATGTTAGTTGCCCCTTGTAGGCTATAAAAGCCAAGACCATGCCAACCGATAGGTTATTAGCCATTACCATGACAGCAGCAAAGTATATAACCAATACATTCTCTAGCCCGAATAACAGTTTATTAAACGCCTCGAAACTAATATTTAGTCGCCCTAACCGAATTTCGCTGTTTATCACTTCTGCATATTGATTTTGCCATAAACCTTGGCGTTGCGACTCATTACCAAATAACTTAATTGTTTGTATCCCACGAATATTTTCTAAAAAGTTAGATTGCTCTTTCGCACTGCTTTGTATCATCTCTTCTGTTGCTAGATGTAATGGTCGATATAACGCTAAACGCACCATTGTATAAAGTGTAATAGCAGCCAAAACAACCATGGTTAACTTCACTGAATAGAGCAACATCATAACAAGTACCGTGATGGCCATAACACCATCAACTAGGGTTTTTACAAATCCAGTGGTAATACGTTCTCTTATTTGTGCAAGAGAGCCAAAGCGCGACACAATATCTCCAACATGCCTTGACTCAAAATAATTCATTGGTAAACGTAACAAATGACGTAGTAAATTTACCCCCATTTGCATATTCAACTCACTAGAAAGCCTTAATATTAACCAGCTTCTCACCGCATTAGTAATCACGCTAATAACGGCAATAAAAGCAAATCCCATCGCGAGTACGATAAGTAAGGCCTGATCAAAGCTCACCAATACCTCATCTACAACCCACTGCATATAGTAAGGCGACATTAATGAAAACAGCTGAAGAACTAACGATAGCCCTATCAACTTAACTAGACCTGTTTTTAATCCCGATATCGAACTCCAAAGTTGACTAAGCTTCATACGAGCTTGCTCTTTTTTTACTTCAAATCTGCTCGTTGGCGTTAACTCTAAGCAAATACCGGTAAAGTGCTTACTAAATTCTTCCACTGAAAATTTACGCTTACCTAAAGCGGGGTCGTTTACTGATAATTTCGCATTACGCCCTCTTCCTGACACCTTAGTAAGCACCACGAAGTGATTTAGATCCCAATGCAAGATACATGGTGTCGTTAATTTATGAATTTCATCTAAAGGACATTGAAGTGCTCTACTCGCCAAGCCTAAGCTATCCCCTAGCTCAATAACTTGTTGGAGGTTCATGCCTTTGAGGTTAGCACTAAAACGCTTACGCATGGCTGGCATATCTAATTGATGACCATGGTAACAAGCGACCATCGCCATAGATGCTAAAGCGCATTCGGCCATTTCTGATTGTAAAATTAACGGTGGGGTTTTCGATAAAGAAAATTTAAGGGCTGTTTTCATATTGTGATCCTTCACATTATTATTTTAATT
>JBMYWR010000108.1:0-11609 GCA_049607625.1 Colwellia sp.
ACATTCACGTTGGCAACGTGATGCTCTACCAGCTGAGCTACAGCCGCTTCACTTTATTTATTTGCTGACTCCCTGTCAACGAAAACGCATTCTACATCGATTTTATTTTCAGTCAACTATTAAATCTAATTTTTATTTCGACTGCTTAAAAATCGACATATTTGCACCTTTTTAAGGCGATAATACAAAAGTTATCACCCTATCTATAGAAAATACTTTTAAATCAGGGAGGCGAAAAACACAGCGGTTGACTTATTAACGCCTTATTTTTCTTTTAACTCTGGCCAAGCAGCCATAAAATAGCTTACCAAAGTAGAAATCGTTAGTAATGTTGCAACAGCATAAAAGAAGTAAGTTGCATAATTAATGATTTCATGAGGGAAGTAAAAGAAGATTAGTGGGATATCGTAATCTGGTCGCCAAATCAACCCCATAATACCTAACATTTGTGCCGCTGTTTTATACTTGCCCATTTCAGACACAGCGATAACATCACGTTTGCCTCTTGATGACATAAACTCTCTTAAGGCGCTAATAAATATCTCACGAGCGATCATAATAATAGCAGGAATAGCAACTAACCAAGTTTGATAATCTTGCACTATCATTACAAGTGCTGCTACGACCATTAGTTTATCTGCCACTGGGTCTATAAACGCGCCAAAAGCGGAAGATTGATTCAATTTCCTAGCTAAATAACCATCTAAGGCATCACTAACCGAAGCTACCCAAAACACAACAAAGGCACCAAAATGACTCCAAGAGAGCGGTAAATAAAAAACGATAAGAAAAACAGGAATGAGTATAATTCTAAAAAGTGTTATTTGGTTGGGTAATGTCCACATATAAATTTCATTTTGTTGTTGGTTTTATTAATAATATGACTTAAGTTGTTACACTAAGTGATATTTAGCACTGTGTTTTCCATTTTACACAGTTTGTTGCCATAGTTACAATCACTTGTCATGTAATGCATCATAAATTTTTTGAGCAAGTGCATCACTAATTCCAGGAACCTTTGTTAGCTCTATAACTTCAGCTGACTTCACTTCTTGAATCCCTCCTAAATAGGTTAAAAGAGCTTGACGTTTTTTAGCACCAATACCTTCTATTCCTTCTAAAGCAGACTTTTTACCTTCTTTCTGGCGTTTAGCACGGTGACCTGCAATCGCAAATCGATGAGACTCATCCCTAATGTGTTGCACTAAATGTAGTGCTGGAGATGTTGCAGGTAGTGAAATTAACTGATGACTACCTCCTAAAATTAACGTTTCTAGGCCTGGTTTTCTCGACTCGCCTTTAGCTACCCCTACGAGTAAAGGTGACTTACTAAGATTAAGTTCTGAAAAGAGCTTTTCAGCTTGCGCTAGCTGCCCTTTACCACCATCAATGAAAACAATATCGGGCATATTGTCTTCATTGATTACTTTGCCATAGCGTTTTTTTAGTGCAAAAGCCATGGCAGCGTAATCATCACCTGGTGTAATACCATGCACATTATAGCGTCTGTAGTCTCTTTTAAGTGGCCCTTCCTGATTAAACACCACGTTTGAGGCAACCGTTTGTTGGCCCATAGTATGGCTAATATCAAAACACTCTATTCGGTTTATTCCTTGGCTTAACTCAAAAACATCATTTAATGCAGCAAAACGTGCTTGTACAGATTCCTTATGTGCATTCTTGGTCATCAAGGCGGTTTGCGCGTTGGTCGTTGCTAATTTTAAATATTGTTTTCGTTCAGAGCGACTCCTTGAAGAAATTTTTACTTCATGAAGGGCTTGCTTCGTTAATTGACGAGCAAACATGTTTGCTTCGGGGAGTTCTAAGTCCATCACTATTTCTTTTGGAATATGCGTGTTGTATTCAGCTTCCGCTTGTTCCTTGGATACATCTGATGAGACATAGTACTGACTTAAATAATGCTGGGCTACAAAGGCCTGAATAATTTCCTCATCTGATGTTTCCTTCGGTACAACAGGAAAATAGCTTTTACTTCCTAAAACCTTATGCTCTCTAATATTTAATAAATGAATACAAGCTTGTGACTTAAAACGATATAAACCAATAACATCCAGCTCTGCGGCAATACCACTAACAAACTGCTGCTGTTGTACTTTGCGTAATGTAGAGATTTGATCGCGATACTTTACAGCTTGTTCAAATAACAAATCATCACTGGCTTGTGTCATTTTGTCGACAAGCGTTTCGATAACTTTATTACTCTTACCTTTTAAAAACAATTTAGAAAGGTTTACCTGCTGAGCGTAATCTTGATCTGATATTTTACCAACACAAGGCGCTGAACATCGGCCTAATTGGTATTGTAAGCATGGTCTGGAGCGTGCGCGGTAATAACTGTCTTCACATTGACGAATGGGAAATATTTTCTGCAACAAACGCAAGCTTTCCCATACAGCACCTACACTAGGGAATGGACCGAAGTACTCGCCTTTTAAACGCTTGCCGCCACGATATAAACCGAGTTTAGGGTGTTTATGATCAGAAATTAATAAATAGGGATAAGACTTATCATCACGAAGTAAAATATTATATTTTGGCTGGTATTTTTTTATATAATTATTTTCAAGAATTAATGCCTCACCTTCTGTATGAGTTACCGTAACATCAATTGCATAAATTTGACTAACAAGCGCTTTCGTTTTTACCGAGCCAACCTCTTTACGAAAGTAGCTCGCAAGACGTTTTTTAAGTTGTTTAGCTTTACCTACATAAATAACAACTTGTTCGCTGTTATACATTCGATAAACACCAGGCTGCTGTGTAACAGCTTTTAAGAAAGCTTCGCTGTCAAAGTTCCCTATATGGTTATTTTCATCAGGCACTGTATTTTCGAGATCATTTCCCGTAGTCATAGTTTTATGGGTCGTCGCTTTTTGGTCACTCTCTGGAGAAAATACATTCTTGATCAGAGCTTTTTGGTTTCTATAATTCCGTGCTGTAAAGCCAAATGTGTAAGCTCTACATCATTATTAACATTTAACTTTTCAAACATACGATATCGGTAACTATTCACTGTTTTAGAGCTTAGATTTAAAGAATCAGAAATATCAGTTGCTTTTTCACCTCGAGTGATCAAAAACATGATTTGTAATTCTCGCTCAGATAACTCAGAAAAAGGATCATCGCTTGGTGATTTTTCATTAGCGAGTTTTTCTGAAATTTCTGGAGAAAGGTATATCTGTCCACAATGAACTGCTCTTATCGCATTAACCATATCTTTAACGGGGGTGACTTTTGTTAAAAAGCCTGCCGCACCAAGTTTCATCACTTTAGCCGGATACACTTCATCACTTTGCGCTGTTAACATAACAACCTTTGTGTCAGGGCACATTTTACAAATCTTTTTTGTTGCCTCTAAACCACCTATGCCTGGCATATCAATATCCATGAGAATTATATCGGGTTCTGTTTGCTTACAATATTTAATTGCTTCTTCACCGGTGGCGACTTCAGCAATAACTTTGAAACCATTTTCTTCATCCAAAATTTTACGGATACCCGTTCTAACTAAATCATGATCATCAACTAATAAAATATTTATCACTAAAAAACCTTTATCCCTTTACGCTTCAGGTAAAGTACCTACTGTGTTTGTTCTTACTTTTAAGTTGAAATATGGTGCTGTACATCATATACATTACTGCTAATAAACATTAATGCAACAGCCCTGATACATCTTTTTACAACGATTACAAAGCAAACGCTCTTACAGTTCGTTATCTTTTAACCAACTATTAAGTAAACCTATCTGCCCATTTTTATATGCGGCGTATGTAAGCCTTACCGCATTACTTAAAATAACACTGTCAGACCAATTCGTTTGCTCACTAATAAGCGAATAACAAACTTTAGCTTCAGAGGTTAAATAACCACGCATTTCTTGCAAACCACGCTCTTTTTGTCGCTCTCGGTATTTTTTTTGTTTTTCAGCATTAGTCATTGCTGTTTTCGTTGTCTGCGTTTTTTTAACTGCTTTTCCTTTCACTTCCCCTCCGCTATTAAAGTTAACCGTTTAGTTAGAATAACAGGTTAAAACGAGAATTGAAGAAAATAAACAGCATTTATGTTGATATTTTCCGCGAACAGTTTGTGTCATAGATGTTGCTCTATTTTATTCGTTATTTGGTTATTAAAAAAAGGACTGTCTTTAAGGCTTAAAAAGGTAATACTAATTTTTTTTTACAATTTATGTTTTTTTTACTCATCAGAGTTGTTTAGTGTACAACTGTACGCTAAAGTGGCGTCTTTAATTTTATACAATGGTAGTAACGTAATGATAGTGGATCTACAAAGTTCATTTAGCAAAGAAGATTTAATAAAAGCTGGTACAGGTGAAATGTTTGGTGAAGGTAACTCTCAATTACCTGTAGACAACATGTTAATGATGGATAGAATCGTTACCATTACTGAAGAAGGTGGTAAATATGATAAAGGCTTTATTTTAGCTGAATTAGATATTACCCCTGACCTTTGGTTTTTTGATTGTCACTTTAAAGGAGACCCGGTAATGCCTGGTTGTTTAGGACTAGATGCTATGTGGCAATTAGTCGGTTTCTTTTTAGGTTGGTCTGGCGGACCTGGTAAAGGGCGTGCTTTAGGTGTTGGCGAAGTGAAATTTACCGGTCAAATCCTTCCAACAGCTAAAAAAGTAACCTTTAAAATAGACTTTAAACGCGTTATTAAACGTAAACTATTCATGGGTATTGCTGATGGTAGTGTAAGTGTAGATGGTAAAGAAATTTACACCGCTAAAGATTTAAAAGTAGGTTTATTTACTGACACAAGTGCGTTTTAAATAGCATACTTACAGCGTTATAATTTATAACACTTCATCTAAAAGGCTTACTTCGGTAGGCCTTTTTCATTTAGTCTAAACTCATTATAAAAAACCAGCAAGAGCTGGTTTTTTATTTCTGATTTATCCCAAAACTCGGGGCAAAAATTATTTTTTGTTTTTGACTAGCTTGCGTCTAAAGCCAAAGATTGCAAGCAGTGACAATAAGCCTACAAATGTCGTACTTGCACCTTGACGCTCACTTTTCTCTTCAACCAAAGAACAGTCTTCTGGCTGACCATCAGGAATAGGTTCAAGCACAACCGCTCTAACTACATCTTCTGTAAGTGGAGCTCCATCTTCATCATACATAGGTTGCCCAAAAGCATCGAACCTGTTCACCTTTACAATAGCAGATGCAGAGATATCACCATTATCATTAATATGACGTGCTTCAAATACATCATATTCACTTTGACAGTCAATCAAATTTTTAACGCTGATAAAACTCTCATCTCGAATATCATAAAGAAAGGCTTCTGTTCTTCGAGGCTTCTGACCACTTACATTATGTGTATCAACTTCGCCCTCTCCAACCATTTGGCCATGGATATTAACAGAGCGTGCCGTACTTTTAGAGCCCAAGAAGAAATCTTCAGGGTAAATCATCTGCATTTCTTCTGCTGGGACACTGGTATCTACATAGAAAAACTTTTGAGTTTCACGACCATTTCGTATTTGAAAGCTATGCCCAACCACTAAACCATTATCGTTGATATCATAAGCTTTAGAGTACTCTACAAAGTTACTAAAAGCTTTATGAGTTTGGTTAAAGTCTAAAACCTCTCCATTTCTGTAAAGTACGGCATAAGAAGCCGAAGCACGTTGATTTACATTAGGGGTTTGAACATCATTGCTGTCCCAACCGTCTGCATAACCAACTGCATCACCGTGTATGTTCACTCCAAGCGCATAACTAGCATGAGGTCTGGTATCATCTTCGTGAGGTTCAACCAGCAAACCTAAATTTTCAGACAAAAGTGAGCCATCTGATTGCAAAGTGCTTTTAAAAGCCATTAGGTGATATTTTGCAAAACTGTAGTTATCCCAACAAATTTCTGGTGGATAAGCAGCTATTTGTTCTGGATCTGCACATCCCCCTTCGACATTTTCCATAGCCTCTTTATAAGCTAGTGCTATTTTGTGGCTATAAAAGCCAACCGCAATTCCAGCTTCATTGACATCAACAACTGAAGATATTCCGCCGCCATATTCAGTTGCAGGTGGTTCAAGTGGAAGTACGATATCATTAAGAGTAAAAAAACCTCGTTGCGAAAAATCACGAATCCAAAAGTTGACTTCTACATCCTGCTCGTCTGTTTCACCTTCTATGGTAAACGGCTGAGGAAAATAAGGCGCAGAACCTGTGCCATAAGTAACACCACTATTGGTAATTCCACTCACAATATCGATAGTAGAACGAGTCAAATCTGTTGTATTTTCAAAAGGTTTATCAAAAATAACAAACTCTTCTGGTACACCATTCTTGTCAGTTAAACCAACTGTATCGCCAATTTTTTGATAAACATCAGTTCCCGATTGCTGAGAAATATAAGCAATGGTCCAAGCTAAATCGTTGGCGGTTGGGTTACCGGCTTTAAGCGCTTCAAAGTCTTCTATATCGTTTAAGTCGCTAACAATACCTAAGCTAATTTGACCTTGTATATCATCGTGCAAAGCCGATGCTGTCACTTTAATACTTTCAAAGTCTGCATCTGTTAAATACTCAAACTGTACAGGAAAATTAAAACCGTAAATTCCTGCTATAGCAGACTCACCGTTTTCATTACGCTGTTGAGCGTAAGTATATTTATGTGAAGCAGATTGGTGTAAATCAATTACTTTATACGAAGCTGACATAGCATAAGGAGCTATTGAAAAGCTTAATGCAGTGGCAATACTTAAAGCTACACTGTTTTTTATAGGTTTTATCATTCTAATACTAACTCTTACTAATTAATTCTAATTCATTAAAGTTCATCTAAAACTTCCCATCTTGAGAAAGCGGTTTCAAGCTTTGACTCAACATCGGCTAATTCGTTCAAAATTTCTTTGGTGAGTTCTTCACCTTTACTGAAAAAATCTTGATGGTTTATCTGTGCTTGCAATGACTCTATACGACTTTCCAAACTATCTATAAGTTCAGGTAATTCTGTTAATTCTTTATTTTCTTTAAAAGACAGCTTCTTTTTAACGGACTTAGCTTTTGCTTTTGGCGAAGTTTCTTCTGCTGTATTTTTCTGTTTCTTATCTTTATTGGTAGCATCAAGGTGCTGTTGTCGTTGCCGCTCTTTTAAGACCAAATAACTATCAACGTCATCGTAACCACCAACAATTTGATTTATGTGTCCTGTGCCATCAAAATACAAACACGTATCGACACAGTTATTCACAAAATCTCGATCATGGCTCACTAAAATAACGGTTCCTGCGTAATTTGCAACTACTTCTTCTAATAACTCTAAAGTTTCGATATCTAGATCGTTAGTTGGTTCATCAAGAATCAACAGGTTACTAGGTTTTAAAAATAACCTTGCCAGTAATAATCGATTTTTTTCTCCACCAGAAAGCGCTCTAACAGGGGTTCTTGCCCGTTTAGGGCTAAAAAGGAAATCTTGTAAGTAACCAAGTACATGGCGAGGTTTGCCGTTGACCACAACTTCTTGTTTACCTTCACCTACTATTTCTTGTACCGTTTGATTTAAATCTAAGGCTTCTCGATGTTGGTCAAAATAAGCAATATCTAAATTAACCCCCGAGCGCATTTTGCCACTTGTTGCAGGGAGTTTTTCCATAATTAATTTAATTAAGGTCGATTTACCGGTACCGTTCGCTCCGATTAAAGCGAGCCTATCGTGACGACTAATAAGTAAATTCAGTTTATTAATAACCAGTTTATCATCAAAGGCTACACTAACATCTTCAGCTTCAAACACAAGCTTGCCTGAGCGATCGCCTTGCGATATTTTCATCGTACTTTGGTTTCTTACGTCGCGCCTAGCTTTACGTTCTAATCTTAATTTTTCTAGAGAGCGTACACGACCTTCGTTACGTGTTCTTCTCGCTTTAATACCTTGACGGATCCAAACTTCTTCTTCAGCCAATTTTTTGTCGAACAAGGCATTTTGTTGCTCTTCTACCTGTAAATCATGCTGCTTTTGTTCTATATAAAGGTCGTAATCCCCTGGGTAACTTTTAAGTTGCCCACGGTCTAGGTCTAAAATTCGGGTTGATAAACCTCTAATAAATGCCCTATCGTGACTAATAAAAATAATCGTACCAGCAAAGTCTTTTAAGAACTTCTCTAACCATAAAACACTAGCAATATCTAAATGGTTGGTTGGCTCATCGAGTAATAAAATATCAGGAACCGTGACAAGCGATTTAGCTAAAGCCACTTTTCTTAACCAACCACCGCTTAAATCGCTTACTTGGTCATCCGCATTTAACTTTAATGTACTTAAAACCTGCTCTATGCGCTGCTCGTCTTGCCATGCGTTAGCTTGTTCAAGCTTATCTTGAATACCTGCTAATTTGTTTAAGTTCTTTTCGCTTGGGTCGTCTGTAACAAGTTGAATAAGACGATGATAACTTTTAATTAAGTCAGCATTTTCTTTAACGCCTTGAGCGACATAATCAAAGACACTAATTTGGGTTGATTCTGGCGGATCTTGCTCTAACATCGCAAGTTGCATGGTGCTAGATTTTAAGATTTGGCCGTCGTCTAAGTTTTGCAAGCCCATTAAAACCTTCATCAAGGTTGACTTACCTGCCCCATTTCGGCCAACTAAACAAATACGTTCACCGGTTTGGACACTTAAGTCTGCGCCATCTAAAATTTTATCTTCGCCAAAGGCTAATTCGCCATTGGCTATTCTTAATAATTCCATGTTCTATTTTAACTCTTTAATTTGCTGCGCCGAAAAAGGCCAAAACAGCTTTTCATGGGTACTTAACGATTCAAGTACTGGAATATGAACACCATACAATTCAACTAATGAAAGTGTTTCATGACTCACATGTGTTTGATCAACAATATCAATAACTACAAGGTTATCTAACGACATAACACTTTCAAGAAGTGTTATCGCTTCTTCACATAAATGACAGCCATCGCTGCTGTATAAATTATATTTCTTCACAATAAACCTATTTAGCTCGCTTTACGCTTAATAGACCAACTGTTATGAATGTGTTTATTTCGGGCAAAATCTTTATCTCGGGTAACATCCGACATAGCTGTTGCTTGTAAACCCAGTTTTTCTAGGGCTTCAAAGTCTATTTTGAAATTGCGCTTATTATTGGTAAAAAAGATTTCTCCGCCGCGTGCCAATGACTTTAAAGCATCGCTTATAATATTGATATGATCACGCTGAACATCAAAGCTATCTTCCATACGTTTTGAATTTGAAAACGTTGGTGGGTCTATGAAAATAACATCGAACTTATTGGTATTCTTTTTTAGCCAATCTAAGCAATCTGCTTGAATAAATTCGTATTTATGACCTGTTAACTTATTGAGGGCAAAGTTATCTTGAGCCCAATTTAAATAAGTATTAGACATATCTACCGTTGTAACAGCACTCGCGCCATGCAGTGCAGCTTGAACCGAAACAGAGCCGGTATAAGCAAACAAATTAAGTAATGATTTGCCTTTTGCTTTTTTGGCGATTATTTGACGAGTTTTTCGATGATCTAAAAACAAGCCAGTATCAAGGTAATCCCATAAGTTAATTTTAAATAGAGCACCATGCTCGCTTACTGTAATAGCTTGCTTTGACTTATCAACGCGCTCATATTGGTTTTTACCTTTTTGTTTAGCACGCGTTTTTAAAACAACCTTCTCTGTAGGCACTTCTAGAATTTTTGGAGCCCAATAAATCACTTCTTGTAAACGTTTTTGGGCTTTGTCAGCGTCAATACTTTTAGGTGGCGCATACTCTTGAATAACAATGTATTCACCATAAACATCTATCGCTACATTATATTCGGGAATATCAGCGTCATATAAGCGATAACAACCTATGTCGCCAGACTTTAACCAGCCTTTCAAGCTTTTGCGGTTCTTTTTCAGTCGATTAGCAAAGTCACTATCTTGTTCAGAAAAGCTCGATTGAGGATTTAAAGCATCTTTGCCAAGTTGTTTTTCATCAATATTATACAAAGCAAACTGACAATCAAGCGGTCCATTTTTAAATTTATAACGTTTAAAGCTTGTTAGTTTTAATAGCGCAAGTAAGTCTATATTGGCTGTAAGAATTGAAACACGCCAATCTAAAAACTGTGTTTTTAATTTCTTTCCAAATAGTACAAATGTTTCTACAAGTTCAGGTAATTCACCTATACGAACCCCATAAGGCGGGTTAAAGAGAATGGTGCCTGCTTGACCAAATGTGTTATTTAAAGTGTTTGTATTTTGACATTTAAACTCAATAAAACGTTGTAATTTAGCATTACGCGCATTTTGCTGAGCTGTGCGTAAAACACGATCGTCGATATCGACACCAAACACACGAATATGTTTAACATTAGGCTGTTCAAGTGCTTTTTCAGAGCTTTCAATCGCATTAGATAGTATCTCTTCCCAAATGGCTTCGTCGTGCTTTAACCAAGACTCAAAACCCCACGAAGTTCTTTGCAATGAAGGCGCTTGAGAAGTTGCCATAGAAACCGCTTCAATAAGGATAGTCCCTGAACCACACATAGGATCGAGTAAGGGTTTACTGGTATCTTCTAACCAACCAGAACGCAAAATTAATGCCGCTGCTAGGTTTTCTTTTAAAGGTGCAGCGCCAGAGTTTTCACGATAGCCACGCTGGAATAAACCTCTACCAGAAAAATCTAAATAAAGCGTAACGTTGTCTTTAAGCAAACGAGCTTGAAAGCTTATTTCAGGTGATTTTTTATCAACGTTCGGTCTTTCTAAACCTTGCTCTCTAAATTGATCAACAATGGCATCTTTAACGGTTAAGCCACCAAACTGGCTATTACGTATTTCTTCACTGTAGCCAACGAAATCAATAGAGAAGCTGGTTTCAGGTAAAAACTGTTCAACCCAATTAATGCTACTAGCGGCTTTAAAAAGCTCGTCTTTATCTTTGGCTTCACCTTCGCCAATTTTTAGCATGATGCGGGTTGAAAGGCGTGTCCATAAGGAAATTTTATAGCCAAGTTCTAAAGACGCCGTAAAATGAACGCCCTCAGGTTTTTCAGTAACGTTTTCGCCACCGAGCTTTTTAATTTCATCGCAAAGTAATACACCAACACCAGGTGATGTTAACGCTAAAAATTGTTGCATTGTGTTTATCCTAACCATCGAAGCTCAAAAAACATGAACATGGTTTGACTTAAATAAGGGTGAATTAATCGCTTTTAATGGATAACGATTATCTGTGGTTGCAATTATAGCGAATGTTAGCCGACACATAAACAAAAGATAGTTTTCATTGACGAGTTATATCTGTTTTGTAAATAAAAAGTAAGTTTTGGGTTGATAATTACCCTAAACAGATCTAGATATTTTATAATAAAGAGACAAAGTGCCGAACTATTAAGCGAAAGAGATATTATTAAAGAAATAGCTTGCTTTCTGATAGCTCAATCCTTATTATACGCCTCGCTTTCAGGGAGGACATTTTTTTTGAAAGTATTGTTAAGTAGAATTAAAACTCTTAACTTGTTTATTAGCTTTAATAAACACATTCGGACGCGGGATGGAGCAGCTTGGTAGCTCGTCGGGCTCATAACCCGAAGG
>JBMYWR010000109.1:0-11202 GCA_049607625.1 Colwellia sp.
CGGGTAAGTTTAGTTAAATCCTTTTTCAGAGGAAGCCATAACTGAGCAACATTTGGGAAATAATAACCCTGTGGCATTACACCGATTATACGGTAATTCTCTCCATTAACTTGTAAGCTCTGGTTTATCGCACTTGGGTCTCCCCCTAATTGGTTTTGCCATAAGTCATAGTTAATCACGACTACTGGCTCTGCACCTGTCGTTGTTTCCTCTTTAGTGTAAGATCTTCCTAAAATGGGCTTGGTACGTGTTAGTTCAAACAGGTTTTCTTTTGCAAAAACTGCGTTGTAACGTCTTGCGCCATCACGACCAGAAACGTTAATACTTTGATTAAAGTAACTACTAAACTCCGATAACCCTTGAATGTTATCTTCTATCGCTTGGAAGTCTAAAGCATTTAACTTGTTTTCAGTTTTCATACCACCTTGAGAGCCGCTAAAGGTAATTAATGAAGCGCCATCTTCAAAAGATAATTCTTTATATAGAATGGTATGAAAAAATGAAAACATATAAAGGCTTAAGCCAATTCCCGCAGCCATAACAAGTGTTGTGAGTGCAGTAAAACCGGGTTTTTTAGCCAATAGGCGAACAGCGTATTTAAAATCTTTTAAAATCATCAGCTTGCTCCTTAAGCAACAAAGGCAGTTTGAGAAGTGTTGCTTTGAGGTGTTTTTGCTTGATCAGAAACAACCTGTCCATCGAGTATTTCTATCACGCGTTGGGCTTTTTCTGCTGAACGAGGGTCATGGGTAACCATACAGATGGTCGAGCCTTCGCTATGAAGTTTATCAAGTAAGGCCATTACCGCAGTGGCATTTTTTGAATCGAGGTTACCTGTTGGTTCATCCGCTAAAATAATAGAGGGGTTTCCTGCGATCGCTCTCGCTACGGCAACACGTTGTTGCTGACCGCCGGAAAGTTGAGAAGGGAAGTGATTAGCTCTGTGTGCCATATCTACTTTTTCAAGCGCCGCTTTTACCATTTCTTTTCTTTGTTTCTTGGTTAAGTCTTTACGGTATGAAAGCGGTAAATCAACATTTTCTTCAACATCTAAATCGCTGATTAAATTGAAAGATTGAAAAATAAAACCAATTTCCATATTACGAATACGGGCTCTTTCTTTTTTAGAGATATCTGAAACATCATGCGAGGCTAATTGGTAACTTCCGTTAGTACTGGTGTCTAACAAACCAAGTAAAGATAAAAGGGTAGACTTACCACAACCTGAAGGCCCTGATATAGAAACATATTCGCCTTTATTAATGGTTAATGTGATATTGCTTAGTGCATGAGTCTCTAAGTCGTCTGTGTAAAAGATTTTTTCAATATTGTTTAGTTTTATTAATGTATTGTTCATGTTGTTTCCCTTTATATCAAATGTGATTGTCGCAGATATTTATGTCAATTCCGATATTTATGTTAATTCTGGTAATTATGTTTGCTCGCTTTTCATAAAAACGAGCAGGTATTACTCAAGTTCATATTCGGGTTGATGATTTCTGCATGTAAAAATTAATTAAGTCGTATTTTTTGATAGGTATCCCAGCTTGAAGAGTCAGAGATAATAACTTTCTCACCGATACCCAAGCCTTCAAGTACCTGAATTTTATTAATAGAGCCTTTGCCTAGTTTCACTTGAATGCGTTCAGCAAACTGGCCGTCATCACTTACTTTATATAAAGATGAATGACTTTGACTCTGTGCGAACAATGGACGGTTTACGAATAATGTGTCATCCATTTCAGTGATAGTGATTTCTCCCTCTACAGCAAGGTCTGGTCTTGCACCGGTTGGAAGTTGGTTAGCAAATTCAACATCAACTTGCACGTTTCCATTTACCACTGCAGGGTCTACACGGGTAACAAAGCCCGGTACTTTACTGTTGCGAGTGTCTATTATTACTGGCTGTCCAATGGCGACATTTCTAATTTGTAGCTCAGGTACTTGTAGTTCAGCTATTAGTGAGTCTTGTTTAGCAAGCCTAGCAATATTGCCACCCATAGAAACACGTTGTCCTGGCTCTACAGCAACTTCCTGCACAACGCTGTCTATTGTTGCGTAAACTTTTAAATGGTTAACTTGTTGTTTAGCTCGTTCTAATTCTTTACGCATTTTGTTTAAGCGAGCCACTTGTACAGCTTTTTGTACTTTTACGTTATCTGTCATCGTGTTGAAAATATCTTGCTGTATTTCCCAACGTTGTTTTAACTGTAATGTTGTAAGTAATGTTTGTTCGTAATCAATTTTAGAAATAGCACCGTTACTTTTTTGGATAAGTTCATTATGCGCCTCTTTCTTTAGTTTGCTGCTTTCATAATTTAATTTCGCATCAAGCATAATGGCTTTTTGTACGAGTAAAAGAGACTTCTTCTCAACAATATCTGCTTTAGCTTGTGCAACTCTTGCTTCCAATTCCCATTGAGTTTCCTCTAATAACTGTTCAAGCTTTGGATTCGTTAACTCAACAATTAACTCGCCTTTTTTTACTAGCTTTCCTGCTTTAACGACAACGCGCTCTACACGAGCTTCCACATGAGCAGAGAGCCATTGCACATTGTCTGGAATTAATAAGCCACTGCCACGAACAGATACGGAGAACTTTCCACGCTTTACTTGATCATAAACAACGGTGTTTTTATCCACGGTGAAATCTGCTTGCCCTAAAACAAAAAGGTAGTTAATAGCAAAAGCTACCAGCAAAAGAACACTTGCTATAAAAAAGTATTTTTTGATGTTAAGCTTTTTTTTCTTGGTTATTGAAATATCCACAAGGGCTCCAGTTATTCAGGCTAAGTGTTTAATCGAATATAAAGTTTCGATTAAACATGTATTCATTTAACTGTAATAGAGCAGACACTATGCCAAAGCTTTATTCTATTGATTTATATGTATTTAATTTAGTTTTAGTTAAGCGAAGCTGATAAGCTTGAACGTTTAAATCCCAAAACAAGGACAAAGCAGATCCCAAAAATGGGATGGATTATAAGTGCGAGAAGTGATCTCATCGAATTACGCAGATTGTGTGAATTGAGAACCTCTTAGGGGAAGATCAAGTGAAAAGCCCGTTTTGCCCGCAGATGAATAGGATAAGTGCGGATGAGTAACAAGAGAAGATCTCAAAACAAGAGCTTCCATGATTAAACCGTTGTAGGTTGGCCTTCAGGCTTACAAAACTAACATGGCTGGGTATTTGTTTAAATTTCGTTGCGCTACGCTTGTAAGGATAAATCCTCACCTACCAGTTTAACAACCACCGATTCAAAGGTCTTTTGTAGGAGCGTGCTGTAGCCGCGATCTTTTTGTCTGACCTTTACAAAAATCTGTGTAGCGCAGCGCCTCGATGAACACTGTGGTAAAAAAAACTTTTGTCTTGAAGTAATAGAACCAAAACTTTGTGGCTAAAGCCGACCCCGTGTGCAAAAAAACTCTACCTTCAAGCCTTTTAGCTTCAAGCTTTTCACTTTGTCTCATCTGCGGGCAAAACGGGCTTATGTCTAAGCCCGGAACTCGAAACCTATCTTGGTTATTTCGAGCTTGGCTTTTTAAATACTTGGCTTTTTAAATAATAAGGTAAATCTATCGGTATTACCGGTAACGCTCTTGCGACCAACTTCATAGCGAAGTTCGTCATCAACTTTGTAGTGCAATGTTGAATAATCAACAAATTCAAAACCCGCTTCTTGTACTTCTTTAATAACTAACACAGGGTCTATACGACGGCCGTTTTCATCATTTTCAGACTGCATGTGACGTCGGGTGTGATCAATAATGCCATAAATACCACCTGGCTTAAGTGCTTTTAATGCTTCAAGATTAACCTTGGTACGCGTCTCTAAAGAAAGGTTATGGTAGTTTCTAAACGTTAATACCGCATCGATGTTTTCAAGCCCAAAATCTACATTACTTAAGTTATAACGTTTTTCTTCTTCGTTTACAGACCACTTTGCATCGTTTACTGTTTTAACGGATGTAAAACCTTCTTTGGCTAACAAACCTTTTTTTAATCTATCATTTGCCATACCTAAATATAATTGACCTTGGTCTTTTAATGCTGGCGCTAATAAAGCGGTATACCAGCCACCACCAGGAATTAACTCAAGTACCTTCATATCACCTTTAATACCTAAAAACTCCAAGGTTTTAACAGGTTGACGATTTCTGTCTCGATTTTTGTCTTTGTCAGAACGAATGTCTGATGCCATTGCATCTTTAATATCTTGCGAAAAAGTATCTGCTTGTGCAAAACTTGCTGTTAACGAGCAGCCTAGCATTAGAGGTAAAAGTATTTTCTTCATATTATTCTATCCTTTTGTTAGTGAAATCGTTTTTATATAGCGCTTTCTAAATAAAGCAGAATGACCGGTTGTTTAATATTACAAATACTATCCTAACCTATTGTTTTTAATTTGTATCAATAAGAGAGTAACAAGTTATTTCATTAGATCATAAAGTTTACCTTAATGAAAAGCTTGTAGGTCTGACCAGTTTGATCAACAATCAACTTATTAACAATTGAATGAGAATTATTTTATGAGTAACCAATTTAGCCGATTTGTCAGTAAAATTAATAGTGCGCCTGTTTTTATGCGATCGTTTTTGTTAACAAAGCTTTTTTCTACCCATGTAAAATTTGCAGGAACAACGGGTGTAAAATTGGAAAGTGTTGATAATCAACATGCCACACTTGTTTTAAAAAACAAGAAAAAAGTACAGAATCATATTGGTGGCATTCATGCGATTGCGGCGGGCGTATTAGCCGAGTCAGCTACAGGTATTGCCTTTGGG
Organism: Colwellia sp.; assembly: GCA_049607625.1. Lineage (GTDB taxonomy): Bacteria > Pseudomonadota > Gammaproteobacteria > Enterobacterales > Alteromonadaceae > Colwellia. The sequence continues at coordinate 4,786 of JBMYWR010000109.1, forward strand.
ATGAATGTTCCCGATAGTAAAATCCCTTTACTAAAATCGCTTACCGTCAATTATAAGCGCCGTATGCAAGGTGACTTAACAGCTTATGCAACAATGACAAGTGAACAAATTAAAGAAGTCGAAACACAGGATAAAGGGGATATGCTCATTCCAGTTATCATTAAGGATGAATCAGGAGAAGAGCCGATAGAATGTTTTATGCATTGGGCTTGGGTTACAAAGCGTAAATCATAAAAACAAGTATAAATTGACAAGTGTAATCGATTGCTAATGTTTTATATCCTTGTTAGTTTGTTAAAATGTTATTTATAAGAAGGGCTTTTATGAAAAATATAGAAGAGCAATTATCGTCATATAAAAGTGTGCACTTTAATAAAAAGAATATTCAAACCCATTTTGTCGGCGTACCTATTATAGTGCTGTCTATTGTTGTGTTATTAAGTCGTTTTACATGGCAGATTTCTGTTGGAGATTATGGTTTAACCGTTACGCCTGCTTTTATCGCTGCAATAGTTGCAATAACCTATTATTTTACATTACATACGCGCTTAGCTGTTGCTATGGGGCTTTATTTTGTAGTGACACTCTATGTGGCTGCACTATTAGCACCTCTTTCATACTCGTTAGAACTCGCTATTGCCTTATTTGTAATCGGTTGGATAATACAGTTTATCGGACATTACTTTGAAAAAGCGAAACCGGCTTTTGTTGATGATTTAAGTCAGTTTTTAATTGGCCCATTATTTTTAATGGCTGAAGTGTTTTTTGCTTTAGGTTTAGAGAAAACCTTAGAAAAGAATGTTACTAAGATTGCCCAACGTAAAAGGCATGACTTTGAGCAGTTAAAGCAGAAAAACCAAGGAGCATCTTAGGTTTAGGCATCTCTTGGCAAACCTTTTTCTATTGAACGAATGAGCCTAGCCGTTAGTCTTTCATTATTTTGCGCGCTTTTGTCACTAGCATTCCTTGTATTAGGGGCAACAACTTCAATCACTTCTTTTTTGTTGAGTTGTTGCAATATCGCCCATTCAATATGTTCGCACACAAGTTCAGAACTACTGGCCAGTTTTTGTCTTAAGGCATTTACAATGGCTTCTTGATAGGGCGCATTACCAAGTGCTACAGCTATGTTCCTTTGCCAGCTATCAAATCCTATTCTACGAATAGGGGAGCCTTGTAGGGCGTTATCAAAATACTGTTCATCCCAAGCAAATAAGGTGAGTAAGCTGACTTTATCTAAACCTAAACGTGGTTGAAAGTCTTCTTCTAAGCTCAATTTTGAATACTTATTCCAAGGGCAGATAAGTTGGCAATCGTCACAACCATAAATTCTATTACCCATTAAAGGTCGAAGCTCAAGAGGGATGGGATCTGGGGATTCAATGGTGAAATAAGATATACATCGTCTCGCATCGACTACATAGGGCTCAACAATAGCATTGGTAGGGCAAATTTTTATACAGGCGACACAAGTACCGCATCCTTTTTCATCTTTAGAATCACTATGAGGATTAAAAGAAGGCTGTTCGACACTTTTGCTAGCAGAAAGCTGCATGGCCAAAGGGATATCAATTAATAATTCACCAATAAAAAACCATGAACCTGCTTTTTTATTAAGGAGTAAACTGTGCTTTCCTACCCAACCTAAACCTGCTTTCTCGGCTAAAGGGCGTTCAAGAATAGGCGCAGAATCAACAAAGGGTCTAAAGTTAAAGGTGTCAGTTTGTAAAGTGTCGAAATAAGCAGATATTTTTTTACCTAATTGTTGTAGGCGTTTGCGCATTAATTTATGGTAATCTCGCCCTAGCGCATAGCGGCTGATATAAGCATGGTCTTTTGTTTTAAGAATACGGGCACATTTGGCCTCACTAGGCATGTAATCTAAACGGACACTAATAGCGGTTAAGGTACCAGGTACTAATTCAGCAGGTCTGGCACGCATTAAACCATGACGCTTCATGTAGTCCATATTGCCATGGTAGCCATTAGCCAACCATTGCTCTAGCGCATTTTCATGGTCTGCTAAGTCGACGTCAGTGAAACCGATTTGGGAGAATCCCAGCTCTTGTGACCAAAGGGTAATTTGTTGAGCAAGCTCAGGATAATTTATATTAGGGTTGGCCATAAATGTTTAAATGATATTTTATTAGGGATAATACTAATTCAGTTAAGTTTATCATAAAGGAATAAATTTAAGGCTATTTATTCATGACTAGGCAACTGTTAATATAGAGCATAGATCTAGTAGGGCTTAATAGATAAACACTGTAAGTAATAAAGAGTAAACCTTGAATATGAAAACATTTAGCTATTTTTTAGAAAACGAACAAGCGACTGTTGAAGTAGGCTCGCAATTAGCTACGGCATTAACAAAACTTGCAAGGCAACGTGGGCTTATCGTTTATTTAAATGGTGACTTAGGTGCTGGAAAAACAACTTTAACCCGTGGTTTTGTTAGACAAATGGGTCATGATGGCAATGTTAAAAGCCCTACTTATACTTTAGTTGAACCATACGAACTGCCACCATGGCGTGTTTTTCATTTTGACTTATATCGTTTGTCAGATCCTGAAGAACTTGAATACATGGGCATACGTGATTATTTTGCTGTAGATTGCTGCTGTTTTATTGAGTGGCCAGAGAAAGGCGAAGGCATGCTTGCTCAAGCAGATCTAAGTATTGAACTTGTTTATAGGGACGATCAAAGGGAAATTTCTTTAACCGCTCTTAATGAACATGGATTAGAGATATTGTCGTCTGTTGACTTGATTAGAAAAAGTGCATAATGTGTAACATAATAGTTTATATTAAACATGAGCTAGTAAAACTAGCGCCTCAAGAATAATAGTAAAAGTAACAGAATAAAACAGAATAAAAAAGAATACTTAATTAAATGATTTCAATAAATAAAATAAGCAAAGGAACTAGCAAATGATAGGCTGCTTTAGGGGTTCGCATACTACTTTGTTCAAAAAAGTTAGCATGGTTAAATGCTTACTTATGCTTATGGTTCTTGTTACATTTAACGCACAAGCCTCGAAAAATTCTATTGATGGTATTCGTGTTTGGCCAGCGCCAGAAAACACCCGTATTGTTTTTGATTTAAAAAATAAACCTGATTATAAATACTTTACCTTAAAGAACCCTGAACGCCTTGTTATTGATTTTAAAAACACTAAAAATAATGTTGCGTTAACCTCATTAGCGAAAGCTGATCCACGAGTAAAGCTTTTCCGCAGTAGTAAAAAAAGTCAATCTGAAATGCGCTTGGTTTTAGATTTAACAAAGACTTTTCAATTAAATGTATTTCCGCTTAAACCTGCTGGACCTTACGGCAATAGATTAGTGGTGGATTTACATGATAAAAAGCAATCCAAGAAAGTTTACTCTAAGCCTAAAGTAAGTAATCGAGATATCGTTATTGGTATTGATGCAGGGCATGGTGGTGAAGACCCAGGTTCAATTGGCCCGCAAGGGACGTATGAGAAGCGTGTCACTTTAGCTATAGCTAAGAAGCTTAAGTTATTAATTGATAAGGAAAAAGGTATGAAAGGCGTATTGATCAGAACGGGTGATTATTACGTCGATTTAAATAAAAGAACCAGCCTTGCTAGAAACAAGAATGTAGATTTTTTTGTCTCTATACATGCAGATGCATTTCGCACTTCTGTTCCTAAGGGAGCTTCTGTTTGGGTTGTTACCAAACGCCGTTCAGAGTCTGAGCTTTCGCGCTGGTTACAAAAGCGAGAAGAAAACTCAGAGTTGCTTGGTGGCGGTGGCGGAGTTATCAAAACAACACCCGATAACCACTTAGCATTGGCGTTAGCCGATATGGGTAAAGAGCATGCGTTAGGCGTAAGTTTTGATGTCGCTAAAAATGTTGTTGGTGAATTAAAAAAAATGACGACTTTACATAAAAAAACACCTCAAAACGGTAATTTTGCCGTATTAAAGTCATCAGATATTCCTTCTATATTAGTTGAGACGGGTTTTATCTCTAATAGACAAGAAGAGAAAAACCTTATGTGGTCAAAACATCAATACAAACTTGCCAACGCTATTCATGTAGGTATTAAAAATTACTTTACGGAGCACCCTATAACGGGGAGCTATTTAGCAAGTGTTAGTCATAAGAAGCATCGTGTTAAAAGTGGTGAATCTTTGTCTGTGCTAGCGCATCGTTATAAAGTCTCGATGACACAAATTAAAAAATTAAATCATTTGAAATCTAACGCGTTAAAAATTGGACAGACACTGAAAATTCCTCGCGCAGGTTAATTGTCTCACACTCATCCCCCTTATTAATCTCATGGTAAAAGCACAATGACTATTGCAATCCTTCCTGCTCGATTAGCCAACCAAATTGCCGCAGGTGAGGTTGTTGAAAGACCTGCCTCTGTTATCAAAGAGCTTATTGAAAATAGCCTAGATGCTGGCGCAACCACCATCAACATTGATGTAGATAAGGGGGGAGTTAAACGCATCCGCATCGCTGATAACGGCAAAGGTATCGTAAAAGACGAATTAATGCTCGCCCTTAGTCGTCATGCAACCAGTAAAATAAAAGACTTATCTGATTTAGAAGCGATTAATAGTTTAGGCTTTCGTGGAGAAGCATTAGCAAGTATTAGTTCTGTTGCTCGCTTAACTTTAACTTCTAAACCGAAAGAGCAAGATGCAGCTTGGCAAGCTTATAGTGAAGGTCGTGACATGCAAGTTACCGTGAAACCTGCTGCACACCCAAACGGTACGACGATTGAAGTTTTAGATTTATTTTTCAATACCCCGGCAAGACGTAAATTTTTACGTACTGAAAAGACAGAGTTTGCACACATTGACGAAGTTGTGCGAAGAATTGCCCTTGCACGATTTGATGTCGCCTTTATTTTAACCCACAACGGTAAAATGGTAAGGCAATACAGGAAGGCAACTGATAAAGCTGGATACGCTAAGCGCGTTGGTATGGTTTGCGGACAAAAGTTCATTGAACATGCCATTGAAGTTGAGTGCGTTCATGATGATATGACTTTTTCTGGCTGGTTAGCAAAACCAAGCTTTGCACGAACTCAAAATGATCTCTGTTATAGCTATGTCAATGGCAGAATGATGCGAGATAAATTGATTAATCACGCTATTCGTCAAGCATATGCCGATTTATTACCTAAGGATACTTATCCTGCTTTTGTGCTTTTTTTAACTCTTGATCACCGAGAAGTTGACGTAAATGTGCACCCTGCCAAACATGAAGTGAGGTTTCATCAAAGCCGTTATGTACACGACTTTATTTACTCTGTTTGTCATAAAGCTTTACTCGAAGAAACACAGCTACCTGTTTTTGAAAATGGTGAATCTGCTCATCAAGCAGTGAAAGAGAACTATATTAATGACCCTTCTGTAGGTTTTACTCACAATAGTGCGCAAATTTCTCAGCATCCAGGCTCTTATACTCAAAGCTCTCAAATTCAAGGCTCACAAACTCAAGGCTCGATAGCAAATGCTCGACCTGATTACATTAAACCGCTTGAACAGGTGAACCATCAAGCCTATCAGCATATTCATGCACAGACACCAGGTAATAATTTTCCTGCAACTTTCTCTAGTTCAGCAAGTAATACAGCGTCAAGATCTTCAGTTGTGAGTAATAAGCAGTCGTTAGATAATTATCAATCATTGATGACACCCTTAACGAATGAAGAGGTGAGTCAAGGGGTAACAGGCTCTGAGCAAAGTCAGCATCAAGCGGTCAAAAATGTAGAAGAACACTCTGTTTATCCTAAGGTGGGGCACTTCTTTTTGAGTGTAGAAAATGAGCAATATGGTTTATTTAAAAAGGACAATAAGTTACAGCTTCTATCATTAGCTAGCTTATCGAGTGCAATACAATCACAAGGTGTTTTAGCCAGTTGGCAAAGGCGAGAAAGTGGATTGGTAAGTCAGCCTTTATTGTTACCTATTGTCATTAATTTAGACGAGTCTGCGATTAAGGTTATAGATGATTTTGCCAGTGTATTAACCCAAGCGGGTATCGTTTTTGTAAAACAGTCGACTAAAAAAATTCAAATTAGACAGTTTCCAGCGTGTTTGCGTGAAAATGATGTAAGTTATAGCGTTAACACTATATTAAAAACTTTATCAGACTTTCACACAGAGAAATTAAAGCAACAAGAAAACAACAGTGTAGAAGAGATGGAACTTGCTCAGCAACAAGCCGTTTGCGCAGCGATAGGTGAGCTTTTAGCACCCAAAACTTACACAGATTCCGAAGCCCAACAACTCTATTTAAGTGCAAAAACTATGCTGTCAGAACAACTATTTAATGAGTTGCTCTTGAAATCTGCGGTTCTTGACCTAACATCAGCAGTTAAGCAGTTAAGCAGTTAAGCAGTTAAGCAGTTAAGCAGTTAAGCAGTTAAGCAG
>JBMYWR010000110.1:0-11122 GCA_049607625.1 Colwellia sp.
ACCGAAGAAGACATTAACATGATAAACCAAGGCTTAGTTCCTGCTAAAAGCTAGATATTATTAACCTGAACTCGGCTTAACACATACTTCTCTAGCAGCTATTTTTCCTAGCTTCTACGTTAAATTCATTTGCAATAGGCAAGCTATTGACGCATGAATTTGCCTTGAATCAAGAAAAACTATCAAGCTAGAGATGGTTTTATATGTTGAATCAATAAACTACGTAAAATTAAGCTATCTCTTAAACCGAGCTCAGGTTAATTACAACGATAAAAAAAGCGATAAATGATTGTCTCATTTATCGCTTTTTTTGTTTACTATGCTCAACTTTCAACTTTCAACTTTCAACTTTCAACTTTCAACTTTCAACTTTTAGCCTACTAGTTTTCTAAAAAAGCTTACTAATTCTTTCGCTTCCCTTTGTACACAAAAATGCTCTAAGATTCTTTTACGGCCATTTTCGCCCATTTCTTTTAATACGGCAGGGTCTTTAAGTAACAACGACATTTTCTCGGTTGTCGCTTCAACATCTTCGGTAGGTACGACATAGCCATCAACACCTTCTCGAATAACTTCAGGCCATGCTCCTGCTTGTGAGGCTAATACAGCAGCACCACTACTCATTGCTTCTAAAACAGTTAAGCCAAAACCTTCGTTATCACTTAGTGCAACAACAACCGACAAGGCAGAAAATATTTTTGGGATATCTGAAAAGTCTTGCTCGCCAACGAAAATGATGCGTTTTTCCATACCAGCGGCAGTAATTTTTTCTTTTAATTCAGCTACAAAGCTTTCATTACTCGCTGAGGTAGCACCTACAACAACCCCGACAAAATCGGGCTTATCTTTTAGTGCTTTAATACATGACTCGACAAATAAATGAACACCTTTTTGTTTGCGTACACGTCCCAATATGCCAATGCCGTATTTCGCATTAGGATCAATTCCTTTAAACAAGTTTAAAGACTTCCAGGCTTGTTCTTTATTTTGAGCGGGCTCTTTATTTTCAGGTGGGATATAGGCTTCGGTTTTTATGCCGTGGTAAATCACCGCATCTGGCTTTCTTTCTAAGTAGCTTGCAGAGGCATTACACATGGCTAAAACAGCATCCATTCTATTTGTTAACCATAGCGTAAAACCTGAGCGATGGCGTTGCGCAGCAGAGCTAAAAACAATTTTAATCTTTGCTCTAAACACATACTTTAAGATTAATGCTTGGATCATTTCATCAACACGTCGAGCATGGAATATTCTAAACTTACCATTTTTCAAAGGTTTTCTACACATTTTAGCAACGGATAAAAAACTCATATATAACGAGGAGTCAGGTAAGTGATGTTTACCCATAATACGTAAATTAATAAGTTTTTGCTGTTCAGGTAACACTTGCAACATAGTTGAAGTAATTCCTGAAAAGTTTGAATTTGAGTTACCAAGAATCAATTCAATTTCTTGATTGCTATCAGGGGGTTGTTTTTCTTGTGTCATGCTTAGCTCAGTAATAAACAAAATAGTATTTAATACTTCTATTCTACTTTAATTTAACAAAAGTGCTATTCGAATCCTTAATCACTTTAAGCGTTTTCAACGCTTTCTTCTTTTCGTTTGCTTTTCATACAAAATAAAACTTGCACAATCTGTATTGGTGTATTATTGTAGTGATACACTAAGTCAAAGGGAATGAAATTTTGCATGAATTTAAAATAACCCCAAGTTCTGGGGTGCCAATATACAAACAACTATTTAGCCAGATAGAGCGGATGGTGCTTAATAGTTACTTAAAAGCAGGTGAGCATTTACCTTCTGTAAGGCAAGTCGCCAGTGATCTTGAAGTTAACCCTATGACGGTTTCTAAAGCGTATGGCTTACTTGAAGAGCGAGGCTACCTTGTTCGATTAAGAGGTAAAGGCATGGTGGTAGCAGACCGAAGTGAAGATGTTTCAACAAAGGAAAAATTAACGATGTTAAAAAAAATGATTGATGAGTTATTAGCCCAAGCAAAAGAAATGGGTATTGATGAGCAAACTGTAATGAAGCTAGTTAGCGATTGTTCAGCACAGCAAACGCTTAATAATAAAGATAATTAATCATATAGAACAAAGGAGAGATGTATGGAACCAATCATTAAAGTAAACAATTTAACAAAATCTTATAAAAAACAAACCGTTTTAAATGCGTTGAACTGGGAAGTGAAACAAGGAGATATCGTTGGTCTGCTAGGTAGAAATGGTGCAGGGAAGTCAACTTTACTTAAAAGTATCTTAAATATTAGCGAAGTAGGCAATGGTTCAATTACCTTATTTGACGAGGATTTTAATGCTCTATCTTCATCTACAAAAGCAAAAATTGGCTATGTGCCGCAAGAGAACGATGAAATTTCTTGGTTATCGGTTAAAGATTTAATTAGTTTTAGAAAACACTTTTACAAGCAATGGTCTGACGAAAAAGTAGCTTCATTGATTGATCGTTGGGAAATAGATGAAAACAAAACGGTTAGTGAACTTTCGCCAGGACAAATGCAGCGAGTACTCATCATTCTAGCTTTAGCACCTATGCCTTCATTAATATTGTTTGATGAACCTGCCGCTGCACTTGACCCAGCAGCGCGACGAGAGTTCTTAAAAGAAATAGTCTCGTTAGCGAGCGAAGAAGAGATTACCATTGTTTTCTCGACGCACATTGTTTCTGATTTAGAACGAGTGGCAAATAAAGTCGCTATTTTAAATGAAGGCAAGATTTGCTATTTCGATGACTTAGATACCACCAAAGAAAATGTTGTGCAGCTGTCAATTCAACATGAAGGTGACTTTGAGTTAGAAGTACCTAATGTGCTTCGCAGTAAAAATATGCATAACACACTACAATGCGTTGTCTCTAAATTAGATGAAGCTTGGCTTGAAGCAATGCAAACGGCAGGATTGAAAATTGAAATAACCCCAATGGGGCTTGAAGATATTTTCTTGGAGTTAACGTTATGAGTACCTTTAAAGAAAAAAATATACTTATAAGTATTTTAACAAGAGGCTGGATAGCAAGAACTTTTATCCTTTTGCTATGGCTTGCGGCAATTATTCTATCCTTTATAGTCGATTCAGAAAACTTAAAAGCAGTAGTGATCCTTTTAGCCAGCACGAATGGTGTCTTGTATTTACAACTTTCAAGTAGATTACAAAGCCTTGTTGGTAGCGATATGGCAAAGGTTTTGCCTAACTATTTTGACCAGGTAAAAAAGTCTTTATTAATTATTCTTTGCGTGAGTTTTATACCGACACTTGTTTTATTGCCAGATCTAACGCAGTGGTTGAGCTTATTATCAGTACTTATTCTAATAGCTGTTTGTGCTATGGCGCTAAGTTATCATCCAAAATATTATTGGTTGTTAGCGATATTTTTTGTCACACCTATTTCAATAGATACGCTTAAAGAACCTCTTGAGCCAATAAATTTTAAGTTGATACTGTCATGCCTTTTACCGTTTATAGCTTGGTTTGCTTATGAATTATTAAGAAAGTTAGAGTATTACAAGGGTAATAAAACACATATTAAACGCATGAAATCATTATCAAATTTGAGCCCAGAGAAGTTAGCCTTAACACAAGAAAGTATGCCGTATACCTCACGTCATAAAATATGGCAGTGGTTAATTAATCAAAACTTTAGTCACTATAGAGAAAGTTTGAAGAAAAAAATACTGCCTAATAGAAAGCTTATAGAAATAGCCTGCCAGGATTTAGATACCATAGGGCGCTTTACTTACATTGTTTGGTTTTGCATGAACATATTGCTAATACTAATTGCTGAACTTACGATGGCGTTGGGCTTTATTAATATGGGCGTATTCTATGTTATCTCGATTGTTGTTCCAGCAGCGATGTTATTTGGTGGAACGTTAACAACCTTTAATGGTATTAACCTTAAAAGATCTTTACTTAATCGACTAGCTATAATGCCCTGTTTTAATGAGAAAGAGAGTTTCTCTCGTGCTTTTATTGCATTTGTTGTGCTAAACCAAATTAAATTTTATGTGTTTATATTAGCAATGATAGCAGTGTTTGCTTTTGCTTTTGGTCATATAAATATGAATATGTACTTAAATATTGTTATTTTGGCTTGTGTCGTATGTACGATGAATTTATTGATTATGTTTATTACTTGGCATGCTAAAAAATCGTTTGAAACACTCGCTATATGGTTAATGTCGGCTGCATTTATCACAGGACCAATATTTTTGTTATATATGCATAAAAATGAGGTTGTTTTGTTATTTGCAAACAGCAGTGTTTATTTGATTTTGCTAGCAGTATTGGCAATATTGATTACTAGACTTAAAGTTAACCCAGAAAAGCTTTTTAAGGTGGCATAGGGATTATTAATTACATAACCAATAACAGAATAACAATAACCCGAACTCGGTTATTTATTTAAAGCAATAATCTTGGTGAAGTTATCCTTTAAAAGGAGTTCTGATTAGATAAGCGATAGCTACTTTTATATAAAAAGTGCTATCGTTTTATGTATTTGTAACATACAACAATAACAGAAAAAGAGATTAAAATTCTTCAGGAAGCAAAGTTGCTTTAATCAACATAACGGGTTCAACAGGCACATCTTCCCAGTTTAATTCTTCATTGTAATCGGTTTTGACTTTAGCCATTGCTTCTAACACTTCACTGCCTTCAACAATTGCCCCAAAAACTGCATAACCCCAACTTCTACCCGGATTAAGATTATTGTTATCTGCCACATTAAAGAAGAACTGCCTATTAGCAGAATGAGGGTTATTCTCTTTTGCCATAGCAATGGTGTCTATGTCATTTTTTAAGCCGTTTCCAGACTCGTTAAAGATGTCGTCATTGACCGGTCTAGCAATAAAGTCTTTATCGTAACCACCACCTTGCACTACAAAGTCTTCAACAATACGATGAAAAAGCGTGTTGTTGTATTCGCCGGTTACCACATAAGTTAGAAAATTATCAACTGTCATCGGCGCTTTTACTCGGTCGAGTTCAACGATAATAACGCCCATTGAGGTTTCTAATTTTACTTTAGGGTAGATATTTGTTGGATCAATAGCTAAGTTTTTAGCCGCTTGTTTTTTATCATCATGCGCGGCTGCTTGGTTAATTGAAACTAACGAAATGCTTAAAAAAACCAAAATAACAGTGGCAATATTTAACGTGTGCTTATTCATTGAATAGTCCTAAAAAGTAACGGAAATTAGAAGAGTTGTAGAAAAATTAGCGGGTTTAAAGATAAACCTTTAAACCCGTTTATTAAAAGATATTGCTTAAGCTTATTAGCTTTAATACGTTACTAAAGCCGGTACTAAAGCCGGTACTAAAGCCGCAATTAAGGTGCTAAAAATGCCTGAATATCTTTACTCTTAATGATTTGTTCTAAAACAGAGGCGTAGTTGTAGTTAAAGTCTCGCTCTAGCACCGCAATATCTACTGATAGGGCACCATCGCTACTGCCAGTATTTTTAAACTTACTGGTGAGTACTTTATTGCCTTTCGATATTTTTACTGTCATCAAAATCTTGCTATCAGCAACATAACTCATCGTACTTTGCTTTACGGCAACGGTTGCATCTGTAATGGTAACAGTAATGGCGTTTTTGGCGTTTTGATTAATTATCAAACCTTGGCTTTGCCATGCTTGCTGCAGTTTTTCTTGGGTTGTTACTTCTAAGTTCTTATAAGGAGAAAGCACAGTTGCCGCTTCGTCTTCTTTAGAAATACTGACAATAAACTTCGCAATACGCATATCAATGACTTCAAGTTGAGCTTCATTGTTATAAAGGTTAGTCGTACTTTGAGGCAAATTTAAAGTCGGTGATACAGTTAAATGGGTTGGCGCAGAACTAGCACAAGCGGTTACAACAAACGCTAACGCTACCATGGCTATGCCTTTAAAAGATTTTAGTTGTTTCTTGTTTAGTATTTTATTTTTGAAAAGTTGCATAACCTAGCCTTTTTATTGTGTTTTTCATAAGGGTTTAAAAAGAATTTATAAAGTAGTCGTTTATCTTTTATCGTTTGATCGCTGATTGCGTCACAAATTTTTCGTTACTCGCAATTCGGGTTTCGTTACCAAATAGTCTTTGCAACTTTATATGATAAGCAAGTTGCCTATTACCTATAATGCGAAGTTCACCGCCTTTTTTCAATACCCTATGACTATCTTTAAACATTTGCCACGCAATATGATCCGTCGTAGCGTTATGTTGATGAAAAGGAGGGTTACAAACGATTAAATCGACACTATTACTTGGAACACTGGTTAAGCAATCATCAAGATTGAATTCGCATTGACCAATATGTTGCGGTAAATTATTTTCAATATTTAACTTAGCAGAAGCAATGGCCATACTCGACTCATCATAAAAGGCAATTTCTGCTTCTGGCTGGCTTGCTAAAAGCGTTAAACCGATTACACCATTACCACAACCTAAATCAATAACCTTGGTATTTGCCTTAACGCTGGGTAAGTTTTCAATGAAGTATCTGGCGCCAATATCAAGTTTTTCTCGTGAATAAACATTCGCATGATTGTTAATCGTAAAATTTGAGCCCGTTGCTTTATCTTCAAGCGCCCAACATGTTGGAAAAGGAGATAAGCCAGATTGATAAAAATCTTGGCTCTCTTCAAGAGGCTTAGTTGAAGGGGATATTTCACAAAAAACTAACCTTGCTTTTTTTACCGCTAACGATGTTTTGGTAGTGCCTAAGTGCTTTTCAAATAACTTCAAGGTTGATGAATGGATATCTTTCGCTCGGTCGGCGGCAATAAAAAGAACGTCTGTTTTGCATTGGCTTTTTATTCTTATGAGCTGCTCTATAAGTAAGGCGTTACTCTTAGGGATTTTATATAAAATTACATCGGCATTCTTTGGTAAGTTATCTAAGCTATCTAGCTGGGTGATATTTGCATTACTTAAGTTATTTTGTTCGATGTTATATGCGATCCCCTGGCGGCTTACAAAAGAGTCATTAATGCAGGATACTGTCGGTAACAGTTCTTTTGGGTCATTATTTTTACCACAAAAAGAAGTCGTAAGCGCACCAAAGGCATCATTAAAAATTAATACATTGGTTGTTTTAGTGACAAGCTTTTGCTCAGCACAATAATTAAGTAAATACTCATCAGCAGCATCCCAAGCCTGTAAGCTACGGTTAACTTGCATAAGAGGAAAACGGTCTAAATTAAGTGGTGTGTCTTGGTAACTAAAAGGGCTTATCATGAAGTGAAACCAGTAACTAAAAATGTTATGTTAATACTTGTTATTTTATACCTCAGCACCCATTTAAACAACTTAGCATTGTAATTAAGCAGGTGCTAGGAGCGCTTTAACAGTAAAATTGTTGTATCATCACAAGATAATGTCTACACAATAGAAAATATGTGCGGTGTAGAGTAAGCAGTACAAAGCATAAACAACAACGAATAATTAATACCAATGGCATTAAATATGTGATCTACTTTATACGTAGAGAAAATCATCAAATACAAGGCATTTTTTTAAGTAACTAGTTGTTCAGGACAATAAGCTCCTGCATTGTCTAATAAGGTGCATCCATGCACCGTTAATTATTAAAGAAATAACGAAGTAGTTGGTGGTTTTAACAAGTAGAAATGTTCACATATTAAATGTTATTGGTATAAGATACGGACACACACAATAACAACGCTAAAGCCAGATTGATGTATATAGGACAATAGATGATTAACAAAACCTCCCTTTTTACCCTTTTAGCGGTATCGCTTTTCTCCATCTCAACAACGACCTTTAAAGCCAATGCTTTCGTCATAAAACCAGAAGTGGTAAATCATCAAGCTGGTGTTGCTATGCCTGATAAATTCAGTGCAGATGTGGCAGCGGACATATTATCAAAAGGTGGTAACGCTGTAGATGCCGCAATAGCTGCTCAATTCGTATTAGCGGTAACTTTACCTGAAGCAGGGAACATTGGTGGTGGTGGCTTTATGTTGGTTCATAAAGACGGAAAAAATGACTTTATTGACTATCGTGAAAAAGCCCCTCTTGCTGCGAGTAGGGATATGTACCTTGATGAAGAAGGTAATGTAATACCTTATAAATCTGTTTTTGGAATTTTTTCTTCAGGTGTACCAGGTACTGTTTCAGGCATGTGGTTAGCTCATAAAAAATACGGCACCATGGCTTGGGAAGACTTAGTTGCTCCGGCGGTAAACCTCGCTAAAAATGGTTTCGTTGTACCTAATAAATTAGGCTCTTCAGTAAATTGGTATATTAATAAAATGGGTAAAAGAAATATTCAGATAAACTTTGCTGATTATTTTTCTGATGCCAAAGCGGGTGAGTTATTTAAACAAGAAGAACTTGCTCAAACCCTTACTCGTATTCAAAAAGAAGGTTTAGCAGGTTTTTATCAAGGAAAAACGGCTGACTTAATGGTTGCTTTTATGAAAGAGCAAGGCGGCCTCATTAGCCATAAAGACTTATCTTTATATGAAGCGAAATCAAGACAACCCATAAGTGCTGACTGGAAAGGTTATCAAGTAGTAACTTCGCCTCCACCAAGTTCAGGCGGTATCGCTATTTTACAATGGTTACAAATGTACGAGCTTAAAGCTGAAAACAAAGCACAAGTTCATAACTCTTCTCCTTATATGCATTTATTAGCAGAGATAGGCAAACGTGTTTTTTCTGATAGAGCAACTTACCTTGGTGATCCTGACTTTGTTGAGGTGCCACAAGAAACGCTTTTATCGAAAGCTTATATAGAGCAGCGCGCTAGTTCTATTGCAATGGATAAAATTTCAACCACAGAAAAGATTAAACCAGGTATTGTAGAAAGTGAGCAAACTACGCATTTTTCTATTGTTGATAAATGGGGTAATGCAGTTGCCAACACAACGACACTAAATTTAAGCTTTGGCAGTGGTATGGTGGTAAAAGGCGCGGGCTTTATTTTAAATAATGAAATGGATGATTTTAGTGCCAAACCTGGGGTCGCAAATGTATTTGGCGCTTTGGGCGGTAAAGCTAATGAAATTCAACCGCAAAAACGCATGCTTTCATCCATGACACCAACTATAGTGCTTAAAGGTGGCGAGGTTTATATGGTAACCGGTTCACCTGGTGGGACAACGATTATCACCTCTGTTTATCAATCAATTTTGAATGTTATTGAGTTTGATATGACCGCTACACAAGCGGTTAATGCATCAAGGTTTCATCATCAACTGTGGCCAAAAAATGTAATTCGTCATCATGATGGAATTCGAGAAAATGTAATAAATGAATTAACGGATATGGGTTATGTGCTTGATAACCGTCGCTTTGGCGATATGCACATTATTGTTAATAAAAACGGTAAAGTGGATGCAGCTTCTGAAGCGTCAGGTCGTGGTAAAGCGATTGTTTTAAAATAAGACCAATCCATCTAAAGAAGTGACCACCTGATAACTGCGAACACTTCATTAGGCACATGGTATAAGTTGAGCGCGATTAAAGTTAAATGATTATAGTAGTAACTAGGAAATAAAATGAAAGTAGCGTCGGTAATAGAAAGTAAGCTAAAAGAAGCGCTTACTCCAAGGCATTTAGAAGTAGTGAATGAAAGCTTTAAACATAACGTGCCTGAAGGAAGTGAGTCTCACTTTAAGGTAACTATTGTAAGTGAACACTTTGAAGGTGAGCGTTTAATAAAACGTCATCGCTTGGTTAATAGTGTTTTAGCTACTGAGCTTGCTCAAGATATTCACGCTTTAGCTATGCATACTTATACGCAAGTTGAGTGGGAAAAATTACATGGCCAAAAAGCCCCTGAATCACCAAACTGTATGGGTGGCGGGAAATAAACTACAAAACAGCATTAAGTTTTATTATGCTGTTGTATGTAATCGTGAAATTAATATCATTAAAGTAAATCTAAGCTAAGCTTACTTTTTCTAATATAGGATAAGCTTAGCGACATTGTTTAAATCAAGTAAAGAAGAGAAATACATCATGCCATCAATGGATATCGTATCAGAAATAAATTTAGAAGAAGTGCGTAATGCAGTGGATAACGCGAATCGAGAACTAAGTACACGTTTTGACTTTCGTGGTGTTGAAGCAAGCTTTGAGTGGAAAAAACCTAAAGTTATTGTGAAAGTTGAAGGCGACGATTTTAGGTTAAAGCAGTTGTGTGACATGCTACGCAGTCAACTAGCCAAGCGTCAAATAGATGCAAAAGCAATGACAGTAGGGCAAGGCTCTGGTAGTGGTAAAATTTGGAGCTTAGAGGTAGCCTTTAAAGAAGGTATTGAGCAAGATGTAGCCAAAAAAGTTGTTAAGCTAATTAAAGCTGAGAAGTTTAAAGTTCAAGCCGCTATTCAAGGAGAGCATATTCGTGTGACGGGTAAAAAACGTGATGAACTTCAAGCGGTAATGAGTTTAATTCGTCAAGCTGACTTAGAACAGTCTTTTCAGTTTAATAATTTTAAAGACTAATTTTTAAACTATAGTGAAATAAAATAGTTTAACAATCTGCCATTGTAAAGTGAAAAATAGGACAAATGATGAAAATTAGTAAAGACAGTGTAGTGGTAATGCATTACAGCGTATCAGATAGCGAAGGTAACTTAATAGATAGTTCATACGATGATAAACCGATGGCTATTTTATACGGCTCGGGTTATTTAATTGAAGGGTTAGAAAGCGCATTGCTTGATCATGAAGCAGGTGACGAGTTTGAAGTAAGTGTAGCTTGCGACAAAGCTTACGGTGAACGCCATGATGAATATGTCCAAACGGTACCTAAAGAGCTATTACAAGGTGTTGAAGAGTTAAGTTTAGGCACACAATTACGTGCAAGTACAGATGATGGTGAGCAAACTGTCATTGTTATTGATGTGACCGATGATGAAGTAACGGTTGATGGTAATCATCCTTTAGCAGGTATTGATTTATCTTTTGACGTACAAATTCTTGAAGTACGTGAAGCTACAGCAGAAGAGCTTGAGCATGGTCATGTGCATACAGAAGAAAGCGATTGCGGTAACGAAGGTGCTTAAATTTTTAAGCGGTCAAATATAAAAAAAGGGTAAGGCGATGAACGTCTTACCCTTTTTTTATTGCTGTTAATCTATCTTT
>JBMYWR010000111.1:0-11008 GCA_049607625.1 Colwellia sp.
ATTGATGCGATTTTACGCGGTGGGATAAGCTTTTACACTCCAGAGAAGTTTCAAGCTGAAACAGCTACAAGTGTCCCTGAGCTTAGTCGATATTCGCTATTTGAAAACATCACAAAAGCTGAAAATGCAGGGCTGGCCATTCAAATTCATTTCAAAGACATAAGTGGTCTAGATGCAGGCAGTACGGTGTTATATCAGGAACAAACGTTAGGCGAAATTGAGCGATTAATTTTCAAACCAAATACAGTAGGTGCCACAGCGCTTATCCATTTAAATGATAAAGGTGTTTTGTATGCTAAACCTGGCACTCAATTTTGGAAAGTAGAGCCTGAAATAGGCTTGGTTGGGTCTAAAAATGTTCAACATTTGCTTAATGGTGCGTTTATTACCTTATTACCAGAAAGTTCTGAATTGACTACTGACGCCGTTACACAAACCCAGTTTAGTGCACTTGAGTTACCACTTACCTTGAAGCATTTACCTTATGGTTTAAATATCAAACTTAACGCCAAACGCCTTGGCTCTGTTAGGGTAGGTAATCCAATATTATATCGCCAGATCATCGTAGGAAAAGTGATTGGTGTAGACCTTGCCAATACTGCTGACAGTGTTGATATTTATATCAATGTCGCCAGTAGATATGCTCCACTAATTACAGCTGGTACAAAGTTTTGGAATACCAGTGGTGTTAAAATTGAAGCCGGTTTATTTTCAGGTGTAAGTATTGACTCCGAGTCTATAGAAACTCTTATTGCTGGAGGTATAGCGTTTGCTACGCCAGAAGTTAAAAGTGACCTTCCAGAAGAATCTAAAGATCAAACTAATACGCTGCCTTTATCTTACACATTACACCAACAAGTTGAACCAGAATGGCTAGAATGGCAACCCGTTATCAATATTAAGCCATAAAGACCATTAAATCGGACTAAACCATATATGTAGGTTTAGACCTTGAAATCAATTTATCGTGCCTGTCTTAATAACATTACAATAACAGTTAGGAACAACTCTTTATCGAGACAGGCACAATAAAATCATTAATCAAGTAGCATCGCTTTATAGCTTAAAAAACAATTTATCATGCCTGTCTTAATAGCATTTCTAATAACAGTTAGGAAAAGCTCCTTATCGAGACAGGCACAATATAATCATTTATAAATGAGGGAAACCTAATGACCTTAGAAAAAACTATCGACGCTTTATCAAACCATAACATAATGAGCACATGCTTTAGTGCTAGCGAAAAAGGTATACCTTTACATATTATTTCTACTAGTCAATATCAAAAGTGGCTGGCTGAACAGACTGAATTTTCGCAAAACTGGTTAATCAGCTCAGGGTTTTCTGGCCAAGGATTATCTTTATTACCTAGCGATAACGGAAAAATTTCACTTGCTGTTTATGTAGTAAAAGATCCTAGCCATCATTTTAGCTGCGGCAACCTAATTAACGAGCTGCCAAAAGGCAGCTACCAACTTCATGCAGAAGAGCAGTTTCACGAAGCTATTTGTTTTTCTTGGTGTATTGGCGCTTATCAATTTAACCGTTACATATCTGATGCGTCATCAAAAAATAATGATGAATCACCTTGTTTGTGTATTAATAATCAAGCCCTTATTAATAAGAGTATCAACTATGCTCAGGCCACTGCACTCGTTAGAGACCTAGTCAATACACCTGCAGCCGATATGATGCCAGAGCACTTAGCGCTTTGTGCACATCAATTAGCAGAAAAATATAATGGGCAAGTTAAGCAAATTATTGGTGATGATTTACTCGTGCAAAACTTCCCAACCATCCATGCTGTTGGACGTGCTAGCGTTCATCAACCACAGTTAATTGATTTAACATGGGGTGATGAAAGCCATCCTCTGATTACTTTAGTCGGTAAAGGCGTTTGTTTTGATAGCGGTGGTTTAGATTTAAAACCCGCTGCTGGTATGCGTAATATGAAAAAAGATATGGGTGGCTCAGCACACGTACTTGGTTTAGCACAACTCGTTATGGCTAATAATCTTCCGATTCGTTTAAGAGTATTAATTTCAGCTGTAGAAAATGCGGTTTCAAGTAATGCTATGCGCCCAGGAGATGTGATTACAACACGTACAGGACTTACTGTAGAAATTGATAACACTGACGCAGAAGGTCGCTTAGTTCTATGTGACGCATTAGCTGAAGCTGACCTTGAAAAACCTGAGTTACTTATAGACTTTGCTACTTTAACAGGTGCTATGCGTGTTGCATTAGGGACAGAGTTGCCTGGATTTTTCTCGACCAGCACAGAAGTTGCCAATGGAATAAGCCTTGCTGGTGAAAAGGCTAACGATCCTGTTTGGCGTATGCCTTTAGCATCACAATATCGCGATATGTTAAATAGCAACATCGCCGATATCAGTAACTGTGCAACAGCGCCGTTTGGTGGAGCAATAACAGCCGCTTTATACTTACAAGAATTTGTTAGTAAAGAGACTGACTGGGTACATTTTGATGTTATGGCATTTAACGTAAGAGCCTTATCAGGAAGACCTTTAGGTGGAGAAGCTTTTGGTGTTCGAGCTGTATACGACTACTTAGAAACTAGATATCAAACCAAGTAACTTCAACCGACTAAAGCGTTGTAAATAAGTAGCGACCATCACTCTATAAACCCCATAAAGTGATGGTCGCATTGTTATAATGCTATTTTGATGATTTACGGGAGAGTAATGCATCAATTAAATTACAACAGTTAAAGAGTATAATCAGCAAATGTGCAGAAATTATGGATATGTTCATGCCACATTAAATAACCTCTATATCCCTTTAAGTAACTTATATCTCCTGTTCACAATATTTACTTTCTAAAAGCTCTAATCCTTCAATAACCGTTGTAAAAGACTGTGGTCTTTGTTCAGGAGATTTTTGTGTGAGTAAGGTAAGTAATTCAGCTTCACTTTCTGATAGTTCTGTATTACCTAGCGGAAGTGGTTGCGTTAAATGCTGCGAAATTACTTCTAAAGTTGTGGTGCCACTATAAGGTAATTTCCCAACTAAAAGCTGATAGAGCATAATACCAAAAGCATATATGTCTGCTCGGCTATCGACAAGTTCGCCTTTCGCTTGCTCTGGACTCATATATAAAGGAGAGCCCATAATAACTCCTACCTGGGTTTCGTTTGTACCGTTAATTTTAGCTAAACCAAAATCGGTTAACTTCACCTTGCCTTCATAGGTAATTAATACGTTCGCAGGTTTCAAATCTCTATGAATAACGCCTTGTTGATGGGCATACTCCATCGACATAGCTATTTGCTTAGCGATCTTGAAGACCTGTTCTTTTGACAGCTTTTCATCCAAAATAACTTCATCTAATGCGCTACCTTTCACAAGCTCCATTGCAATCATAAATTTATCAGATTGCTCTATAAAGTCATATATTTGCACGATATTTGGGTGGTTTAGCTTAGCTACCATGCGTGCTTCTTGATAAAAGCGCTTGCTAAATGATTGCTGAGTTGCCAACTGCATGGATAACGACTTTAATGCAACTTCTCGATGAAGCACTGTGTCTTGAGCTAAATAAACAACTCCCATCGCACCTTGCCCTAATTCACTGGTAATACGATATCGGTGCTCGTTTTGCTGTTTTTCTAAAGCAATTTTCTCTTCTTTTTTAACTTGTTCATGCTTACTTACAAGCTCTTGTGTAACGAGTACCGTTTTATCTAAATAACTATCGTCTTCCTTTTTACTTTCAAGCTTAATAGGTAAAGGCTTTTTAGAAAGGGGATCTGAACAACTCGTATTGAAAGCCTCTATCAGGCTATTTTTTAAAGCATTCAAAAGAAAACCTGTAAATATAGCTAAGCACAATATCCACATAACGATAACGAAAGGTGCTCGCCAAGCATTCGTCTCATATTGACTAACGAGCCCCATAAATTGTTTTGTTTCATACGTGGGAAATAACGCATAAGACAACTGCTCTATCCAGTTTGCTAAACCCAAAAGGTTGAGCAACGCAAAAGCAAGCACAATATAGCCAGCCTGTTTACTTAGTTTCGTCCATTTAATGAGAAATTCTAAATCAACATCTATAGCAGCATTAGAAGAATTAAAGTGGTTTAACATTGGCTTTATTCGGCCCATAAAAGTTTGTCTTATAAAAGAACTGCTCATTAAGATTTACCCTTATTTTTTAAGTTTGGCAAAGGCATCAGCAAAGGCATTGCCCATCGCCGCATTTTCCTGCTTTTTGGGCTTTATTTGGTGATTTTTATTGTGTTTCTGATTAAATTTTTTGTCTTTCTTGTCGTTTAGAGGCGTTTTTGAAGTCCCATTTGACTGCTTTTTATTTGTTGCAATGTGTTTACTTTGTTCCGAAACTTCGTCATCTAATCTCATTGTTAAACTAATGCGTTTGCGATCAGCATCAACTTCTGTCACTTTAACTTTGACAATATCACCGGCTTTAATCACTTCTCTAGGATCTTTAATAAACTTATTGGTAATAGAAGAAATATGAACTAAACCATCTTGATGAACACCAATATCGACAAACGCCCCAAAGTTAGCAACATTTGAAATAACCCCTTCAAGTACCATACCTACTTTCAAGTCATTAATGGTATGTACCCCATCAACAAATGTGGCTGTCTTGAATTCAGGTCGAGGATCTCTGTTTGGCTTAACAAGTTCATCTATAACATCTTTAACCGTTATTTCACCAAACTTTGGTGTTGTTAAACTAGCAAGGTTTACTTGCTTTATTTCATCGATATGCTCGAATAACGCTGTAGGTGTAATGTTTAATTGTTCAATGATTTTTTCAACAACTGTGTAAGTTTCAGGATGTACACCTGACTTATCAAGTGGGTTGTCACCATTATTTATACGTAAAAATCCTGCAGCTTGCTCAAAAGCTTTTGGTCCTAAACGCGCTACTTTTTTCAGCTGCTGTCGGTCATTAAAGCGCCCTTGTTGATCACGAAATTCAACAATATTATTCGCCATGGTTTTATTCAAGCCTGATACCCGTGCTAGCAAAGCAGCCGATGCACTATTTAAGTCAACACCTACAGCATTTACACAATCTTCAACCGCTTCATCTAAACTTTTACTTAATAAACTTTGGCTAACATCATGTTGATATTGACCTACACCAATGGCTTTGGGATCAATTTTAACTAATTCTGCTAGTGGATCTTGTAGTCGACGTGCAATTGAAACAGCGCCTCGAAGGGATACATCTAAAGTAGGGAACTCTTTTGCGGCTAATTCTGATGCCGAATAAATAGAAGCTCCTGCTTCACTTACCAACACTTTATTCATTGAGTTTTTAGCTTGAGTGTCACTTTGATTTTCGTCAGCATTAAGTTTTGATATCACTTCTGCGACTAACTTATCGCTTTCTCTTGAACCGGTACCATTACCTATTGCAACAAGCTCTACTTTGTATTGTCGACATACATTTAAAAGCGTACGCACAGATTTATCCCAATGATTTTGTGGTGCATGTGGGAAGATAGTGCTGGTATGTAAAAGCTTTCCTGTAGCATCAACAACGGCTAACTTACAGCCCGTTCTTAAACCAGGATCTAACCCTAAAGTATTTTTTGGCCCTGCAGGAGCTGCCATTAAAACATCGGTAAGATTTCGTGAAAAAACATTTATGGCTTCTGCTTCAGACTGCTCTCTTAACCCTGTTAAAATCTCTGTTGTTAGGCTTACGTATAATTTAGACTTCCATGTAATACGTACGACTTTTGCTAAAAATGAATTCGCATTCTTACCCTGGTTATCGAAAAGCTTTAAACCTAATTGATCACTAATAATTTGTTCGGCACTCGATGTAGAAAGCCCTTCTTGTCCTGGGTCAACATCTATATTTAATTGAAGAAAGCCTTCATTTTTACCCCTTAACATCGCTAGCATACGGTGTGATGGTACTGTCTTCAAAGCTTCGCTGTGATTAAAGTAATCTCTGTATTTACTTGCCGATTTACCTGCTGTATTACTATCCTTCTTAACTTTGGAAACTTCTTTACTGGTTAGGTGCGCCTTACTTAACATATGCTTACGAAGCTTTTGTATTAAGCTAGCATTTTCACTAAAACGTTCCGCTAAAATAACAGCAGCGCCATCTAAAACAGATTTCACATCAACAAACCCAGCTTCTTTTACTTTCTCATCGTTGCCATTTTTAGCTAGAAAAGTTTCAGCTTCTTGTTCAGGATTTAGAGACCAATTATTAAATAAGCTATTTGCTAAAGGTAACAAGCCAGCTTCTGTAGCAATTTTTCCTTTAGTACGGCGCTTAGGTTTGAAAGGTAAATATAAATCTTCAAGCACTGTTTTATTGTCTGCTGCATTTACTTTCTTTTCTAACTCAGGGGTTAGTTTATTTTGCTGTTTAATACTCGTTAAAATAACAGACTTTCTTGCAGCTAAATCACGCAAGTAATCTAATCGTTTTGCCAAGTGTCGCAGGTGATTATCATCGAGTCCGTTAGTCGCCTCTTTACGATAACGCACAATAAAGGGAACGGTTGAGCCTTCATCAAGTAAATTAATTGCGGCATTAATTTGTGAAGATTGAACATTAAGTTCTTGAGCAATAAGCTCAGCAATTTGTGACATGAATACTTTCCAAAAATAAGTCGGCTGAGCCGTTACTAAACCGAGCCGTTTACTAAATAATTGTTTATAATGGTTTTTTTACGCTGTTTTCCATTTTTTCTTTTAACAAGTCTGCCATCGCAGTTTTGCCTGCACTATGCAGTACGTTAATGTGAATTTCGCCGTGTTGCCTGAAGAAACCTTTATTCTCAAGCTGCATTAATTCTTCGCTAAACCACTGATGTGCTGCTAAGGCATCCTTTTCTTCATTTTCTATATATTTTAGAATGATGCCGAGAGCGCTCTTACGCGGGTATTCTCTACACGCTCTATAAAAGCACATTGTTCGTGCCGACTGTTGTGCTTCTTCAACTTCTTTTTCTTTAATTTCAGGTGCGTTGATAGCAGTGTAATCTAGTGACTTTCGTTGAATAAAAATCATCACACCAAGCCAGTTAAAGGTAAATACAGCGATGTACAAAACAGTAAAAATTATTAAGAATTCAGTTGTTTGTTGTTCAATTAAATAATTGGTTAGCATACCGCCCATTGCAATACATGCAAGTAATAGCCAATACCGAAAACCTATTATGTTAATGAATTTAAGCTGAGCAAATGGACTTAGCGCAATGCGAATACTTCTGCTCATGGTCAATATCCCAATAATACTTGGCAGTACGACTAAGCAATACAACAGTGCAACTTTACCTAGTGTATTATGATCATTGGAAAACAATATGCTTATGGCAAAGTAGAGTGTTGCTATAACAAAGAGTAAGCTATATGGTCGCCATTCCCCAAAAGGTTGAAACATTTCAGCGCGTAGTTTAGGTGCTCCATTTAAGCCATTTGCTCGGTGATCTAAAATGACAAATAAAAACTTAATAAATAACGGGGTAATAACACCCGTAAAAAAAGCAAAGAGTACAAAGGCTGCCATGTTGGCAAAACCTAACCAAAACAAAAAACTCACCAAAATCATTAATATAAGTGGTGAGGGTCTTAATGGATAAAAAATTACCATGTGTAAATATGTTCAAAAGACATATAAAAGAAATTTTGCACTGTTAAGCGTTAAAGTTTGCTTTCAATTTCAGCTATTTTTGCTTCTAAAGCAGCTAGTTTTTCACGTGTTTTAATTAACACTTGTGTTTGCACATCAAACTCTTCGCGCGTTACCACATCTAAATCTGCTAATTTTCGTTGTAAAACTGTCTTTGTTTTATCTTCTAGTTCCGATGCCATCGATTTTAAGCCCGGTGGAATGGAATCAGTAACTTGTTTTGCGATTTCTTCTATTTTTTTAGCATTAAACATAAGCGACCTATTTTTGATTATTTTAACTTATACTTATTATATCTGTTTTGCCCTTGAGTAAAAACAGGTAAAATCCCTCTCCTTAAACTTTTTGCTACGTAAGCTTTAAATAATGAAATTAAATGCCGGACAAAATGAAGCGGTTAAATATGTATCGGGTCCATGCCTTGTTCTAGCTGGTGCAGGATCGGGTAAAACAGGTGTTATTTGTCAAAAAATTGCTTACCTCATCCAAAAGTGTGACTACAAAGCAAGAAATATTGCCGCAGTAACCTTTACCAACAAAGCTGCAAAAGAGATGAAAGAGCGTATAAAAAAAATGCTCGGTAAGGACTTAACCCGTGGTTTAACGGTTTCTACTTTCCACTCCCTTGGCTTAGATATAGTAAAAAGAGAGATTAAAACACTTGGCTATAAACCTGGTTTTACACTATTTGACGACCAAGACTCATTAGCTTTATTAAAAGAGTTAACTTCTGAAGAATTAGATGGCGATAAAGATTTACTGTCTAAACTTCAAAGTATGATTTCTAACTGGAAGAATGATTTACTTTTACCCGATGCATTACTTAAAATGCAATTAGATGCCGATTCTCATGAATATGCTCAGTATTATGAACGCTATCATAAACATATGAAGGCTTATAATGCGTTAGATTTCGATGATCTTATTCTTATTCCAACGCTACTTCTCAAACATTACCCCGAAGTACGCGAACGCTGGCAGAATAAAATCAGGTATTTATTGGTAGACGAATACCAAGATACCAATGCTAGCCAATATGAAATGGTAAAACAAATAGCGGGAGCCAGAGCTCGTTTAACCGTTGTAGGTGATGATGACCAATCTATCTATTCATGGCGTGGTGCTAAACCTCAAAACTTAGTATTACTCGGCACAGATTACCCTAATTTGAAACTCATCAAATTAGAGCAAAATTACCGCTCTAGTGGCCGTATTTTAAAGTGTGCCAATATACTTATTGCCAATAACCCGCATGTATATGACAAAGCTTTATTTAGTGAATTAGCTTATGGCGTTGAATTACGTGTTGTACAAGCTAAGAATGAAGAAAATGAAGTAGAACGTGTTATTGGTGAGCTTATCGGCCACCGGTTCATGAACAGAAGCCAATACAAAGATTACGCAGTATTATATCGAGGTAATCATCAATCTCGACTGCTTGAAAAAGCGTTAATGACAAACCGTATCCCTTATAAAATTAACGGCGGAACCTCTTTCTTTTCTCGTGCTGAAATAAAAGACGTAATGGCCTATTTACGTGTACTTGTTAACCCCGATGACGATAACGCCTTTTTAAGAATTGTTAATGTCCCTAAGCGTGAATTAGGGCCAGCCACACTTGAAAAGCTAGGTAACTACGCTAATTTGCGTCAAATTAGTATGTTTGCCGCAAGCTTTGAATTAGGTTTAGAACAAACTTTAACAGGCAGAGGTTTAATGAAACTTCAAGCTTTCACTCGATGGCTTGTTAGCGTTGCCGATGAAACAGAGCGTAGTGATACTGCCGCTGTTTTAAGAACAATGATCAGAGAAATAAACTACGAAGATTTTTTATACGAAACCACACCAACTCCCAAAGGTGCTGAAATGCGTATGAAAAATGTTACTGAACTTTTTAGCTGGGTAACTCAAATGCTTGAAGGCGGTGACGATGAAGAACCTATGACTTTACCTGAAATCGTAACGCGATTAACGCTTCGCGATATGATGGAAAGAAACGAAGAAGAGGACGACAGTGACCAGGTTCAATTAATGACTCTGCACGCATCTAAAGGTTTAGAATTTCCATATGTTTTTTTAATTGGCATGGAAGAAGGGTTATTACCCCATCAAACCAGCATCGAAGAAGACGGCGTTGAGGAAGAAAGGCGCTTAGCTTATGTTGGTATTACTAGAGCACAGCGTGAGTTAATATTTACTTACGCACGAGAGAGAAGACAGTTTGGTGAACTTTCGAGAACGGAACCTAGTCGTTTTCTTTATGAGTTACCTCAAGACGATTTAGTTTGGGAATCAGGGCAGGCTAAAAAAACAAATGAACAAAAGTCTGCAACAAATAAGCAAGGCGTGGCAAACTTAAGATCATTATTTAATAAAGATAAGTAATATTCTAAGTACTAAAAAATCCGAATGATTTTTTATGAAGATGTTGAGATTATGAAACAGTCAGAAGCTTTATCAAATATAAAGTTAGACTGTTTCATTTATTAATTTGAAATTAAAGTAAAGCTAATAGCTACATCCAGCTTTCATTCCTAACTATGCCGACAGCTATACCTTCGATATTGAACTCCTGACAAGTTAAATCTACTTTAATAGGTTCAAAAGCTTCATTTTCTGCATGTAAGTAAACAATATTTCCATCACGTTTAAAGCGCTTTACAGTTACATCATTTTCTACTCTCGCAACAACAACCTGACCATTATTAATGTCAGTTGTTTGATGTACAGCTAGCAAGTCACCATCTAAAATACCAATGTCTTTCATACTCTCGCCATTAACTCTTAAAAGGTAATCAGCTGGTGGATGAAATAGGCTACCATCCATTTTATAATGATCTTCTACGTGCTCTTGAGCCAAAATAGGCTCCCCTGCAGCCACTCGGCCTATAAGTGGTAAACCTTCATCTTCCACTGTAAATTGCTCTGCCAAGCGAATTCCACGAGAAGTCCCTGCAAGTATTTCTATATAGCCTTTTTTCGCCAGCGCTTTCAAATGCTCTTCAGCGGCATTTGCCGATTTGAAGCCAAAAAAAGTAGCTATTTCTGCACGCGTTGGTGGCATACCTGTGTCGCTAATATTTTCTTTTATGAGATCAAAAATCTGTTGCTGACGATTAGTAAGCGGTTTTAGTTCTTGTTGGATAGACATAGTTAACCCTGTATAAACTGACAGTTGTACTGGTAGTATATACAGGATTATAGTTAAAGCAATCATTAGTTTCTGAACTACTTATTTTTTCTATCGAGCCACCCACAATTCCCTTCTGAAATGTGCACATATTACTTATCGAGCCACCCAATAATTCTTTAGTTCTTGAACACACTATTTTGCTTCTTCAAGATTAT
>JBMYWR010000112.1:0-10962 GCA_049607625.1 Colwellia sp.
TTTCTTTTATAGCTAATAGTCCTGGCAAAAAATTATAAATTAAAACGGTTATTATCAATGAAAAAAAACTTATCAAAAGCGTTAGTTGTACTCTCATGTGCACTAACTGCGGCTTCATCCTATGCTTTACCCTATTCGTCTGAAAATAGTGAAGAGCAATTAGAAGCACCGAAAGAGCAAACAGTTACAGCAAAAGAGCTAACTATAGACAGAATTTACAGCTCACCTTCTTTAGCGGGTCAAACACCTCGCTCATTAAAATTCTCTCCAGATGGTTCACGTGTAACCTACCTACAGGGCAAAAAAGAAGATCTTAACCGTTACGATTTATGGGAATATAACCTAGCAAGTAACGAGCATAAACTACTAGTTGATTCGCAATCGTTATTTAGTGGTACCGAAGTCCTTTCAAATGAAGAAAAAGCGCGCCGTGAACGTCAACGTGTTTACGGTTTTGGTATCATGGAATATCATTTCTCAGCCGATGGTAATGCATTATTGTTCCCACTTAATGGCGACCTTTACTATTATCACCTGCCGTCAAAGTCTTCAAAGCGTTTAACGCAAACAGAAGGCTTTGAAACAGATGCTAAATTCTCGCCAAAAGGCAATTATGTTTCGTATATTCGTAATGAAAATGTTTATGTTTTAAACATAGCTACCACCACAGAAGTTCAATTAACCAAAGACGGTGGCAGTAACAACATTAAAAACGGCATGAGCGAATTTGTTGCTCAAGAAGAAATGAACAGAATGACTGGCTACTGGTGGTCTCCAGATGAAAAGCATATTGCTTTTTTAAAGGTTGATGAAAGCCCAGTAGAAGTCGTTATTCGTAACGAAATATATGCTGATAAAATTGATTTAATTGAACAAAGATATCCTGCAACAGGTACTAACAATGTTGATATTAAATTAGCGGTTACCGATATTAAGGGCAAAAAAACGCGCTTTGTTGAACTAGAAGATGAAGATGGCTCTTTCGGTGGTACTTTTAAAGATAATGACTTTTATATTCCACGCGTAAAATGGCTCCCTGATAGCAAAAGTCTTTCGTATCAATGGCAGAGCAGAAATCAGCAAATTTTGAAGCTCAAAGTTTATGACATAAAGAGACGTAAACAAAAAACCTTAATTACGGAAAAATCAGATCACTGGATAAACCTGCACAAAGACCTACGTTTCTTAAAAGATAATAAAGGCTTTATCTGGGCTTCTGAAAGAGATGGATTTAAACACCTATATCACTTCGATTTAAAAGGTAAGCTTGTTTCTCAATTAACCAAAGGTGAATGGGTTGTAGACTCTTTAAAATACATTGATGAAACAACAGGTTGGTTATATTTTAATGGCCGTGCAGATACACCGCTTGAAACTCATCTTTACAAAGTGCCTTTAGATGGTAAATCGCCTGAACACGTTGTTAAAGTAAGTAAGAAAAGCGGTACACATCACATTACTTTTGCCGGTAATGGTCAAACTTATTTAGATAGCTTTTCAGATATCGACACGCCAAAACAAGTCAGCTTGCATCAAGTTAATGGTAAGCACATTACTTGGTTAGCTGAAAATAAAGTAACATCGACACATCCTCTAGCGCCGTATTATAAGCAATTAATCGAGCCTGAATTTGGCACCCTATTTGTTGAAGAACAAACTAGCGAGTCAAACACAGATGCTGTTGTTAATGTTGATGTAAATAGTGAACAGAGCAAACCTGTACCGTTGTTTTACAAGCTATATAAACCAAACAACATGATTCCTGGTAAAAAGTACCCTGTTATTGTGCGTGTTTACGGCGGCCCTATTGCACAACGTGTTACCAATAGGTTTCAAGGCGCAGATATGACGCAATACATGCTTCAGCAAGGCTATGTAGTATTCGAACTTGATAACCGTGGCTCAAATTATCGCGGAACAGCATTCGAATTCCCAATTTATAAAGAGCTAGGTAATATTGAAGTACAAGATCAAATCACGGGTGTTAAATTCTTACGCACTTTAGATTTTGTTGATGCAGACCGCATTGGTATTTTTGGCCACTCTTACGGTGGCTATATGGCGATTATGGCTATGTTTAAAGCAGGTGATTACTTTAAAGCAGGGGTAAGTGGCGCACCGGTTACCGATTGGATGCTCTATGATACACATTACACTGAGCGCTATTTAAGCCAGCCACAAACGAATGGAGAAGGTTACACGAAGAGTAGTGTTTTCCCTTATGCAAAAGATCTTAAAGGCCCGTTAATGATTTATCATGGAATGGCTGATGATAATGTCTTATTTAGCAATACCACAAAGCTAATCAAGACCTTACAAGATGAAAACAAGCGCTTCGAACTAATGACCTACCCAGGCAGTAAACATAGTATGCGCGGTAAAAAAGTTAAAGTGCATTTAAACCACACTATCATGGACTTCTTTGATAGACATTTTAACAAAGAAAAATAAAACATGAGGTCAGAGTCAGCTTAATCATTCAATTTGACTCTGACCCTTTTAATATATTCGGTCCAATAAAAAAAACCATTTAAGCGATATGCCTAAATGGTTTTTTCGTTTTAGTTGCTTTGGTTGTTTTAGTTTTGCTGTCAGTTAATATGCTAATTAGATAGTAAACAAAGGGGTCAGAGTTAATTTGAGGATTTAATTTTGACTCTGACCCCGTATTATTTTTAATTAACTTAACGCTAGTACTATTTTCTCAGACTTTAATTTCTTCGCCATTAGCATTACAAGCACCGTTGTCATTGCGATGGTTACTACACCTGTAAACGCCATTAGCGACCAGCTTACTGGTAAACCTTTAAACAAGTCTTCCATTATGAGCGATTGCCCGCTAATAGGTAACCAGTCTAAGTATTCTGGTTTATCATCAACAAACATCATAATGACTGGCACCATAGCGGGTAGCATAATAATCATAGATACCATTGATTGGGCTTCTTTAAAGTTTTTCGCTTGAAAAGCTACAAATAACTGTAAAGCTGAGGCAAAAAAGCAAATTGGCAATAGCAATAATAATAAAGCCGATACCGTATATGTATCTAAACTGAAACTTGCCCCTATTTTCGTTAAGTCGACAAAACCGACAGAAAAAGAAGTTAAACCTAATGTAAGTAGTACACCGATACCTGCAATTAAACTCGCACAACTTAACTTAGCTAAAACGATATTTACTGTACTTACAGGCTGACATAACAACATTTCAAGCACGTTTCGTTCTCGCTCGCCTGCACTGGCATCAATTGCCACCGGTAAACCAGACATGAATGCAGACATTAATAAATAAAGGCCTAACATCATCGATACGATCATCGCATTGCTATTTGGCATAGACGTGTCTTGTTCAATAACTTTTATTGGTTGTAATAACTTTACATCGATACCACGCACTAATAGACGTTTATAACCAATAACTCTAGCATGCGTATCGATAGTAGATTTAATACGACGAATTGGCGATAAAGCTGCCTTTTCGCTGTAATCACTACTTAAATAAATGTCGATAGTTCTACCTGCTAACATATCTTCATTGTATGTTGCTGGTATTGTCAGTTCGATGTTTCTATCATCCCATACCTGCTTTTTTGAACTAGAAACATCTTTAAAACGCAGTATATTTTCCTCTTGCAATGCCGCCATTAATTTTGGTGCGTATTCAGCTCCTGTTACTTTGACATAAACAGAAGGCGTTTCTACGGCTTCTTTGATCATAACTTTCGACATACCGAAAATCATCACAGGCGCCATTACCGCCATTGTCATTGCCATCATCATGGCGCGTTTATCGCGAAATGCTTCTTTAAGCTCTTTAAGAAGCAATGCTTTAAATTGAATCGTTGAAGATAAACTCATTATGCAGCTACTCCTTCATCTGATCCTATAATTTTAACAAACGCTTCTTCTAATTGGCTTTCCCCTGCTAGCTCACAAAGCTCTGCTGGCGTTCCCTGCGCAGCAAGTTTACCATTGGCAACAATAATAACCCGGTCACATAAAGCAGCTACTTCTTGCATAACGTGAGAAGAAAATAATATACAGTGGCCTTTTTCTTTAAAGCGCGCTAAATAATTCCTTAAAACACGTGTGCTCATTACATCTAAACCTCGAGTTGGCTCATCAAGCACAAAGTTTTTGGGTTGATGTACTAATGCTTGCGCCAGCGTTACTTTCATACGTTGACCTTGCGAAAAACCAGCCGTTTTACGATGCGCTAACTCTGTCATCTCTAAATCATTAAGAATCGTTTCAATGGCTTGATGTTTAGCATCTCCTTTTAAACCATGAATACTGGCAAAATAGTCGATTTGTTCATAAGCGGTTAGTCTTTCATATAAACCAAACTTATCAGGAAAAATACCCAATTTAGCTCTTGCCTCAAGTGGATTTTCTAATACGTTAATGCCATCAATACGAGCATAACCGCTGTCTGCTTTTAATAAACCGTACAAAGTACGTAAACAAGTGGTTTTACCCGCGCCATTTGGCCCAAGAATGCCAGTAATTTCGCCATCTTTGGCTTCAAAAGATAAACCATCAAGCGCGACTATGCCAGGCTTTTGCTTTTGTAAAGCATGTGCTTTGGGTATCACAAAGCTTTTTCTTAAGTCATGAACTTCAATCATTTTCAGTCTCTCCCTTTACTTCATTACTTTCCAGTACTGTTTCTTCTTTTAAGTCTTTGCTCGCATTCGCATCACCACCATTTAAATTAGTTAAAAATGATTCCGCTGGAATATCTTCAAGGCAGCTTTCATCAAGTGCTTTAGGCTTTAGTGATGTTAAAAATTCATTGATAATATCGCTAGCACAAGTACTCATCGCAACTGTATGACTCGCATTTTTAACTACAATATGATGATTATTTGGCAAAGTCGCTGCTGTTTCATCGCCATTACTCGGTGGCGTAACCGGGTCAAGTTCGCCCGATAAAATCAAGGTAGGAATATCGGCTGTCACACTTTGATAAAAAGCTTCATCTGGTCGGTAGTTAGGCCATATAGCACAAGCTTCTTTTAGGGCTTGATGTGACTCACCTTTACCAAAAGGGTTGTCAGCGTCTTGGATAAATTGCTCTTCGCTAATACGTGGGAAGTCTTCATTACACAAAATATTTAAGGTTAACCCTGTGTACATTCCTGTGCCCCCTTCTGTTTGAGCTATAAGTCCAGCAAGTGGCATAAAGTTCCCTAAGTATGCTTGATGTATAACCAAGGGGACAAGTGAGCGCCCACTTACACTGTATAGTTGCAGCCTGATTGCACCAAGAAACTTCCCCTTACTAATTTTAAAATTAGTTTGAGTGCCTAGACGTGGATGGGCGATATCAACCGATACAGGATCTTTTTCTAAACGATTTACTAAGACTTGAAACTCATTACCCAGATCAGGAAATGCTGTTTGACACGCAACTTCTTCATTACAATGCGCTAGTAATAAGTCAAAAGAGCGAGAAAGACTTTGTCCAAACAAACCAATTGGCACTTCAATTGGGCCAACACTATCTAGCACAACACTGCGAAGCGACTCTGGGAAAAGACGCATATAGACTAAACCGGCTCTTGTTCCATACGAACCGCCATAAATATTAATTTGTTTGTGGCCCAGTGCTTCTCTTACGGCATCGAAGTCTCTAATTGCATTTTCACTATTAAACTGTGCTAAATCGACATCAAAACTCTCAATACATTGAGTAATTTCATCTTTAGACATTTCTTCAGGAATTAATGAATAGATATTTTGATCGTAGTCTGATTCACACTGTAATGGTGATGATTTACCCGTTCCGCGTTGATCTACCAAGATTAAATCACGTGTTTTTCTTACTTCATTAAAAACACGTCTTAGCCCTGAAGCAAGTTCTGCAGCTGCTTGTCCTGGGCCACCAGCTAAAAACATCAGTGGCGTTTTGTTTTCGCTATTATCAATGGCCGGTAATACCGCAAAATTAATAGATATGCTTTCTCCTGCGGGCTTCTCATAGTTTTCAGGTACAATGAGTGTTCCACATTGCACTTGTTGTTTTATGCCATCTATATGGCAATTCTCAATGGTGAGCTTTCCTTCCTGTGCATTTACGCTTATTGAGCTAAATAAACTCAGCGCTCCTGCACATATCCCAAAATACATCGAAGCTTTCATGCTTAATCCTTTTATTTTTATAGCAGAGCTGTTCTTTAAAAAATACTGTCATACCTTACTGAATAACGTGTAGACATTCCATTGTATTCTCTAGTTTTTATTAACTCTTATTTGTAACATTTCATATTAATTGATTATTATTACTTTAAGTTCTTTTTATTCGAGACTTTTAACCAACTTTGTTATTCAGAGAATAAGAAATAACAAAAATAATCAACTTTTATTACTGATTAGGTTCCCTAATTTCAAATTAAGCGCTAATATTTAATTAGCTTTGGATATTTGTTCAGAATATTTACAAAAGAATAATCATAATAAGCAAACGGTGAATTCTCGTTTTCAAATATGATTTATAAAAGCTATAACAATGTTCACCTAACAAAACTTTTGCGGTGTTCAATTAGTAATATCCAATTAGTAATAACCAATTAACAACAATATTTAATAAATGGGGTGCGTAATGGAATTAAATCAGTGGGTAGATGAATTATTTGAAGTATTCGATGTTGATAAAGATGGCGTAATTAATCGTTCAGAGTTTGTAGAATTAATCGATGTACTTTTACAAGATAAAGGTATTCGTATGTGCGAAACTATTTTCAACCGTTTCGATAAGAATCATAGTAATTCTATATCTAAAGACGAATTAAAAGAAATGGTTGTAGAGCTCGCCCTTTAGCTATCAAACGACGTTAATAAATTGACCCAAGCTTAATTTTTACGGTTTTATCTATACTTAATCCGTCTAAATAAACTGTATTATGCTTTATCAATTTATACTCTGCTTATTTTATAGTTTTAGAGGTTTTATCTTACATGACAATTTCTGATGACATTTATAACTATAATGAAAAATTAGTACGAGAGTACTTTACTGAAAAAGACTTCTTCTTACATTACAGTGCCGACTTTATTGATGACTTATTCTGTATTGTGTTAAACAAACTTCCTCCTCGCTATATTCGACATGAAGTTGACATAAGCTTTTATATGCCAAGTCAAGAACGTGAAGATTTATCACAAAATATCATTAAGGCTACCGAACAAGCTTTAACGACTCTCAAAGAAAATGCTTTAAAGAAATAGCCTACAAGAAAGCTATAATCTCCTATTTCCTTTAATACTTTAATTCCTAATAAAAAGCCAGCGAGACGCTGGCTTTCTTACTGAGTGTTAAGAGCTTAACATTATATTTTAGCTTTATTAATTAAAACGTGTAACTACCACCAATATAGAAAGTACGCCCTTTAACATCAGTATATCGAGGGTCGTAACCCACTTGATGACCTGCGCCCGAAGTACGCAAAGATAAAGGAGGCTGCTTATCCAGTAGATTGGTTATCCCCACTAAAACCTGAGCACTTTCGTTAATATTATAACGAGTTAAATAATCAAGCTTCCAATATGATGGGACGTATAACTGTATATCAGGAGCACAAACCGAAATATCAGAGCCTAATCTTACCGAACAACTATCGCTAGTTTGCACCTGATCTTCGTAACCACTTCTAAAGCTGATATTTAAGTTGTGTTCAAAATCTCCCATTATAAGAGTATTATTTATCTGCGCCTGAACATCAAATACAACCTCATCGTCTGTGCCAAAGCGACCTAAACTACTATCCCATTGATCCGTCGTGCCTGACCTTAAGCTTTGACTTTCCGTAATATAAGTCCCCAAAAAGGACGTTTTTAGTGTACCAAAACTAAATTCAGTATCTAGATTAACAACCCAATCAAATCCACTATTTCTAGATTCACCAATATTAACAGCAGCTTGCGTGATTGCTAAACTGTCACCGCCTGTACCTAGATCTTCTTTGGTAGTAAAAAATTGATCATATTTCACAGCATCACTAAATATTTGTGCTTCTGTTAATCTTGTTACTTGATCTTCTATATCAACGCTCCAATAGTCTAAACCAAAACTAAATGAATTGGTTGGTGCGTATACAAAACCGGCTGACATTTGTTGAGACGTTTCAGGTTTTAAATCCGCATTACCTTCCAACCAAACTTCATACTGAAATGGCTCTGGTTCACATAAAGGAACAAGTTGAGGACGCAAACCTGTTGGACAGTCAAAAGTACCGGAAGTTACACCAAAGTCTTCGCGTGGTGATCCTATTTCTTTCATTGTTGCCGCTTTAAAACCAGTACCAACTGACGCTCTCAGTAACCAATCATCTGTAGGTCGGTACGTTGCACTAATTTTATAAGTTGTATCATCCACATCTTGGTTTACAACAAGTGAAGATCTGTCATGATCTGTTACAGCTCCTACATTATCATAACGTAATGCTGCTGTTACCTCTAAGGTATCCCATACAGGAACAATGGCTTCAACAAACATACCGTATGTTTCTCGGGATAAGTCGAATTCAGCGGTTGGCGCTTCAAATAAAATTATCGCATCAGAATTGGCTTGTGAACGTCGACGAGTAAACTCTTGTTCACGGTAGTCACCACCAACACCAACATACATATCACCCGCAGGAAGTTCTGCTACAATGGTCGAAGCTGTACCTTCAAAGGATAGTAAGCTCGTATCAGTTGACTCCCAGCCACCTGAGTACATTGTATCTTTAACCATTTGATTTTGATCATCCGATAAATTTGCAAATTCATCAAAAACATTAATTGCCCCCGAAGTTATGAGAGGTAAAAATGTTGCTTCAATTGGATAGCCTGTAACACGATTTTGGTCTCTTGTTGCCCCTGCGTAAGTTACGGCTAGATCATAACTAACATCGCTAACTTCACCTCGCAGCCCTGTAGTAAAGTTAATAGTTTCTGTATCCCACTCGTCAGTACGGTTACCACCAGGGAGTACACGCCATCGACCTTGAACACTGTGAAGGTAATTTGGATCTGATGCTAAGGCGGCTGCTTCTTGTGTTGTTAAATACGGTAGAATTTCTTGTGCAACAAGTGATGACGTTGGATCTAGACTAAACCCGCCTGTTGGATATGGTGCTATTTTTGTCGTCATTTGGAATGAAGACCAAGCAGCACTAGAATAAAACTGTACAGAATCAGCTAAATCGACAACACCCTGTACAAATAAATTATCACGACTTGTTTCGGGATGAATTTCTAGTGTACTTGTATAATCAAACATACAAGTCGTTCCCGATGGCGCACTATTTGCCCCACAAGCCCCGGTAGACTCTCTTATTGGATTAAAATTTCTTGACTTTGTATCTGGGTTATTTGTATAACCACCAGTCCAGTTACCATCTTCATCAAGTTCTTTTTCCATTTGAACACTGCCATCAGTGTTATATTGAAGAAACTCTAAATAAGCATTACCAGGCCCTGCATTAGCTGAACCCTGAACTAATGTGTAATCATTACCATTATGAGAGAAGTCTAAAATACCAGTCTTTGAAAATTCACGATCTTTTGATTTAAGGGCACTTTGTTCATCATGGCTATAAGCTAATAACACATTAAAACCATCGCTATCTAAATCACCAAAACCTGTACTTATACTAAAATTAAAACCTTCTCCGCCCTCTTCTTGTGGCTTATCAGCACGAAAATCAAAAGTAGTTTCCTGAACATCATCTTTTAAAATAAAGTTAACTACACCTGCAATAGCGTCTGAACCATAAAGAGCAGATGCGCCGTCCATTAGTACTTCTACACGCTTAATTGCACTTAATGGGATTTGGTTGAGATCTATAACCCCCCCAGTATCAGATGAAGCCATACGCCTTCCATTTAACAATACGAGCGTATACTGATCACCTAACCCACGTAACGATGCCGAATTAACACCACCACCACTACCCCCAACAGAGTCAGAAGAGGTAGTAAAGCCTTGCATTGAAGGTAATGTGGCAATAAGGTCTGGAACAGAAGTGACACCCGACCTAGAAATATCTTCAGCTGAAACAACAACTAAAGGTAAAGAGCCCTCGAGGTCTGTTCGTTTGATACTCGAACCGGTAATTTGAATTTTCTCTATATCTTCAACAGTATCTCCATCGGCTGAAAATGCTGAAGTTGAAAGTGATGCTGTCGCTGCTGCACCAAAGATCATGCTAAGACGAATCGCTTTAGCTATTTTACTTTTATTATGACTATACATATTTACTCCCTGAATCATTTTTATGATTACATTATTGTCATTTCGAAACGTTAGTTAGTTGTTTCGTAAATAGTGTAGATATGCCTTAAGGGCCTACCTTTGCGTCAATGAGAGTAAAGGGTTGATAAGCTATCGGTCAAATGCGTCACAGTAAAAACAAGGGCTTAGAGCATGCTATGCAACAGTTTATTTACATTTAGACATATTTTGTGAGTTTATTACAAAAATGTAACTGCTTTGTTAGATTTGTTAACTATTAGTGGGGGTGTTGGGTTATTTTAAAGCGTTCTATTTTTTAAAAATAATCATCATACAGCTTAAAAAACCTTGAAAAATAAGGCCATTAAAACGATGTAACATTAAAAAAAAGCGCTAAGGAAGTAACGATAAAATATTATAAAATATTTCTGAAATAGAAATACTTAGCAAAAAATTACATTTAAAACGCTAAAACCTTATTAAAAGGAGGCTAGATGTAACGAGAGGATTTATTTTAATCGTAATATGTAAATAATTGTTCATCTTGTTTCGTATGCGTAACATCGCACAAAATTAAGACAATGCCTTTCAAAGGCATGTCAAATAAGTAACAAAAAATGCGAAAAAATTTACATACCAAATTTACATAACTAAACAACCCAACCGATACTCTACGTTAGACTGGTGTTTTAAAAATAAGTTCCCTTAGTATTTAACTAACCTGAACTCGGTTTAAGAGATAG
>JBMYWR010000113.1:0-10604 GCA_049607625.1 Colwellia sp.
GAAGCTAGGAAAAATAGCTGCTAGAGAAGTATGTGTTAAGCCGAGTTCAGGTTAATTACAATATTTAAATAAAAAGAGCTTCTAATCAGAGGCTCTTTTTTTTATGATAAGTCTACCTAAATTGTAAAGTTTCGACTTTATGTTGCCTTTATTCTGCCTTTATGTAAAAGAAGTTATCTATGTTTTTGAAAAAGTTTATAAAAGAAAATTTCAGTGGAAATTTAACAACAAACTCTAACGCGTGGTTGTTACTTGCATTATCAGCACTGGCATTAGAGTTGACTGCATTATTTTTTCAATATGGAATGGGTTTAGAGCCCTGTATTATGTGCGTATATCAACGAGTAGCACTCGCGGGAATAGGTATGGCAGGATTAATAGGGTACTTTGCTTGTAAATTTTTATTAGCGAGGTTGATAGTTTATATTTTCTGGGGAATTGGTGCTTTCTGGGGGCTACTGATCGCTATTGAGCATGTAGAAATGCAAGCAAGTAGTGGTT
The DNA here is from genome assembly GCA_049607625.1 of Colwellia sp. Taxonomy (GTDB): domain Bacteria; phylum Pseudomonadota; class Gammaproteobacteria; order Enterobacterales; family Alteromonadaceae; genus Colwellia. The sequence continues at coordinate 502 of JBMYWR010000113.1, forward strand.
CTTTGTTTTTCACTTGCGAATTCATTCCAAACTTTCCATCTTGGGCGCCACTACATGAATGGCTGCCATTCCTGTTTGAAGCAACAGGAGATTGTGGGGAAATAAGTTGGTCATTTTTAGGTTATAGCATGCCACAGTGGATGATTGTAGTTTATGCTGGATTTAGCATCGCTTTAGTGACAGTTTTAGTTTATAGCTTCTTTAAAGAAAGAAAAATTTAATAAAAAGGGAGCTTAGCTCCCTTTTTTTCATCACTCACTTTAGCTTTAGCCATTATTTTGGATAGGCGCGCCAACACCAGCAGCCACGTAAGGTATAACACGTTTAATCACTCCAGAAATATCCGTTTCTGTCTCAAAATCATTCTTAGCAATATCGATAAGCGCATCACTTGAAGACATCGTGAAAATAATAGTGCCCATAGTAAAGTGTAGGCGCCAAAACATTTCTTCAGAGGTTAATTCAGGGTAAGCTTTTTGTACCGCTTTAGTGAAACTAGAGAATACTTCTGGATATTGAGTGGTTAAAAACCAACGTAAAAAACCTTGGCTATCTGTATAGCCTCGACCTAAAAGCTGAAGGAAATTACTTGTTCCATTCTCTTTTATAGAATTCAAAAAAAGTAGTGGCTCTATAAAAGTGGAGAATACATCATGTAAGCTAGGTTGGTCATTGGCATCATTTAATGTATTAAAAGCGGTTACGAGCCTAGGGGATAATTCATTTAAATAGCGAGACATTACAGCTTTTATTAATTCTTTTTTTGAGCCAAAGTGATAATTAACCGATGCTAAATTCACATCAGCATTACTGGTTATCTCGCGCAGAGAGGTCCCATTAAAACCATGTTCAGCGAATAACAACTCTGCTGAATCTAAAATTTTATTCTTTGTACTCATAGTAACACACACCAATACTTAACTAGTTTTAAACAACTGTTTAAATTTACTGGTTAATGGTACTCAGGTCAAGTTAAAACTGATGAATAGGCAAGCTACTATGTAGAATAAAACGGTGTCAGAGTCAATTTAGTCTTTATTACCTCTGCCTTTCTCTTTGCTTGAAGGTTATTTGACTCTGACCCCAGATTACTGGCAGGGGTTACAAACAATTACATTTTACCAACAGTAAGAAACAAGAACACTTGTTATGATAATTCCAGTTTCGAAGAGCAAGTAAACTGTTCTTCTCATTAACTCCCTTAAGTTTCATGTTGTTTAGCTCATCACCCCTTTGATGAGCTTTTTTTTGTCTTAAATTTAAAGAAAAAATGTGGAGCCAGAGTTAATGAGTTATGAGTTAATGTTTTGAGGTCTTAGTTAAAGCTCATTCGAAGGTGTTTTAGTTTTCTTCACTCAAGTTGATTGTATCCGTTCTATTACATTGTTGATAACAAAGAATTACATTTTACCAACAGTAATAAACAAGAACACTTGTTATGATAATTCCAGTTTCGAAGAGCAAGTAAATTGCTCTTCTCATTAACTCCCTTAAGTTTCATGTTGTTTGGCTCATCACTCGTTTGATGAGCTTTTTTTTTGCCTGAAATTTAAGAAAAATATGGGGTCAGAGTCAATATGATTGATGTTAAACGTCTTATTACTAATGATTTTTTGTGGAGGTTTATATTTTTATTTGCAACTATATTTACTCTGAACCTAATTTAAAATAGAAGCAAAAGAGGAATTAGATAAAGAGAACGATAGTGAAAGATAAGAGTGTAGAAAAAGATGGCAGGGGTGGAGAGACTCGAACTCCCAACCATCGGTTTTGGAGACCGCTGTTCTACCAATTGGAACTACACCCCTGCAGTGAGGTGAATTATACTCAAGCGAAGCTAAAGGTAAAGCCCAAATTGCGAAAAATATTAAAAACTCGTGTTGTTCGGCTGTTTTGTGAACAAAACAGCCGAACTTAATACAAGATGACTAAAAATTAAATAGCTTACTAAGCTAAGAACCATATAAAATGAACGTTACTTCGTTTTATTTTTGGCTTTCTTCGCACGCATCTCGCTAAACCTAAATTTATCAGGATAAGGGTAAACATCTTCATAAATCCCCTTGGCTACGTTTTCTTGACGTTGTTTCCAATAACTTGCTGTAAGTAAGTCTTCATGGTGAATTTTAAAAGCTTTTAAATATTTAGGGTTTGCTAAAGCAAAAGTTGCTAGTTCTTCAGGGAACATATCACCAGGAGATACAGAGTACCAAGGCTCTGCAGCATATATTTGCTCCTCTGTCACCGCCACAGGTTTTACTCTGAAGTTCACTTCGTTCATGTAAGTTATTTCATCGTAATCGTAAAAGATCACTCGGCCATGTCGGGTAACGCCAAAATTTTTCAATAACATATCACCTGGAAAGATATTTGCTGAGATAAGTTGTTTAATTGCTTTACCATAACCGTAAAGCGCATTTTCTAATTGTTCTTGAGTTGCGCTTGCTAAATACAGATTTAATGGCACCATTCTACGTTCAATGTATAAGTGCTTGATAATGAGTAAATCGCCTTCAATACGAATGAGGGAAGGGGCTACTTTATTGAGCTCTTCAAGTAATTCATCATTGAACCGGTTAATTGGGAAGGCAACTTCTGAATATTCCATGGTGTCAGCCATACGGCCTACGCGGTCATGGGTTTTAACTAACCTGTATTTACCTTTAACATCAGCTCGGGTCATGTCTTTACTAGGCGCAAACTTATCTTTAATAATTTTAAATACATAAGGGTAAGAAGGTAAGGTAAATACCGACATCACCATACCTTTTATACCAGCGGCTAATTCAAACTTATCATCGCTACTGTCTAGGTGATTGAGAAAGTCACGATAAAATTGAGTTTTTCCCTGTTTATGAAAACCAATAGCAGAGTACAAGTCTGCTTTGGTTTTATGCGGAATTAATTCTTTTAAAAAGTTAACTAAAGCATAAGGGTGAAGACAATCAACAAAGAAGTAAGCTCGTGCAAAACCAAAAACAACCGCCATACTAGCGCTGTCGGTAAGCAATGCATCGATATAAAGCGCACCATTTTCATCATTTAAAACAGCAATAATAAAAGGTGTTACGCCACCTGGTGAAATAACTCGGCCAATAAGGTAAGCACCTTTATTTCGGTAAAAAGTATAATTTAAGATATCAAACTGTAGTTCTTCTACTTTGAATCGTGTCTTATGTGCTTTACGTCTAAAAGTACTAATTAATACATCAACATCACTGCTTAAATCCCTAAAAGGAACAGTAGTTTTATGTGCATTCATGATTTCACAAATGGTTTCTTTTAAGCCTTTTTCTTCAGGTTTATAGCTTGTGTATATTTTTGGTGTGTCAATATCGTCTAATCGGTGTGCCGTACTTTGAACAAATATATAAGTATTATTATAATATTCGCTCTCAAATAAATGACAAAAAACAGAATTGTAAAAGGTTTCAGCTAATTCAGGTTGTTTATGATTGGCAAGTAGGTCGATATAAATGGATTTCACTTCTTGCCATAGTGTGCTGTCGAGCTCTTTAACGCAAAAATCGTTACGAATAGCGTTGTAGGTCTCTTCTACACGAGCGTCATAAAATGTGGTTCTTTCTTTGGCTGCTTGTTGAACTTCGCTCCACTTACATTGTTGGAAGCGCTCTTTAGCCGACTGAGTTATTTCAATGAATAAGTTAATATGCCTTTCAAAACCCGTTAAGATCATATTGGCGATTGGTGCTGCGAGGTTACTCATAAATAAACCTTTTCTGTTTTTAGTTTTTTAGTTTTAAAATCAGTATACGCCTCAAACCCTTTTAGTCACACAACGCTTCTTTATATATAACATTTCATAAATGTATAGTTAAAGAGATTGGTATAGGTGTTTAAAGCTATTAACACTATACTGCTTATCAAATAACACTATGCTACTAATCAAAGGAAAAAGATAGTGATTTAGAGTAAAAACTCTTTTTATCGTAACGTTCCGAGAAAACCCGCTGATCGACGCGTAGCGGCGTCGGTGGGTAGTTCACTGCGTGCTGTTTAAATAAAGCTATATTGAAATATTTTAGCGTAAAAACAGCAGGATAAATAATAGTCACAGATTTAATTTATAAACACCTCAAAACAGTGACACTTATTATTGCATTTTACTTGCACTAAAGGCCCGTCAGCACTAAAATTACGCACCTTATAAATGCTCCATTTCCAGTAAAGAATTTCATTATTATGCGTGTATCTGATTTCTCATTTGATTTACCTCAAGACCTTATAGCAAGATTTCCCAAAGAAGATAGAACGGCAAGTCGTTTAATGTTACTTGATGGTAATTCCGGTGAAATACAAGACAAAGGCTTTAAAGACATCATCGATGAGCTTAATCAAGGTGATTTATTAATTTTTAATAATACCCGTGTAATACCTGCCCGATTGTTTGGTCAAAAATCGACTGGCGGTAAAGTGGAAGTTTTAGTTGAGCGTTTACTTGACCAACACAGTGTTCTGGCGCATATACGTGCTAGTAAATCTCCTAAAGTAGGTGCAGAACTTTTACTTGAAGGAAAAGCTGAAGCGACGATGGTTGCCAGACATGGCGCTTTATTTGAATTAAAGTTTTCAGGGGAAACATCGGTACTCGATATTTTAAATGAGATAGGGCATATGCCTTTACCTCCTTATATTGACAGACCGGATGAAGATAGTGACAGAGAACGCTATCAAACGGTTTACAACGAAAAGCCGGGTGCGGTTGCTGCACCAACCGCTGGGTTGCATTTTGACGATGAAATATTAGAGCAAATTAAGCACAAGGGCATCGACCTTGCCTTTGTTACCTTGCATGTAGGTGCAGGTACATTTCAGCCAGTAAAAGTGGATGAAATTAGTGATCACGTTATGCATTCAGAATATGTAGAAGTACCGCAAGAGGTGGCAAACAAAATACAGCAAACTAAGGCAAACGGTGGTCGTGTTATTGCTGTAGGAACAACGTCCGTTAGATCCATTGAAAGTGCAGCGCAGAAAGCGAAATCAATGCAACAACCGTTATGTGAGTTTTATGGCGATACCGATATTTTTATTACGCCAGGTTATGAATTTTTAGTGGTTGACGGTTTGTTAACTAACTTTCATTTATCAGAGTCGACATTGTTAATGTTAGTAAGCGCCTTTTCTGGCTATGAACACATTATGTCGGCCTATCAGCATGCCATAAAAGAGAAATACCGCTTTTTCAGTTATGGTGATGCGATGTTTTTAACGAAAAAAACATAACATCCTTTTTAAATAAGTAAAATTGATGTGATTTTTTAATAGAAGTAACAAGACTGTTTATCTCGTTACGAGGAGTGTCATTATGACCAATAAAACCCAAAATAAAATGCAATATACTTTGCTAAATACTGACGGAAAAGCCAGAAGAGGTCGTTTGACCTTTGATCGTGGCACCGTTGAAACTCCAGCTTTTATGCCTGTTGGAACTTATGGCACAGTTAAAGGGATGAAAACTGAAGAAGTAGCTGATACAGGCGCTGAAATTATACTAGGTAATACTTTTCATCTTATGCTTCGCCCTGGTACAGATATTATTGAGCAGCATGGCGATTTACATGATTTTATAAACTGGGATAAACCAATTTTAACCGATTCAGGCGGTTTTCAAGTATTTAGCCTAGGTAAAATGCGTAAAATTACTGAAGAAGGTGTTCGCTTTAGTTCGCCTGTTAATGGTGAAAAAATCATGCTTACACCAGAGCGCTCTATGGAAGTGCAGCGTAAGCTAGGCTCAGACATTGTAATGATTTTTGATGAATGTACGCCATACCCAGCAACACATAAAGAAGCACAAGACTCTATGGAGCTTTCTCTGCGTTGGGCTCAGCGCTCTAAAGATGCGCATGGCGAAAATCCATCAGCATTATTTGGTATTGTACAGGGCGGTATGTATGAAGACTTACGCGAAGTCTCTTTAAAAGGTCTTAGTGCAATCGACTTTGATGGCTATGCTATTGGTGGCTTATCGGTGGGTGAACCGAAAGAAGATATGATAAGAATATTAGATCATACTACCCCCTTGATTCCAGAAAATAAGCCCCGATATCTTATGGGAGTAGGCAAACCTGAAGACTTAGTTGAAGGTGTTCGCCGTGGTGTAGATATGTTTGACTGTGTTATGCCAACACGTAATGCCAGAAATGGACATTTATTCGTTAATACAGGCGTTATTAAAATTCGTAATGCAGCCAATAAAACAGATCCTAGACCATTAGATGAAACGTGTGATTGTTATACCTGTAAAAACTATTCTCGCGCTTATTTGCATCATTTAGATAAGTGTAAAGAAATATTAGGTTCACAGCTTAACACGTTGCATAATTTGCATTTTTATCAAAAAGTAATGCAAGGTTTACGAGGCGCTATTGAGCAAGGTAAGCTAGCAGAGTTTGTAGAAGGTTTTTATGCAGAACGTGGCCTTCCAGTCCCTCCTCTTAAGGAAGACTAGAAATAGTTGCTAAAGCAAACAAATTAAAAACGTTAGATTGAGCTTTTTGTCATTAAAAATGATATAAAGTTCAATCTTAATTATAAAAAGAAGTAAGGAATTTAAAAATGAGTTTATTTATTAGTCAAGCACATGCAGCCGGCGCACCAGCACCAGCAGGTGGCGGTATGGAAATGATTATCATGTTAGCCGTATTCGGTGCTGTATTTTACTTTATGATTTACCGCCCTCAAGCTAAACGTATGAAAGAGCACAAAGGCTTAATGTCTTCATTAGCTAAAGGCGATGAAGTGCTTACTCAAGGTGGTATTGTTGGCAAAATAGTAAAAGTTTCAGATGAAAAAGACTTTATCGTTGTTACTTTAAATGAAGGTAACGATGTAACGATTCAAAAAGCGGCAATTACAGCTGTTTTACCTAAAGGCACAATGAAGTCGCTTTAAGCGTTTTATTGTTGTTTAAGGTTCACAAAACAGGAAATACCGGTAATCTATATGAGGTATTTCCTTTTTTGTATAATTTTTCGAATAAACGCGTTAAGTGTTAAAAATTTAAAATAAATAATAAAGGGAATAATTGTGTTAAACAAATATCCATTATGGAAGACACTGATGGTGGTATTTATTATTGCCCTAGGTGCACTTTATGCTACGCCGAACCTATTTGGTGAAGCCCCAGCTGTTCAAGTTTCTGGTTTACGTGGTGTAGAGGCAAATGTCGAAACACTTGATACCATAAAAGCTTCGCTTAACGACAATGAAATTGACTATGCAAGTATTAGTTTTGAAAATGGTCAGGTTTTAGCTCGCTTCAAAAATACCGGTGACCAACTTAAAGCACGCGACTTACTTGAAGACTCTTTAGGTAAACGTTATTCAGTTGCATTAAATCTAACGCCTGAAACGCCTGACTGGTTAGCCTCTATTGGTGGTACGCCAATGAAACTAGGTTTAGATTTAAGTGGTGGTGTTAGCTTCCTTATGGAAGTAAACATGAAAGAAGCCATTAACAAAGCCAAAGTAGGTATGGTAAGTGATTTTCGTGGCGATTTACGTAATGAAAAAATCCGTTACCGTAGTGTAAAAGAAGAAGGCGATGCGATTATCGTTAAGTTTCGTAAAGAAGAAGATCTAGAGGCAGGCGAATCTTTACTTAAAAAGCGCTACCGTGATCTTTTATTAACATCTGATGACGATGATTTAACGCTAAAAGCGTCAATGACAGAGCCAAAGCTAAAAGAAATTCGTGACTATGCTTTACAGCAAAACATTACCATTATCAGAAATCGTGTAAACGAACTTGGTGTTGCTGAGCCGCTAGTACAACGTCAAGGTAAAAAACACATTCTTATTGAGTTACCTGGTGTACAAGATACAGCTAAAGCAAAAGAAATACTTAACGCCACAGCTACTATCGAATTTAGATTAGTTGATACAACAGGCGACTTGCAAGCTGCTTTAAATGGTCGTGTTCCCGCAAGTTCTATTTTATTAACAGATAAAGACGGTCGTCCTAGTTTATTGAAAAAACGAATTATGCTTACAGGTGATCATATCACCGATGCAAAATCAGGATTCGATGAATATTCAAGACCACAAGTAAATATCTCTCTTGATAGCGCTGGCGGCAGCAAAATGTCAAATGGCACCAAAAGCAATATTGGTAAGCCTATGGCAACAGTCTTTATTGAATATAAAGCTACTGATAAAAAAGATGCTGAAGGCAATATTATTTTCGAAAAAGTAGAAGAAATTATTTCTGTTGCAACCATTCAAGCACGTTTAAATAAAAACTTCCGTATTACAGGTGCTGGCTCTCAATCAGAAGCGCATAACTTAGCACTCTTATTACGCGCTGGTGCGTTAATTGCGCCAATTACTATTGTAGAAGAACGCACTGTTGGACCAACACTTGGTGCTGAAAACGTTAAGTTAGGTTTTCAAGCTATTATGATGGGCTTTGGTTTAGTCTTTCTCTTTATGATAATTTACTACCGTGCATTTGGTGTGGTAGCGAACTTAGCTTTAGGCGCTAACTTAGTACTGATAGTGGGTATTATGTCTTTAATCCCAGGTGCAACATTAACATTACCAGGTATGGCGGGTATCGTATTAACGGTAGGTATGGCAGTTGATGCCAACGTTCTTATTTTTGAGCGTATTCGAGAAGAAATTCGCGAAGGTAAATCAATACAACAAGCAATACACCAAGGATACGATGCAGCATTCTCGACAATCATTGATGCAAACATTACCACCCTTATTGCGGCATTGATTTTATTTGCTATTGGTACTGGCCCTGTTAAAGGTTTCGCCGTTACATTATCTATTGGTATTATCACCTCAATGTTTACCTCTGTTGTTGGTACTCGTACTGTTGTAAATGCCATTTGGGGTGGAAAGCGCCTCAATAAATTATCTATATAGGGACTGGAATTTAAACTTATGCAAATTTTACAATTAAAAGAAACTGTCGCCTTTATGAAATATCGCAAATTTGCGATGGTTTTTAGCGCTATTTTAATGGCGGTTGCTGTTTATTCATTAGCAACTAATAAGCTGAATTTCGGTTTAGATTTTACTGGCGGTACCTTAATCGAAGTAGGTTTTGAACAACCTGCCGACCTTAAAAGTATTCGTACTTTAATGCAAACTAATGGCCATGAAGATGCGAAAGTACAACTTTATGGCTCTAGTCGTGATGTTGTTATTCGTTTAGGCTTACGTGAAGGTGTTAAAGCTGAAATGTTAGGCAACGAAGTTTTAGCACTATTAACCGAAGGTACTGGTCAAACGGTTGATATGCGCCGAATTGAATTCGTAGGAGCAAGTGTTGGCGATGAATTAACAGAGCAGGGCGGCTTAGCGATGCTAACAGCGCTTATTTGTATTCTAGTGTATGTTGCGTTTCGCTTTGAATGGCGCTTTGCTATTGGCTCTGTGGTTGCTCTTTTCCATGATGTTGTTTTAACTCTTGGTTTATTTTCAATTCTTGGTCTAGAGTTCGACTTAACCGTATTAGCAGCAATACTTGCCGTTATTGGTTACTCCTTAAATGATACCATTGTGGTATCAGACAGGATTCGCGAAAACTTCAGAAAAATACGTGATAATGACGCTGAAGGAATTATTAATATTTCGTTAACACAAACGTTAAGCCGTACTTTTATTACCTCAATTACGACTTTACTTGTACTTGCTGCTTTATTCTTTAAAGGCGGTGCGTTAATACATGGTTTTGCTACGGCATTATTGTTCGGTGTTTTCGTTGGTACGTACTCATCTATATATGTTGCATCTTTAGTGGCATTATCTCTAGGTATTTCACGTGAAGACTTAATACCTGAAGTTATTGAAAAAGAAGGTGAAGATCAAGAAGAGATGATGATGCCTTAAGAGGGTTTGCTAGCTAAGCAGGTAACTTAAAACCATTTACTTTGCCACTTAACTTCTTTGATTTAATAAAAACCACTTACTTAGGTTAAGTGGTTTTTTTTCGCCCCTAATTAAAATAGCACTACACTTATACCTGTTCCATTAAGTTTGTGATCTTGTTGTAGACAGGAAAAATGACTCAGGGCAAGGCGCTCGATTGAGTAATAGCTGGCTATTGGGATTGAGAGGAACGA
>JBMYWR010000114.1:0-10599 GCA_049607625.1 Colwellia sp.
CACGTTACTCATAACTCGATTCTCGAAGCTTGTTTTTCCCTTACCCAAAAGTTTTTGTTCTTAATTCGCGTAATCTGCGTAATTCGATGAGATCTCTTTTGGTAAGGGCTTAGACCTAGCACGTTACTCATAACTCGATTCTCGAAGCTTGTTTTTCCCTTACCCAAAAGTTTTGTTCTTAATTCGCGTAATCTGCGTAATTCGATGAGATCTCTAATGTCTAATCCCAGTTTCCGAGAGTATCTAACTATTATCACCGTATCCATAACTATCATAGTAACCATGATAAGAGCTATAACTATCTGACTTACTCATGTCTACTTGGTTTAACATAACACCGGAAAGCTTAGCATTTGAAGCGATTAATCGACCAATGCCGGCTTTTACTACATTCATTTTAGTGCTATCAGCTTTTACTACGTAAATCATTTCATCAACACTTCTGGCAATAACTAACGAGTCACTAACCGCTTGAATTGGCGCGGTATCAACAATAATGCGATCAAACTTACCCTTTAACTCTGCAAGTAATTCAGTAAAACGTGGCGAAGATAACAGCTCAAGTGGGTTAACAGGTAACTGACCACACGGCATTATGGTTAAACCAGAGCGTTCGTCTTTGAATATACAATCATCTAAGCTTTCAGTACCAGCAATATAATTAGCTAAACCTGCATGGTATGCTGGAATTTCAAAACGCTTACAAACACTAGGCTTACGCATATCAGCATCAATTAACAATACGTTTTCCATTTGCGCCATTGAAAAAGCTAAATTGGTTGAAGTCGTTGTTTTACCTTCTCCTGGTACCGAAGAAGTAACAGCAATCACTTTTCGGTTAGTATCCATTTGCCCTAAAACCACGCTGGTTCTAAAAGTTCGAACCGCTTCGGAGAACTTCTTGGTTTTATCTTCAAAGAAATGATGCACCGGCAGGGTTTCATTTTTCTTAATAGCCACCATTGGCAACAAACCTAACATGCGTTGCGCTAGTTTATTTTCAATATCGTTAGACGACTTAACCGTATTATTTAAGGCTTCAACTACAAACGCCACGACAATACCTAAACCAAAGCTTGCCACAAAGGCTAAAACAACAATAAGTTTTTTCTTCGGTTTAACAGGTAATCTTGGTGTAAAAGCTCGGTCGGTAAAACGTGCTACAGCGGCATCAAAATCGCTAGTTACTTCAGTTTCTTTAGAGCGAGCTAAAAAGGTATCGTAAATATTACGGTTCGTTTCAACTTCACGTTTTAACTGACGGTACTCGTTTTCTTTACGCGTAATACTTTGGTATGCCGCACGAATACGCACTAATTCTTTATCAAGCGCTTCAACATTACCTTTAGCTGTTCTTAGTTGCTTTTCTAAACCTGTAACTAAAAATTTGATTTGCTTATTCAGGTTGTTTTGTACACTTTCTAATTCTGCATTAGCAGCTATCATTACCGGGTGTTTAGGTCCGTAAACTTGTTTTAGCTCACTTACTTTTCTCTCGCTATTTACTACTTCTCTTTTTACGTTTTGAATTACATTGTGCGAAGTAATTTCAGGAATAGAAGCTAAAAGCTCAACGTCATTGCGACCATATTCGTCAATAATACGTGAGATACTTTCTAACTTATTACGCTCTAAGCGACTTTTAACAAGTTGCTCTGCTGTTTGCTCTAGCTCATTTTGAACTAAACCAACAACGCCTTCAATATCGATAAGCTTTTCTTTTTCGCGATAATCTTGAAGTTTATTTTCTGATGCCGACAGTCTTATTTTCAGTTCCGATAAGCGACTATTTAACCAACCCGTAGCTTGCTTTGTCACGCCCATTTTAGAAGTTAAATGGTTTTCTATATAGACTTCACCAACCGTATTCGCGACCAAAGCGGCAAGTTTAGGATCAGTAGACTCAAAACTAATTTTAACTAATTGCGTTTTACGTACAGGGTTTATTGATAAACGTTGAGAAAAAGCCTCAACCAAGCCAATCATTTCCTGTTCGGCTTGTTCTTCTTCGCTTATGGTTACTAATTCTTTTTTAGGAATAAAAGGTAAAGCGTCTTTTACCGATTGCTTCAAATCACCCATCATTGAAGGTTTAGCAATAAAGTCTTCATGTTCGGCTAAATTTAAGCGCTCAATAACTTTACGCGCAATTCGGTTCGACTTTAAAATTTCAAACTGGGTTAAATAATACTCTTTTCTTGAAGCATCTACCCCAATAACATCTTCAAAACTAACGGCTTTAGCTTGTTCTGCTTCAATTAATAAGGTAGAGGTACTTTGGTATACGGGCGTCATTTTCATCATGACAACGGCGGTAAATAAGGTAATAAAACAAGCTAAAGCAAAAATACGCCATTTATACTTGTTTACAATTTTAAAATATTGACGTAAATCGATAATTTCTTCAGCTTGTTGTGAGGTTTGGTTACTCGTCTGAGAAGAAAACTGGCCTTGCTGCTGTTGCTGTTGCTGTTGCTGTTGCTGTTGCTGTTGCTGTTGCTGAGATTGTTGCTGACTATGCCCAGAATTGTTTGTATTTAATAAACTCACTTAGAAAAACCTTTGTTCAATAGTAATGGTATCGCCCGGGGACACATTGGTGCTTAATAAAGCTGGCACACTTTCTTTGTTGCCTTCTTTAAATAGTAAAATTTTATCTTCAGAAGCACGCTCAGTTAAGCCCCCAGCTAAAGCAACTGCTTGGTTTACTGTCATACTGGGTTGATAAGGGTAAGCACCTGGTTTTTTCACTTCACCATGAATATAAAAAGGACGATATTCCGTTACTTGCGCATTAACATTCGGCTCAACAAAATAGCCATCTTTTAGTCCCTTATAAATAAGTGCTTCAAGTTGCTTTATGCTTAAGCCCGAAACTTTAATTTCGCCTAAAAACGGGTAATTAATTGTGCCACTATTGCCTAATAAACTTTCAGTCAATAAATCTTCTTGACCATATACTTTTATTTCAACTTTATCACCAGGACCTAACACATAGGTATTATCAGCAAGCGCCTTAGGTACCATGCTTAATAAAATAAAAACTAAACTCACAATTAATTTATTCACTACTTTCCTTTACAACCTTATTAATAACTACCAGATAACTTCATTAAAAGCTTTAGTTAATGCTTCACTTATGACTTTACTTACAGCGATTATAAGTCTTCCTGTAAATAACACCTTTAAAAACTAATACAACAAAAGGCTAAACAGTAATAATAAGCTAAAAACAACTTATAGCCTAATATAACTTCCTAACCTTTAGCCTATAACTTTCTGTTTTCTAGCTTTCTTTTTTCTAGCTCTACCTACATTACAATAATAAAATTAACACCAACAACTGTTTTGTCATACAAAATTTCATCTCGAGTTGAATCTTTATCTGTAAATTCAGTATAGAACGAAATATCCATCCAACGATCAAAAGCATAATCAACTGCTGCGGTAAGCGTTAAAGTTTCATCTTTACGAGCATTTCTAACTCCGGTGTAGTCTTCATCTAAGTAGGCTGTACTTAAGTCGGTAGATATTTTCTCATCCCAAACATGCTGCCAAGAAACAGCGTAAACACTTTCTTTAATGTAATCACCTTCAACATTAGGATCACGTGCAGCACGAGATGTACTAAAGTCTAATGTTGAATAAGTTAATGGTTGCCATTGAACATTGGCATCCCAGCTTAAACCTGAGAATTTTTCTCGGCTAGCATCTTTAAAGTCTTTTTCTTGATAACCAATTTTAACAGCACCAGACGTTAATGCTGTTGCTTCCCATTGAACACCACCAAGTATTCTATAGTCTTTAGAGTCTCTTGTTGCTTCAAGTGGAGCAGTATGACTGTAATCAATATTATCTAATGAGACTTCTAACAAGGCATCGGTAAATGCGCGAGTACTGTAATAAAAAGTAGAGCCTAATTTAAACGAGCTATAATCACGATACTTGGTGATATCTTTAAAGTTTGAATAACCTTTATTGTAATAGTTAGCATCTACAGAAATTCTAGCAGGGGTAGATAATGCGCCATATTCATAACTTGCACCGAGCTTTTGCTCTGCATAAGTAATCGGCGCAGAAATATTATCGCTCTGACCTTCAGCAATACCTGTACCACGCGCTTCGGTTTTCCAGTTTGCTTCACCGATAATATCATAACGACTTTGCGAGCTTGGCTCTAGGTGTACATCAAAGCCTAATTCAGCGTCTAAATAATTATCAGCAGAGCTTGAGAAAAATACGCCTGATTGAATCGCAACATCAATATTGTAAGCGTTAGCTCCATCTTCTAATAAAAAGTTTACTGATGGGTCAATGGTTAAAATACTACTTGATTTACTCGAAGTTGCATCACTAAAAATGTTGTTATCGTATTTAACACCTGTTTCTACTAATGGCGTAACAATAACACCACTTTCTAGTGGGATACTTAATGGTTCAACCGCATAAGCGTTTGAACATATAAGTGTCGCTATAGCAGCAGACAGTAATGATTTTTTTAACCTGATAGCCTTGTTCATGTTGTACATTTTTATTTTTCTCTCAATAAATTTAATGATGCTAAGTTTGTTGTTTTGTTAGTTGTTAATTTGCTTACTTTACTTATTCAATTTTTTACTATCTCAAGCAAATTAATTATTTTAAATATTTATACAAAAGTTTTATTACATCAATATTATCTATGTAATAAATGACATTCGTATTAGTATGCATTCTTATCAATAAAGCCTTTAAAAATGGTTAAAAATATTATTTTAATATCAAACCAAACCGACCAATGTTTAATATATTGCAGGTCGAACTCTACACGTTTTTCCATTTTCTCTAAGGTATCTGTTTCGCCGCGCCAACCATTAATTTGTGCCCAACCGGTAATTCCCGGCTTCACTTTATGGCGAAGCATGTAGTAATCAACTTTACTGCGATATTCTTCATTATGAGAAACCGCATGTGGTCTTGGCCCTACAATCGACATATCACCTAACAACACATTAAAGAACTGTGGTAATTCATCTAAGCTAGTGCGTCGTAAAAATGAACCTACAGGCGTTATACGTGCATCACCTTTGGTGGCTTGGGTAACAACGTCGCTATTTTCCATAACCGACATAGATCTAAACTTCCAAACCTTAATTTTTTGACCCGATAAACCGTATCGGTCTTGTTTAAAAAGAACTGGACCTTTGGAGGTGAATTTAACACACATTGCAACAACGATTAATACAGGAGCAATTAGGCATAAGATAATACTGCCCACAACAATATCTTCGGTACGTTTAATAAGGCTTTGAATGCCATGATAAGGAGACTCAAATACACTTAAGGTATTCATCTCACCTACGTGATCTACTCGGGCATGCATTAAGTTAGATAAAAGGTGATCTTGCACTATATGGACATCTACCGTTGTGTCACCAAGCGATAATAGAATATCCGCAATACGTTTTTCAGCAGCGAAAGGCAATGCAATAAATAAAACGTCTAATTTGCCCTCTTTAGCTAATTTGATCGCTTCTTCAACGCTACCCTGTATAGTTTCATTCTTGCCAATCAATTGCCTTTCGGGTGCACGATCATCATAAAAACCTAAGTTGTCATAACCTAATTCTTCATGAAGCAAAATTTCACCTGAAACCTTAAAACCTGCTTCAGTAGCACCAATAATGGCGACTTGTTTGTGGTTAAAGCCAAGCTTACGTCTATTTTGTTTATAAAGTTGTAAACCCAAGCGCCAAAAGCATAAAAGAAATAAAGCAAAACAGAACCAAAGCAAAATAGAAACGCGCGAGAGTTGTTCTGAGAATTTAAAAAAGAAGGTAAAAATTGAAAAAGTAAGAAAAGAACAAATTAAGGTAGTAAAGGTGAGTAATATTCGAGTTTTAAACGTACCTGCTCGCCAAGGACGATATAAGCTAACGCCTTCAGCGATGTATGCAAAGGAAACGACAACTATTAATAATACCGTTAGATATTCACGAGTAAGGGAAACACCGTAAAAGCTAGTAGCTAATACCAAACTAGAAAGTAAAATTAACACGTCCATCAACTTAACGCCTAACGAATTAGAACTAAAATTGGTATTTGATGATCCGATGTTACCCATGTCTCTTCCTTGACGTTTACTTTTAACGATACTTTTAAGTATTACTACAAATAGCTAGTACGATTTCAGCTAAAAACTAACTAAATAACTGTTTAAAAAAAAGAAAAAATTAATCTTATATAAATAGTGAAACAATGTAACTTAAAATGAAATAAAATTACATTTAACATAAAAATAATTGTAACCTATGTCGTCAAAAAAAGACACTAATTTTTATTAGTGTCTTTTATGTTCTTCATCTCATTTTTCAACAACTATTTTCATTTAATAATGACACGAGAGTGTTCATACAATATTAATGGTAACTAATGTTTCCCTAGCTTTAAGCGAACGAGAAAACATTAGTCATAGCCTGCTATAAACACGATAAAATAGAAACCTGAGTACTAGCATACTGTTAGATGATATTTTTTCACTTATAAAATGAGTAACCCAATAAGATAAAGCTTAGTGAACTCATCGAATTACCAGATCACACGAATTAAGACACTTTTTAGGTAAAGACATAAACACCTGAGCTTGTTAAACCTGTAGGAGTAGGCTTTAGCCACGATCTCTTTTCGCTTTATAATTAAATCATTCACGGCTAAAGCACGTTCCTACAAAAATGATTAACACCAATACTTGTTGAACCTGCAGGAGTCGGCTTCAGCCACGATCTCTTTTGGCTATGTCATTAACCCCATTCACAGCTAAAGCATGTTCCTACAAAAGTGATTAACACCAATACTTGTTAAACCTGTAGGAGTGTGCTTTAGCCACGATCTCTTTTGGCTTGTGTATTGAACCCATTCACTGCTAAAGCACGTTCCTACAAAAGTGATTAGCACCAATACTTGTTAAACCTGTAGGAGTCGGCTTCAGCCACGATCTCTTTTGGCTATGCCATTAAACCCATTCACGGCTAAAGCACGTTCCTACAAAAGTGATTAGCACCAATACTTGTTAAACCTGTAGGAGTCGGCTTCAGCCACGATCTCTTTTGGCTATGCCATTAAACCCATTCACGGCTAAAGCCCGTTCCTACAATCTTTATTCAAGCGTGCCAGTTTATATCGATTTTTTTATGTGTTGTAACACAGTCCCGTAAATATAGATTTATAAGGCTTTGATATGGAACACCCGACTCTTCTGCCATGTCTTTAAAGTAAGAGATAACATCTTCTCCAAGTCGCATCGTCACAGATTTTTTCAATTTACTAGCGTATGGGTTTTTACGCGATTTCATTGTAGATAAATCATATTCAACTTTCATAATTAATGCCCTCTCTTATAATTTTTACTTTCATTTTTAGTTGCTTTTCGAGCAGAAATTAATCTAATAGTATTTCCATCGTCGCGTTCACAATGGCAAATAATTAATAGATTCGTTTCATTACTCATTCCAAGCATCAAAAAGCGATCTTCGGTACCAGAGTTATCTTGATCAAAGAACTGTAATGCGAAATCATCAAAAAATACAGATTTAGCTTCCTCAAAAGAAATACCATGCTTTTTGAAATTTATTACAGCTTTCGTTGAATTCCATTCAAATTTTATCATATTTACCTTCCCCTTCCTTGTATGTACATTGTATGTACACACAAGGGTAAATGTCAATATTGCTTTAACATTACAATTAAGACGATGAGGTGAACTACCCACCGACGCCGCTAGCGTCGATCAGCGGGTTTTCTCGGAACGTTACGATAAAAGCTTTTATAATTAAGATAGTTTTTGTGGTCAGTAAATTAGATTCCAAAGAAAGCGGTGCCCTTTTTATGCGTGGTCATCGTCATTACACTGTTTTCTTGAGTAGAATCATTTTGCCTTGAAACTGGGATTAGATCGTACAGTGATAAGTGAACTAGCCCTCCCTGCCCGCAGATGACAGGAGAATATGCGTCCTGCATTCTCTAATAAGTTACCTCCTTGTAACGTGCAGATAAGATCAGATGAGTAACTAGACACTAAAGCGTTTTGGGTAAGGTCAAGAAACTAAACACCGGAGCTTATTAAACCTGTAGGAGTGTGCTTTAGCCACGATCTCTTTTGTCTTAGGGCTTAGTTTTAGCAAAATAAGTACGATTCACGTGCTATGAGCCCTCAAGCTACAGGTAAACAGAGCTTATTTATTGAATTTAAGGCTCAAATTTTTTCTTCTTATCATGTATATAGCCCTTAGTTGAATACCTATCACTAGTACCGGTGTGCACAGAGGCTAAAATAGAGTCTTTCAGCCCTTTAACAATTCCTACCTCTTTAGAGCTCTTTATATAATCTCTGATCCTATCAGCCGTATTTTCAATTATAATTTCAGGCCTGGTAATATTATACGCATTCCCTAATTTAACTAATTGCTTCTTATCGGGGAAAATTTTACTTCCGTTAAGTTTAAGTGCCATTTTATTATCTATCGTGTCATAAATTATGGTGTGAGTAATATCATAAGGTGGTGTTAAAGTGATACTTTCTCTACTCTCATCATATTGCACAGAAAAATTTTTAAGGTGTGCATCACCATTACCTATTAGGCAATTGAACACAATATATTGATACATTACTTTCAGTTGGCTATCTGACTTAGTAAATATATATGTTGCTTTCATCAACATTTCATAGCTTGATTGATACTTTTCATCGCCTTGTTTACCCATAAGAACGGTAAAATCTTCAATGCCAAGTCGTTTACCGTCTACCTCATCAAAACGTTCTGTCACAAAGGTTTTTAAGTCATCTGAAAGCCAACATTGGCTAGGTGTTAAACCACAAGCCCTAGCCGCTTCCATACACACATATTCATTTGCAGTAAGCAAAGGAAACTCATCATCAAAAGTTTTAATGATAAAGTCTTCCTGCTGTAACAGACTTCTACCTACAGAAGGCTTCCCCGTATCATTAATAGCATTAACTAATACTTTAGGCTGTACACCTGAAACTAAGCCATTGAGGTAATATCTATCGAGCAACTGATGAAATAGGTTTTCTTTGCCTTGCCAACTAAGTATGTCATTAAGTGATAACTGGCCTGAATCTGATTTTTTAATTTCACTTTCATAGGATAAATGACCAATCCCTTTATCCAATTGCAAGGCAAGTAAATACATATCATTAACATTCGCATGACGTCTCAACTTCTCACTTATATAACGACGTACATAGCCTTCAGGTAAGTTTTGACTGAATATAGGGTGAAGTGCGCCATGGTTATATGGCGCTTTCTGGTGATTCATCGTTAGAGAAACAGGATTTTTGTCCGTGTATTGGTATGAGAAATGCCCGGGCTGCGTTAATTCGCCTGAAACTTTTCCAAAGGCTTTAACTTGAATTTGAGTAACTTTATTAGGAAGCTCAGACATTACTCATCCTCATCAAATAAACTTGAAAGCTCATCTAGTTGCGGTAGGTCATTTAGCTCTTCTGTTATGGTGATTTTAAGCCCTAACAAATCAAGGTATTTGCGAAGGTATTTTATGCCCCCGGTAAACTGTCCTTTTTCCATTGCGATAATTTGATTACGACTTAAGCCTGTTTTAGCTGACACATCGTACTGAGTCCAGCCTTTTTCTTTGCGTTTATATGTAATTAAAGAGCTATCGTACCAGTTCATCATATTCTCCACTAAACAGTAATACCAGTTCCATTAAGTTTGTGATCTTGTTGTACGAAGGAAAAATGAGTCAGGGCAAGGCGCTCGATTGAGTAATAGCTGGCTATTGGGATTGAGAGGAACGCAGCCATGACTTATTTTAACCAGTACAAGTGAGCAATAACTTAATTGAATTGGCATAAGGTTAATATATATTAACAAAAACAATATAACAACCGATCAAAGTTAATATATGTTAACTTTTATTTAGGCATGATTTGTTTGAGAAGATTAACTGAGATGAGAGACTAGTTCCTAAAGTGATTAGTGACCTTTACTGAGATTAGTGACTAGCCCGTTTTGCCCGCAGATGACGCAGATAAGAGCGGATGAGTGACTAGACAATAGACCTTTTTGGTAAGGGCTAGTGAAAAGCCAAACACAATTAGCCACTTAAAGCTAAGATCTCATACCCTCTGTTCAGGTCTGGTGTCTTGACCTTACCCACAAAGTGTCTTTCACTGTTTTTCGCCCTCATTGGCCCTTTGTCGAATCTGCACGTCACATGGATGTGACTTATTAGAGAATGCAGGACGCATATTCTCCTGTCATCTGCGGGCAAAACTGGCTAATGTCTAATCCCTGTTTCCATGGCTAATCTCAGTTCAAGCGCAAAACGGGCTAATATCTAATCCCTGTTAATTACCCCCTAAATGCCCACTATACAAATTTAGCCCCTGATGCGTAGCACACCACTTTCTATTCGTTGCATTTGCCCAATTATTCATTTTTTCAATACAGCCAGCAGCGCTTATATAATGTCGATTAAACTCAGTTACAACCAATAGCCAATCATCTTCATTAACATTAAATCGTTCAAACAATGGTAAAACATCTGGTGGTATTGCCCCTCGTTTATCATCGCGAA
>JBMYWR010000115.1:0-10537 GCA_049607625.1 Colwellia sp.
AGGGCTGAGCTTATCTTTGGTTAATACTTGTTAACAAAGTATGCTCTCACCCTGAGGAGCTCCCTAACTCAAGCGGCTTATCAAATATGAAAAGAAAAAGGAAAAGGAAATACAAATACCAAATCTCAATAAGCTTAAAAATTAAATATGCTCAATGATAAAGGCAATAAGTGTTATATTTGAACACAAAAAGTAAGTAGCCACAGTGAGCGTCTTATGCTACAGAGCATTAATTATTTGAATATTAAGCACCTTTTACTAAATATAAATAACGTAGGTTCAGTCCATTTAATCGATATCCCATCGAAGAAAGCGCGGAATTATTTGAGAGGTACAGACCCTACTAACTTCAAGCAAACTCGTAGGGCTTTAGAGAAGATCAAGCATAGTTGCACCAATTCCGATTTCAAAAAATCTATCTTATTTGTTAGATCCAGTTCCATTTTTGATGGAACTGAAATTGGTCAGTTGCTTTCGGATAGGTGCCCTAATGAGGCGAATGACTTAATTGTGAAATATTCACTACATGAGGTTGTAGAGTATATTAACAAGTATGCTTTCGAACTAGAAGAGTTGGCTGACTGTGCGGTAAAGATATTAGAATCGCTAAATGTTGGAGATATTAATACTGCTTTAGAATATTGTAGTGATTTAGCTGATATGAAGGGGGCGTCCGTATTTTTAATTCGTCAATTATCTTACATAACAAATAGATACCAGCTTTTAGGATTGGATGATAACGAGATTCTAAGAAAAATTGATTACATAAAGCAACGAATAAGTATATCACGTTGCCCTTTCATTGAAAGCGCTGTTACTCAATTGAGTAACTTAAGGACCTCTCATATTACCACATCGAAAAGAATCTATGAAATTAATAGAATATTTAATGGGATACATATAGCTAAATCTTTTATTAAGCCAATCCCTAATGACAAATTAGAGTTTGAATCAGTTTTGAGCGATTACTTCTCGTTTTCTCTTTTTGATTCTTACCTCTATCTTATGAAATTGCTTAAGTTTAACCTTTCGTTCATTCCTACAACTACTGTGGAACGAAGCTTAGAGGAAGCATATGAAAGAATTTCTGCAATTCAATTTAATCCGGAAAATATGTACAAAAAAGTAGACGAAGATGTTGGTTACTATTTTCTGAGAGAAAGCTTCCTATTTTCTGAACAACCCAATGCTCTACAGTTCCAAATAGTTCATGGCTATTACTACTTAAATGCCTTAAATTCAAAGCATATAAATCAGCTAGCAACACCAATTATTGAAGAATATTTTTCAGATATCAATGAGCTAGAACATCTGAATCACACAACTCCTGCTAGGTATGAAATTAGGAGTGACAAGTATAATTCTTCTACTTGTGGGATGTTAGAAAACTCGACCGCACTAGTATATGTACTGGGCCGAAAGCAAGGTCAACTATCGCAGAACGAACAAGACTTGTTTGTGGAATTAATGTCCTATACGCGTGAGATTGGCGAAATATGTCCAAAAGAATATTTAGCATCAATGGCATCTTCAGCCACATGTCAGCGACTTCAATTAGTAGTTAACTGTTTAATCACCCTGAATCATAAATCTCAGCTGTCAGAGCATAAGCTTCGGTCAGTAATCCAAGATTATTGCATACAACAGTTCAATGGCAATTTGAACGACTTAGTCCAGTACTTATATAGTATTTCTCCAGCGGTAGCAGAACACCTACTATTGACCTGTGATGAAACATTCCTAGCGACCCTGTTTAGGATAGTAGATCGCCCTGTGGATGCGATACAGCTTCGTGCTGATATGCTCAACTGGTACGGTAAAATCAGTGGTGAAGAACGTTATCTAGATAGAGCCAAAACATTAAAGATAGATATTCAAATTAACAAAGAAAAGGGTACTATTGATGATTCCCGTATTTATGTAGACCCATTTAAATACACTCAATGGTTTGAGGATCAAATGGTTGGTAAGCTAACCATGGCTCTTGATAACCTTATGATTAGTGAGCACCCTGCTGTAAATCTTAATTGGAAAAGTACCGGCGTAGGCAGCACAGATGAGGTTATTAATCTATTGCTAGCATGCTACAAAGAGTTTTGTGACAACCGTTCGTTCGGCATAGCTTCATACCTTGGAAGACGGATAAGACACGGCACCTTCGAAGGGACTGCTAGCACAGAATTAAGAGCTCTATCTTCCAAGGAAGAATATATTCACTTATTCGATGATAAGGAGTTTAGCTCTAGGTTTGGCGAATGGATGAAACGCTACGAAGAAATGATAGACGCTTTGAAAAAGAACGTCTTACAGGTCAAGAGTAAACGTAAGCCTGATGGATGCTTTTCTACAGATATTGATTCTCCAGCTAAAAAAGTCGTTGCTGATCAACTGATATACGAAATCCTTCGAATATATTCCAAGAGAACTGGTGTTGTTAGGTTGCCAAGCTTAATTATTGATTACTGCTGGAGGCTTGCCGAATTTGACCTAGTTACAACTAAGAAGTTGCTCAGTGAGAGAAAATCTTCACATGGTGTATTTTCTTATAGTCCAAAATATGGTTCATTGGCACATAAGAGACAATACTCCAAATTTTCTCAAGAAGTTAACTCACTTACTAGCCAGAAATTTGGCTTAATGGCATCTTGGTTCAACAAGCCTACTTATGCTTCGCCAAGTACCGATATCTATTTATTATTTAACGCAGTGATATCCGAAGTAAAAGATAGCTTCCCAGAATTTGAGCCTAAAATAGACTTAGTAGATAAAATCTTCACCATAAATGGTGGCACGTACTATGTTATATATGATGCATTATTTGTTTTAATCCATAATTCTGCTAAGCATGGTAAACCTAACGGTAGAATAGATTTCAAAGTGTCCATACTTGAAGAAAGAAGGAATGCGATTCGTATTGAGTTATATACAGAACTCGATAGTTGTGAAGCAGTAACAAAAGCACTAGATAACATAGAAGAAGCTCAGCTTTTAGCTAAAGGTGATGCTGACGACTATGAGAGTAAAAGCGGGATTCGAAAGCTAAAAAAACTAGAGAACGAAGGAAGTATAAGCGAGCTAAATTTTTCTCCTAATGAAGCGGGAAATATGCTCTGTTTTGAATTCCATTTTGAACTTGATAGTAGAGGTAAGTACGATGATATTGATAGTTGAAGATGATGCACATAAATCGTCACAGATCATGGAAGTTTTTAACTCTGTATTAGACAACGAGACAGAAGTAACGCTAGTTGATAACGTCATGGATGCTGTCAGGTTTTTAATTGATTATACTCCAGAAAAAATCATACTGGATATGTCTTTACCCAGCCATAGAGCTCTACCGGGGCAAGGAACTCCGGTTCCTCTTCCTACTGGCGGTATAGAGGTTTTGTTTGAGCTAAAAATGAAAAATTTGATGGACTTACCAGTTTTGATTCTAACTCAATACCCTGAAATCGAGATAGAACAAGACTTAATACCAGTTCAAGAGTCTGCTGCAACCTTTAGAGAAGAATACGGCTTCATGGCGATTGAAGCCTGTTACTACGACCACAGCAATAATGAACCGTGGAAGAAAAAAACAATGGAATTCTTAAAGTAAAATGAAAATACTAATTATCGAAGACAACCCAAGTAAGAAAGAATCTATTGAAGAAGTTATAAATACTTCTTTGCAAAACCTAGCAAATCACTACAGTATTAATTGGGCAGAAGATTTAACTAGTGCTAGACGTTACCTTTATACAGAGCAATTTGACCTTGTTATCTTTGATATGTATCTTCCAGACATAAAAGGACATGGTCAAGAAAGAGATTGCTCTTTTGAGCTTATTTCTGAATTTTCTCACAGCAAGAATTACCAATCTGAAGCAATAGCTTTAACCCAATTTGAAGTCAATGAGGTAGAAAACATACAGCTTTTCAACAAAGCAGGTATCACACTAGTTAGTTATGACGAGTCCAAAGGCTGGAAAACTGCCCTAGAATTAAAATTAAGTAGAGTCGCTCAAAAAATTAAATGTGACTTTTTGATCTTTTGTGCGTTGGCTAAAGAACGCTCTGCTTTTTCAGACACAATCGCTACGCTTGGCGAATCCCAAAATATTTCAGGAATGGATTGCCAAGAAATTCAAATCGGTGATAAACACGGTTTAATCATAAAGCCAAATGAAATGGGTTTAGTTAGTATGGCTATCGTTTCATCTAAAGCTATAGAGTTATTTCAACCCAAAATAGTGGCAATGAGTGGTATTTGTGCCGGAGTTTCAGGAGAGTCAAATTATCTAGACATCATTGTCGGAAAAATATGCTGGGAATATCAAACAGGGAAATGGAAAGATGGTGAATTCAAACAAGAGCCCATGCAGGCCTCTATAGACTCTAATCTTAAAGTCGATCTTGAGCAGTCTAAAAATGATAGCTCTCTCATCAACGCAGTACGTAAAAACCTTTATGCTACTGAACTAGGTAACATGAACATACATGTTGCTCCTATCTCATCAGGTTCAGCTGTCATAGCTGATGCTTCTATGATGGAGAGAATAGGAACCCAACACCGTAAAATGGCGGGACTGGAAATGGAGATGTATGCTCTTTATGAAGCGGCATCTCAGTCATTATGTAAACCATTGTACTTCGGTGCGAAGACAGTTGTAGACATGGCCGATAACACGAAAGCAGACGGATTTCACGATATTGGTTGCCTAACTTCAGCACGATACGTAGCAATTATGCTCCAAAAGCAACTTGAGAGATTATAAGAGTTTGAAATATGTAACCATATAAGATTGTGAATAAATAATCTCACTAACTCAGATCTAATTTGACAGACTTACCATTGTAACTTGGCTGCTGTCAGATTAGAAATCGTGTGGGTTCTGCCCGCCCAAGTACATTTAGTCGTGGATAGATGAGAGTGACATATTAATTGAGGACTCTCAATACTTTAGATAATCAATTAAATGTTCATTTTGAAAAATTACTGACTCATTAATTAGATGGTACGCCCCACCCATTAGCTAAACTCATAGTGTTGGCTATTACAGGAGGAAACCATCATGTCAGTTGCAAAAGTCATAGGTATTGATTTAGGTAAATCAACCTTTCACCTAATTGGTCACGATTATTCTGGTCGTGAAATATTTCGACATAAATACTCCAGAGCAAAGTTAGTCGATTTTCTATCTGTCCAAGAACCAACAGTTATTGCAATGGAAGCTTGCTGCGGTGCTCACTGGCTAGCAAGGAAATGCAAACAATTTGGACATGAGGTTAAGCTAATACCAGCTCAATATGTAAAACCTTATGTTAAGACCCATAAGAATGATTACATTGATGCAGATGCGATAGCAGAAGCTGCAACAAGGCCAAACATGAGGTTTGTTTCAGTCAAAACAGAAGAAGCTCAATTAGGGACCGTTATTAGACGTGTTCGTTCTGGCTATATTAAAGAAAGAACCGCCTGTATGAACCGAATTGGCTCGATACTACTGGAATTTGGACTTAGCTTTCCGAGAGGCCATCATCAAATGAAATACTTGTCCCAATGGATAGCTGATCAAAATGAAGTGTGCCACCGCTATTGATTGCAGAGCTAACAACTCAATATGAATATTACAATCAACTAAATGTGTGGATTAAAGCTCAAGAAGATAAGTTATTAGCGTTAAATAAAGAAAACGATATAGCTAAGTTATTACAAACAATTCCAGGTGTTAGACCTATGACTGCATCATGCTGTATATCAGCGGTTGGTAGTCCACAGGATTTTGATAATGGACGTAATTTTGCCGCTTGGCTAGGGTTAGTTCCATTTCAATACTCAACGGGCGGTAAACCTAGAATGTTAGGTATTTCCAAGCGAGGGAATAAGGAACTGAGAGAGTTATTTATTCACGCTGCTCGTGCCGTTATGTGGCGGGATAAAACAGCGGAAAAGTTCTTTGGAACATGGTTGATAGATTTAAAATGTCGAAAGCCATTTAATGTCGCACTTGTTGCTTTAGCAAATAAAATAGCAAGAATAGCTTGGTCTGTAATGACCAAGAAGAAGCCCTTTGAAATTAGAGTTTAAGTCAGTTTGCATATGATAATTAATGATGACAAAACGGTTAGACCACCAGATTGAAGACCTTGTGGACATTTCAGTAAGATAAAGTACTTTCTCATTTTTGAGGACAATCTGGCGCAGATCTCATCGTAGAGCTGGGACTAATGAAAGTCTCTAATAGACTCTGAATACATTAGCGCAAACCATCTCCGTTATTTTTAGTTATTAACTTGCAAAACGGGGCGTACCATACATTTTGTCCAAACATGAGATAGAGCACAAAAAAGTTAAAGAAATTTAACTCCTTTGTATTGATTAATAAATAAACGCCCTCATAATGATACTACTTGGAATGCGGGAATAATCTCATACTATTGGGAAGCGTTAGTTTCCGTGGGGATAAAACCCTAACCCTTTGCGCGCTCATCCGTTCTTCGTGTCTTCGTATTCGTATTCGTATGACATGTATCAATGAATGACGTGCAGGCCGTTCGGTGAGAAACGAACGGTCTTGGAATCTAGAGGATAAAAACTGTTCTTTTCTCCCGTCCTTAAGTTACGCGTGAGACGGTGGCAATCGCCCCGGTAACCATGAGGATAAAGTTATGTCAGATATAGACGACCCAAGTAAAGAAGAACAGACCCGAATGAAGCGACGTAAAGTCCTTAAACATCTAGTCAAGCCATGTAAATGGCTTACTAAACTCTTGGCTTTCTATAGATTTTATAGGTGGGTTGAGGACCCGATAGGCAACTTTTTGGAGTGGCTCTTCGAGGGGGATGGCTCGGGACCTCTAGATAACTATATCGTTGGAGGAATAAAAACTGAGAACACGGAACCGTTATCCCAAAGAACAATCACCCTTATATAGATTACAGGCAAAAAAGAAGTTAGCCGAGTTACTCGGTATGGACCTTAAAACCTTACGGAGCTTATCCGAAAACGAAAATAACTTCCGAATATTCACTATTCAAAAGAATGGTAAAAGCCGAGAAGTACAAGTCCCGAAGTCAACCTTAGAGCAGGTCCACAAGAGGCTATTTAACCTCTTAAAGCGAATTGAAACTCCTGAATACCTACACTCAGGGGTCAAGAAAAGATCTCATATAACGAATGCCATGGCCCACGAAGAAGGCTCCGCGCTAGTCAAACTCGATATTAAGAAATATTACCTGTCAACGAACCGAGAAGCCGTCTATCAATTTTTCAGGTCCTGTTTATTCTGTTCACCTGACGTATCAAAAATAGTTACAAATCTAGCATGTGTTAATGACCATATCCCAACGGGGAGCCCTTTAAGTCAGATCTTAGCGTTCTTTTCGTCTTTGCCGATGTTCGAAAAAATAGGCGAGTTGTCCGCTACTAATCAGATAACCTTTACGGTCTACCTTTTCAGGGAATACTGTCTCAGGGGCTTTTATATGGGAGGTTAAGAAGCTAATACACAGTTACGGTTATCAGTATCATAAAGAGTTTTCTCGACCTCCGGAAAAGACCAAGCTAGTGACAGGCGTCGCAATTAACGATAAAGGCTTACATGTCCAAAATAAGCACCATGAAGCGATCCACGAGTTATACGTCGAGTACATCGAAGGAAGCCTAAAACCTGAAAACAAGGCGAAGCTTCTCGGGATGTTAAGTTCCGCCTCTCAGGTTAGCAGACGTTACGAATCAATCTTTCGGCATTTATTAAGGTTGGAGAAATTATGAAGAGTCTGTTAGCCAACTAGCTCTGTTCATAGGTGGGTTATAAATTTAATTTCCCAAAGATGAGTTAGGAGATATTACTTAACAGGCTTACAGCAATATTTACATCTTGCTGTAAATCACGGGTGTAGATACATCACCTAAAGGTTTTGCACATTAGACACTACGCCTTTTTAGCTAATGCGTTTCGCAACCGAAAGTTAGCGTTAATAAAGGCATAAACATCACCCCATTCAAAGCGATGAAGCCGAAGGCAGAGTTAAAACAATTAAAAACACATTGCCCTTGTCCAGTCATACAAGGTGGGTATCTTATAATTTATTGGTTTGATGAATTCAGATTAGCAACCTTGCTTGCTGTATAAAATCAATGAGTTAACCTGTTCAACTGCTCAGGCTATTAACCATTGCGCGTGGAAAAATATAGTTGCTTATCTAGCCAAACTTAGGTGTAATGGAATCATAATAATGACTGAGTAACGCAGGGATAGCTTAGATACGATAGACACGCCAGTAACGTTGGTTTGATTTCGCTTAGGCCCTAAAAAACAAGATCCCATAGCATAAACAACACCAACTCTGACACACCGAGCAGTTAGCGGCTCAGACCGACAAGCGATTATGCGACATAAATTATGTGTCGCATAAATACTAAAATGTTAACAGTACAAGGAAGTCTATGAGTATACTGAAAAATGCGATTGATTCTATTGCTATTGGCTTAGAAGATTTTGAATCTACAGACGAACGAAGAATAGTATCTTCGACTAGAAATATATTTGCAGGAATATTGCTCTTATTTAAGCACAGACTTTGCGAACTTAGCCCTGAGGATTCCGATGAAGCTTTAATCAAACAAAGAGTACTACCCGCATTCGATGCAACAGGAGCTGTAAACTGGATTGGCAAAGGCAAAAAAACTGTTGATGTTCAAAATATTAAGGATCGATTTGAGTCACTCGGGATAACTGTAGAGTGGAAAAGGTTAGAAAGAATTAATAAATACCGTAATGATATTGAACATTATTACAGCACGATGAATAACGAATCCGTTCAACAACTTATTTCTGATTCTTTTATAATTATTCGTGACTTTATAGTTGATGAACTCGAAGAGGACCCGAGAGAGTTATTAGGCGAAGATTATTGGAAAATATTAGTCGATGTAAACGAAGTTTACGAAAAAGAAAAACAGGAATGTGACGCTTCATTAGAAAAATTAGACTATTTCAGTAATGAAATTTTGCATGCTTTACAGGCATATAACTGTGTCGAGTGCGGTTCTGGATTATTAGAATCAACATCTGATACAGGTCAAGCTTTGCAAACTTCATTTAAATGTCGCTCGTGCGACAGCGAGTTTCACTATGAAAAAATAGTAAATAAAGCCATTAACGATTATTTTGCTGATGATGTATACCTATCCTATAAAGACGGTGGCGATACTCCTGTTATAGATTGCCCATCCTGTTTTGATGGCAGCTATCTTTTTCATGAAGGGGTATGTGTTGCTTGTGGTGATTCAGCAACGCATGAATGCTCAAGGTGTGGTGCTAGCATTCCACCAGAAGAAATTTCAGATGATGATGTTTGCGGGTACTGTGCACACATGTGGGCAAAAGTAATGGCAGAGTAAAGTACTGCCAACAAGCCGTTTAAAAGGACAAAAAACATTAGCTTTTTGCTCCTTTGTATCTAATTCGAAACAAATTCTTGCTTCTTAATGAGGCGTTAAGTTGCAATTTATATTCAGTATCAATCTAAACCAAGGAAGAATCATGAAAAAAACAATTATCGCTTTAAGTTTATCGCTTGTTATTACAAGCTCCTATGCGGCGTCCCTAGAAAAGGCAAAGACTTTATCTGAACATGGTTTGAAAGATCAGGCTAAAATTGAGTTAATTGATATTATATTCAGTAAAACATCAGACTCCAACAAAGCTAAAGCTTACTATGAATTAGGTAGAGTTTCCTTTGAAAATAATCAAGTCACACAAGCCTTAAAAACATGGACTCAACTCTCTCTTAAATACCCTTCTTCAAATGAAGCTAAATTAGTTAAAAGTAAAATTGAGCAGTTATCTGAAATAGTAGGCGAAAGTGCTAAAGAGTCTGTAGATAATGCAATCGCTGCTTCTTATTTAAAACATGCGGATTTTTGGTCATCAGATAAAGATAGTCGTTTTACAATTGACTCTAGTTGGATTCCGAAAGTAGAAACAGCTAACAAATGGTATGATAAAACGATTACTGAATTCCCAAATAGCAAAGCAGCAAGAATCGCTTACGAAGAGAAAATAAGGACTCTTTTGGGTTGGAAAGAGCGCGGCCAGTATGGTTCTAAATTTGGTGTTGAAAAAGATTTTGCCACATACATGCCACAGGTTCTAAAAGCTTTTAAGGAGCTTGAAACGCAATTTCCAAAAGCTTCTACGTTACAAGCTTTCCGCTATCAAATAGCACAAGCTTATTGGAATAAAAAGGACTGGGAAAATACTCGTTTGTGGCTGAATACCATTATTACTAAAGCAGGTGATACTGATAGTTTCTACAAAGACACGGCTCAGCGTCGTTTGCAAAAAGTAGAGTACTAGCAACTGAACAATGCGCTTAAACGGAAAAACTACAGCAGGGTTTTGTTCGTTCCTCGCTAATTTTAGCCAAACTGTATTTTTCCGCTTAGTTTATTGTTACAGAACAAATACTCTAACTCATTTCTTTGTCCTGAAGTGAGTTACAACGAGTACGATACTATAATATTCAGTTGTAGCTCGATTTAGA
>JBMYWR010000116.1:0-10451 GCA_049607625.1 Colwellia sp.
GTGACACATGGATTAACAGTCCATCGCTCTACCAACTGAGCTATTGGGGAATAAAACTTTTTATAAAGCGTGTAATAACTTTATTGTAATGTGGCTCCCCAAACTGGGCTTGAACCAGTGACACATGGATTAACAGTCCATCGCTCTACCAACTGAGCTATTGGGGAATCTCGTAAACCAACTTGGTTAACGAGGCGGAATATTAAAGACCTGTGGCCCGACTGTCAACTATTAAATGACAAAAAATTCAATTGGTGGTTTGTTTGGTTGATTTGCAGTCAATTGTCTCTTTTTTCGAAGAAGCAGGGGCTAAAGTTATCCACTAAAGCTGTGAATAACTTTGTGGGTAATAATGTTTCAAAGAGTGACCTGTTCCTTTTAATGGGTTTTGTGGTATAAAATTACATCTTGTAAATATTTAATTCTATATTTTTCAGTGGTTTAGTTTTATGGTAGGGGTATTTGTTTTATTTGTGTAATTTTCCACCATTATTTTAATGAAAAAATAATTGTGCATATATAATTTGTTTCAATTTATCTTGTTTAATTGAGCAAAGATTTTCTTTTTATTTTACAATACACAATTAGCTTATAAATTCGGTAAAACTTTTTCCATGAGTACAGATAGTCAAGAGATAAAAAGTCAAAAAAAACATAAGAAAGCACCGCTTAATCTTTTGCAAGATCCTGTGCCATCAACACTAAAAAGTATGACGATTCCTATGATTTACGGCATGATTTTGTTGATGACTTTTAACCTTGTCGATACATTTTTTGTCAGCTTGCTAGGAACACAACCACTAGCTGCTATTAGTTTTACCTTTCCAGTAACATTTACGATTTTAAGTATGACGATCGGCTTAGGAATAGGGACTTCAGCCGTTATTGCTAAATTGCTCGGTAATAATGATGTATATAACGCTAAAAACGCCGCAACAGCATCACTCGCGCTATCTGCTGCTATTGTTTGCCTACTTTCAAGCATAGGGTATCTATATACAGATGAACTTTTTACTTTATTAGGTGCAGAGCCTCAGTTATTGCCGTTAATTCATGATTATATGGATGTTTGGTACATGGGAAGCGTCTGTTTAATAGGCCCTATGATAGGAAATGCCATTTTAAGGGCTTCGGGTGATACGGTTACACCAAGCTTTATTATGGGCAGTGCAGGGCTTGTAAACGCCATTCTTGATCCTATTTTTATATTCGGTTTAGGGCCTATACCCGCTATGGGGATCAAAGGTGCTGCAATTGCGACGCTACTTTCATGGGTTGTGGGTTTGTTCTATGTACTTTATATCTTAACGATTAAAAAAGATCTGATTCATAGAACACTATTTTCTTTTAACGAATTTATAGAGTCCAGTAAAAGAATTTTGAAAATTGGCTTACCGGCGGCAGGAGCTAATATGTTAACTCCTATTGCGGCAGCTATAATGACAGCTATTGTTGCGGGATATGGAGAACATGCAGTAGCTGCATTTGGTGTTGGCTCTCGTATAGAAAGTATTGCTTGTTTAGTCGTTCTTGCTTTGTCTATGACGCTTCCTCCTTTTATTAGTCAAAATTTTGGTGCGGGATTAATGAAACGTGTTGAAACAGCTTACAAGGCTTCAGTGAAGTTTGTTATTTTATGGCAGTTTCTCATTTTTATTATCTTAATTCTTATTGCACCTTATATTGCGAAAATATTTACTAGTGAAGCTGAAGTCGCAGATATTATTGTTTTATATATTTGGGTTTTACCATTAGCTTATGGATTTCAAGGTATCATTATTTTAACTAACTCATCATTTAATGCGCTTCATAAACCCATAATAGCGTTAGTGTTAAGTGTAGTTCGTTTGTTTGTTTGTTATGTACCTTTGGCATTGTTGGGCAGTTATTTTTATGGATTAACAGGTTTTTTTGTTGGCGCAGCTTTAGGTAATGTTTTGATGTCAGCTATTTCTTATTTGTTATTTATTAAGCAATTCAAAACTCAACCTTCACTATAATAAACTTTGAATTAGAGGCAATTGATGAAAAAATGTGGCGAGACTGTATTACTTTTTAAGGTGAGCGATGAAATCATTTAACTTAACGTCTGACTATGTACCTAATGGCGATCAGCCAACGGCTATTAAGCAGTTACTTGATGGTATTGATTCCGGTCTTGCGCATCAAACATTACTTGGTGTAACGGGGTCAGGTAAAACCTTTACTATAGCTAATGTGGTTAATACACTAAACCGACCAACTATGATGCTTGCGCCTAATAAAACACTTGCAGCACAGCTTTATGGAGAGATGAAAGAATTTTTCCCTAATAATGCGGTCGAGTACTTTGTTTCTTATTATGATTATTACCAACCAGAGGCTTATGTACCAACAACCGACACTTTTATCGAAAAAGATGCATCTGTCAACGAGCACATAGAACAAATGCGCCTATCTGCAACCAAGGCACTACTAGAGAGAAGAGATGTCATTATTGTTGCATCGGTTTCTGCTATTTATGGTTTAGGCGACCCTGATTCCTACCTGAAAATGATGCTGCACATAAGTCAGGGAGATATTATTAATCAGCGCGATATTCTACGTCGCTTAGCTGAGTTGCAATACACCCGTAACGATGTAGCTTTTTCAAGGGCAACATATAGGGTAAGGGGAGATGTGATTGATATTTTTCCTGCAGAGTCCGACAGATTAGCTTTAAGAATAGAGTTGTTCGATGAAGAAGTAGAGAAAATAAGCCAATTTGACCCCCTTACAGGTCAAATTGAAAGAACCCTTGCTCGTGTCACCGTTTATCCAAAAACACACTATGCGACTCCTCGAGATAAAATATTATCTGCTGTAGATAAAATAAAAGTTGAATTAAAAGATAGAGCGAGCTTTCTAAAAGAAGAAAATAGATTAGTTGAAGAACAACGCATTAGTCAGCGAACTCAATTTGATATTGAAATGATGACCGAGTTGGGGTACTGCTCAGGTATTGAAAATTATTCTCGCTACTTGTCTGGTCGTGAGCCTGGTGAAGCACCACCAACCCTTTTTGATTATTTACCTGCAGACGGGTTGTTGATCATCGATGAATCTCATGTGACAGTGCCGCAAATAGGCGCTATGTATAAAGGCGATAGATCACGAAAAGAAAACCTCGTTGAATATGGTTTTAGACTACC
The DNA here is from genome assembly GCA_049607625.1 of Colwellia sp. Lineage (GTDB taxonomy): Bacteria > Pseudomonadota > Gammaproteobacteria > Enterobacterales > Alteromonadaceae > Colwellia. The sequence continues at coordinate 3,171 of JBMYWR010000116.1, forward strand.
ATCTGCCCTTGATAATAGGCCAATGAAGTTTGAGGAATTTGAAGCATTAGCGCCACAAACTATTTATGTTTCTGCAACGCCAAGCCAATATGAAATTGATAAATCTTCAGGAGATATTGCAGAGCAAGTTGTTAGGCCAACAGGTTTACTTGACCCCGAAATTGAAGTGCGCCCAGTAGAAACACAAATAGATGATTTACTTTCAGAGATAAATAAAAGGTTACCGTTAAATGAACGTGTTTTAGCCACGACGTTAACTAAGCGAATGGCAGAAGATTTAACGGATTATCTTGATGAGCATAATATTAAAACAAGGTATTTGCATTCAGATGTTGATACCGTTGAACGTATGGAAATTATACGTGATTTTAGGTTGGGTAAGTTTGATGTTTTGGTCGGTATCAATTTATTGCGTGAAGGGTTAGATATGCCAGAAGTTTCACTTGTAGCAATACTCGATGCTGACAAAGAGGGATTTTTACGCTCTGAACGCTCTTTAATTCAAACTATCGGTAGAGCTGCTCGTAACATCAACGGTAGGGCAATTTTATACGCCGATAGAGTTACACGCTCTATGAAGAAAGCAATAGATGAAACGATAAGAAGACGTGAGAAACAACATCAATATAACCTTGATAATGGCATTGTACCGAAAGGCGTTGTGAGAAAAATTACTGACGTTATGGATGTAGGTACTTATTCGGCTGCTAACAAGCTTTCAAAAGTTGCTGAAAGAGCATCAAACTATGAGTTGCTATCAACGAAAGAAATTGATGATAAAATAACCGAGCTTGAAAAAGAAATGATGGCACATGCTAAAAATTTAGAATTCGAACAAGCGGCTTCTTTAAGAGATGACATAGCTAAGTTAAGAGAGCAGCAATTAACAACTTAATGAGAGTTCAGCGCTACATCTTTGGTGATAAGGAAAAGCGGAAATTGCAATAATTACCGCTTGTTCTTTAAGCTTAATACTTTATAAAAACGATGTTAAAACTGTATTAAAGATAAATTAATGAGTAAAGGGGCTCGAATTTGGTAAAGCATAATGAGCTAAAATGGCTGCGATAGCCTCACTACTACAATTACCAAGTTGGCAAACTTCTTCAATGATTTTATCTTGCACATCAATAGGGAAAAGCATAAGTTGCTCAAGGTACAAGTGTGCTTGTACTTCATTTTGATCTCTCATAAGCGCATTAAGAGACTCTGCATGGCGTAACCAGATACTACTCATAAATCGACTCATTACTATATTAAAGGTACATCTAATAATAGTTGAATTTTGCGGTTTAGTTTTGTTTTATGCCATTTTAAAAGGGTAAAAACATGTGGTAAAAGGCTAAAGGCTTAATAATAGTATCTTTTATAATTTCAATTTTTTTCCACAGTTTTGGCAAGAGATTTGGTTTTGACTACCTTTAATATAATTTATAGTTCTAATCAATTCCTCTGTTTCAATATCGAGCTTATCAGCGATGCCCTCAAGAGTATGATAGTGTTCATCATTTAATTCACCTTTACTAATCATCTCAAGTACTTGATTATCGAGCTCTTTCTTTCTTTCTCTCATTTCTTCACTAAATCTGGCAGCTAACATACCAGCAGGAAGTGCCACGAGTGCAACGCCAATAAGCATAATGAAAGTCGCAATAACCTTTCCTGAGACGGTTGCTGGTACTACATCGCCATAGCCAACGGTTGTCATGGTAACGACCGACCACCAGAAGGAACGCAATATACTGCCAAACTCTTCAGGCTGAACATCTCCTTCAAAGGTATGCATTAAGCTTGCAGCAATAATCGTTAAAAACACCATTAACATTAGCGCTGCGAACATACTTTTGACTTCTTTACCTAATACGGTAATAAAAATATGGAAACCTTTAAAATAGTGGGTAAGTTTTAATAGACGTAATACCCTGAATAATCTTAAAACGCGAAGGTCAATAGGGACAATTAAGGCAATGAGAGCAGGAAGAATGGCAATTAAATCGATTAGGGCTACGGGTGTTAAACAGTAATTTACTCTTACCCTTCGGTTTGATAATTCACCTGGATTTGGTGCTTCAACACAACACCAAACCCGGGCTAAATATTCAATAATAAAAAGCGAGAGTGAGCATATTTCAAAAGTAACAAAGTATGAGATATATGCCTCGTGTATAACTTTTTCAGACTCTAATATGGTTGCCGCCACATTCATAAAAATTAGAATGATAAGAAAGTAATTTATAAGCTTAGATACTATAGATACCGTATTGATGTCTTCTAAGATATTAAAGGTTTTTTTTCTTAAGCTAACTTTAGACGGAGCTGTGTTGAGTTCAGACAAGGTATACTCTCAAATTTATTTTTGTTGTTAGGTACTGTTTATTGTTAGGTACTTATGATGTTAACGCTACTATGACTCATACACAATAGGGTCTGTTTGACCGTTTTCAGAAAATGCTTGTAATCGTTCTTGGCATGCACCACATTTACCGCAAGCTTTATCACGACCGTTATAACACGTCCAAGTATCTGAGTAATCTAAGCCCATAGAAATACCATCTGTAAGAATGGCTGTTTTGCTCACATTTAAATAAGGGCTAAATATTTCAATACTTTCGTAATTAGCAATCTGGCAAACATCATTCATCTTTTGCACAAACTCAGGTCTACAATCTGGGTAAATGTTATGATCTCCAGCATGGGCACCATAATATACTTGAGAAGCACCTACTGAAACAGCATAGCCCACCGCTAAAGAGAGTAAAATCATATTACGGTTAGGCACAACAGTCGATTTCATATTGGCGACTTCATACTCACCCTCAGGAATGGCGATATCGTCCGTTAGAGATGAACCCGCTAAAAGCTGGTTAATGGCTGAAATATCGATTACTTTGTGAGGAATGTTCAAGTCCTTACAAACTTTTGCAGCACAAAGTAGCTCTTTTACATGACGTTGACCATAGTCAAAAGATAAAGCATAAACAGTTTTACCGTCTTTCAGTGCTCGGTTTAGTACGGTAAAAGAATCCATACCACCAGAATATATAACGACAACTTTCTCAGACATTTATTGGGTCTCTTTAAATAAATTAGTTACAATGTATGTATCTTGGTATTATACCACTCGGTAAGACTTTACCAAAAATTTTAATTGATACCAATTCCATTAAATAAGTGGGCTACTTTTTCATGAGTAAAAATAGCTAAACACAAAGCTTTTTAATGGACTTGGTATTTTTCAATATACACGCACACTATTGAGTGAATGAAGTTTACATGACCAACGCACAGCAAGAAATTGAAGTTTATAAAATCAATGAGTTATTTGAAACCATTCAAGGGGAGGGCTCTTTTACGGGCCAACCCTCTATCTTTATCCGACTACAAGGGTGTCCTGTTGCTTGTTCTTGGTGTGATACTAAACACACTTGGGATATTAACCTAGATGATGAAGTAAGCAAAGAAAGTGTATTGAATAAAAAACAGGAAAACTGCAATTGGGGAGCTTTCTCGGTTGAAGATATTCTTAAAATTATCATTGATAAAGGGTTTAAGGCAAAGCATATCGTTATTACGGGTGGTGAGCCTTGCATGGTTGATTTAACTCCTTTATGCTCAGCTTTTGAAGCGAAAGGGTATTCTACGCAAGTTGAAACATCAGGTACGTTTGAAATAAAAGTAACAGATAGCTGCTGGGTAACTGTATCACCAAAAATTAAAATGCGTGGCGGTTTCGATATATTACAAAGTGCGATGACTCGAGCTAATGAAATTAAGCACCCGATAGCGACAGAGCAGCATGTTGAAGAATTACACGCGTTATTAAGCGAGCACAAAGTAACTAGTACACCTGTTTATTTACAACCCATTAGCCAAAAGCAACGTGCCACTGAACTTGCGATTAAAACGTGCATTGAAAATAACTGGCGTTTATCGGTACAAGTTCATAAATATATTGGTATAGAGTAGCTAAAGCTAAGAAAAGTAGTTGGTTAGAGAAGTACCTACTAAGCATACTTCACAGGAACCAACCCTTGATTAGTTACTATAAACCCGTGGTACACGGTCAGATACACGTGTAATGAGTTCATAGTTGATCGCATTTACGTGTTTCGCAATGGTTTCAATACTTAAGTTACTTCCCCATAATTCAACGGTATCACCAATTTCTACTTTGGCTAAGTCAGTAACATCAATGGTTATCATATCCATAGAAACACGACCTGCAAGCGGGGCAATAGAGCCATTGATAAAAGTAGGGGTGTCCATTGGAGCATTTCTTGGATAGCCGTCAGCATAACCTATAGCAACAGTGGCAATTAAAGAAGTACGTTCTGCAACCCAAGTTTCGCCATAGCCAACACTTTCTCCAATGTTAACTTCTCTTAAGGCGATAACACTCGATTGTAAACTCATTACGGGATCTAAATCAAAAGGTAGAAACGCTTGTTCTACAGGGCTCGCACCATAAAGAGCTAGGCCTAATCGGTTATAATGCATGTGACTTTCAGGCCAAGTTAATATACCGGCAGAATTTGCAATACTCATTAAGCAACCATGCTTTGAAGCAATATCTTGTATTTTTTCAATCTGATTAGTCGTTTTAGCATTTTCTCTTTCATCAGCACTTGAGAAATGAGAGCACAAAACAACTTCTCTAATGTTTGTACTTTTGTTAAGTGTCGCAATGATTTGATCAATACTTTCAGGTAAAAAGCCTAGACGGTGCATTCCTGTATCTAGCCCAAGCCAAAACTGTTGTAACACGCCTCCATGTATAGTTTGATAAGCAGATAACCAAGCTATTTGTTCATGATGGTGGAACATGAGTAAAAAATCGTTTTCGATACTTGTTGCTATGTCTTCTTCACGCATAGCACCTTCTAATATAAGAATAGGTAGCGTAATGCCTGATTGACGAAGCTTTACTGCTTCATCAATGAAGGCTACAGATAACATAGGTGCTATCCCATCAAGTGCTTTAGCTACTTCAAATGCTCCGTGACCATAAGCATTCGCTTTTATAACGGCAATGGTGATTGAGTTTGGTGCAAATTCATTGATCTTTTCGTAGTTACTTTTTATGTTGGCAAGGTTAATGATTGCCTTAGTTTGACGAGAAAAGCTTGCAGTAGCGGCTGAAGGGTTAGAATAAGACATAAAATACCGTAATAACTTAAAATGTAACTTAGAAAATAAACGTAAAAAATATCGAACGTGTGTTTGATATAACTCAGTTTACCACTAATAATTTAAAAAAATAGATATTTATTCAATTATATTGAGTAAAATTAACATAGCACAAGCAATGAATTGTTTAACTAATACTATCTTTTTTTGAACATTATTGACACTTTTAAGACTGTTTAGCAATAAAGGCTAACGAATGTTGATTAAAAAGCTCAGGCTGTTCAACATTACAAACATGTCCACAATTTTCAATTGCAGTTAGTACGCTATTCTTATGACGCTTTACCATTTCTTGAACAGGTGCTAAGAACATATAGTCTTCTTTTCCCATGATATAAAGAATAGGAATGTTAATTTCCTTTTCTTTAAAATGCTTCATTAAGGGGTTTACATCCATAGCAAGTTTAAACCAACGTATAAACTCTTTTTGGCAAAGTCGTTTTGCTTCTCTTACAAAAAGCAAACGTGACTCTTGATGATGCTTTTTCGGCATCATAATGAAAGCAAATAATCGGTAGAGCCACATATAAGGCATAAGATGTTTAAAGGTGTTGCCCAAATAAACTAAGGTTTTACTTCTTGTATTAAATCGCGTTATTGCTCCACCTAATGTCATTGAGATTACACGTGAAGGAGCTAGGTCAGCGATATTTCTAATTAAAATAGTGCCTAAAGAAATGCCTACAAAGTGAGCTTTTTCAATTGAGTTATGATCAAGTACATGGAGTATATCTTTTGATACATGATCAAAAGAGTAATTGTTTTTAACAAATTGCTCGACTAAATGTGACGACTTACCGTGACCTCTTAAGTCGAGTAAAAGCACATTATGCTCTTGCTGATAAGCACGAAGTTGTCGAAACCAAATTCTAGAGCTTCCGCCTGCGCCGTGAACAAAAACAACCCAAGTTTTACTGGATGAATGCGGATAAATAGTATGGAAAAGTAAGGAATTATTCATGCCGGCTAGACTAACTAACTTCGTGGTAATTAACAAGCCGTATTTCATCACAAAAATGTACTAAAAGCATAGCTTACATTTATTGCTAGTTTGTATGTCTTAATGCTTAGCTTTGTATAGAGAAAAATCTTTAAAAAGCGAACCAAGCTATCTTGCTGTTTTTACTTCATTGTAAAGGTAAATTAATAGGTAGATTGCCTTTCGGTTTTCGTGTAAAATCACCGCCATTTTTAGTAGCAAAATTAGGGTGTGTTCCAAGGATGTTCATCAAGCCCGTTTTTAGAGGAAATCATGAGTTTAGATACTAGTAACATAGATAGCATTGTAGCGCAGGCTGAAGAAGCCATTGCTAATGCTAAAGATACCGGCGCGCTTGACCAAGTTCGCGTTAATTTTTTAGGTAAAAAAGGTTTGTTTACAGAGCAAATGAAAGGCTTAGGTAAATTACCAAAAGAAGAAAAACCTAAAATGGGTCAAGTAATTAATATTGCAAAACAAGCCGTACAAAAATTATTAACAGAGCGTGGTGAGTTTTTACGTGCAGAAGAAATCAAACTAAAACTTGCTGCAGAGTCTATAGATGTAACCTTGCCTGGTAGAGGCACAGACATTGGTGGATTACACCCTGTTACGCGTACCATTGAACGTATCGAAAGTTTTTTTGGTGATTTAGGTTTTGAAGTTAAAGATGGTCCAGAAGTAGAAGACGACTATCATAACTTTGATGCATTAAACATCCCTGAACATCACCCTGCACGTCAAGACCATGATACGTTTTACTTCAACCCTAAGCTTGTGCTTCGTACACAAACTTCTGGCGTACAGATAAGAACAATGGAAGTTGAGAAACCGCCACTACGTATTATTTCTCCTGGTAAAGTATATCGTAACGATTACGACCAAACACATACACCAATGTTTCACCAAGTAGAAGGCTTGATGGTAGACAAAGATGTGAGTTTTACGCATCTTAAAGGGATTTTACATGACTTCTTACATCACTTTTTTGAAGAAGAAGTAGAAATCCGTTTCCGTCCATCATACTTCCCATTTACTGAACCTTCTGCAGAAGTAGATATTATGGGTAAAAACGGTAAGTGGTTAGAAGTATTAGGCTGTGGCATGGTTCACCC
>JBMYWR010000117.1:0-10391 GCA_049607625.1 Colwellia sp.
TGTCTAATCCCAGTTTTCGTTACTAATCTCAGTCTCAGAGCAAAATGAGCTTGTTTGTAATATAACAGACGAAGTAATCGTTCAAATAAGTTATAATTGCGCGATATATCCCCTTTAACTGAGTATAAAACCGATGGATGATTGGATATCTATTATTTTAGTCGTACTGCCACTTGTCATTATCTTAAGTAACTTTAGTACTTTTAAGAAAAACAGTAAGCAAAAATTAAGAAAAAAAGGGTTAAATGACTTGAAAGAGACTTTACCTAGAGATAATCGCACTAAACACAAGATGTCGACCATCAATAAAAAGAATCATCCATAAATATGATGAAACCGGTATTACCTGACTTTGGTTAATGAAATAAATTTATTATTTTCAGTTTCTAAACAATAAAAACCGTGAATACCACTGCCTGTAATAACCTGCCTTAAGTGGCTTGCAGGAAATCTAACGGTCTTCCCTGCTGTAGTATTAACCACTATAGAATGTACCCTACCTTCATAGTAGGGCATAAACTCTTCAACCGTTAAGTTTAGGGGAAAGTAATAGCGCATATTATTACTCTTATAAGCCTTCCTAAATAATCTATTCAATAAAGTAACTACTATTAAGTTTAGCCTATTGCAGCATCAATTTTCTCTTTTAGATCTTTAGAAAGTTTAGGTAACTTTTTAATTCTTTCAAGTTGCTCTTTCATCAACGTAGCATGGTGGTCGTTAAAGCTGTTAAATTGAATAAGAGGACTAATAAGCCTTGCTGCGACTTGAGGATTTATCTCGTTTAATTGAATAATTTGATCCGCCAAAAACTGGTAACCTAACCCTTGTGCGTTATGGAAATGTAATGGGTTTTGCATTGAGAATGCGCCTATTAATGACCTTGCTCTGTTTGGGTTATTTAACGAGAATAATGGGTGTGCGAGCAACGAATCTAGCTTTTCAAAAATATCATCACTAGAGCAATTTGCCCAGAGGGTGAACCACTTATCCATAACAAGTGTGGTTTCACTCCATGTGTTTTCAAAGTCATTACTTTGCTCAGATAATGCAGGTAAATTATGTTTCACTGAACAACTTAATGCGGCTAAAGTATCGGTCATGTTATCGCTTAACTTGTATTGGCTCTCTGCTAAAAGGTGATGCCCTTCTATGCTTGTTAAATACATTAAACAAGTGTTTTTAAGCGCTCTAAGCCCTTCTACACTTTCTTTTTCTTGCTCTTGTGACGTACTAGTAGCTGCATTAATCAGTAGCTTTTGACAGCGTTCAAATGTTTTTATTAACGAATTTTCAAGGCCTACTGCCAAGAAACTTGTTAAAGCGTTATGCGCTTTTGCTAAAGCAATTGGGTCCACTTTAGGTATTAAGTCTGCTGCCTCACCGAAACTCGGCAGCTGAAGTTGCTCTGCTATAAAAGCTTCATCATCTTTTGCAGATAACACAGCGTTAAAACAAGTAAGCAACTCTTGTGGTAATTCAAATAGAGGGTCTTGAGTAAGTTTATGTAAATAATTCATTAAAAGTTTTTGCCCTGCATCCCATCGACAAAAGCTATTTTGACCATTGGCGATGATTTGCATTAACTCGGCATCACTTTGGCTAAATTCCAATTTAACCGGTGCAGAAAAGTCTGCTAACATGGCAAGTACAGGCTTCTCTTTAAAGCCCGTAAAAGTCCATGCTTGCTGTTTATCAGTTAACTCAAGTAAATGATTCGCATTTTTTTGCGTAGCTGAGTTTAAATCTATCAATTCTATTTTTATTGGAAGGTGTAAGTTCACTTTTTCTTTATTATTTGCCGATGGCAAATCTTGCTTTAATGACAATTGATACTCACCATTAGCTTCATCAAAGATCTCGTTTACAGTAATCACTGGCGTACCTGATTGGCTATACCAATGTTTAAACTGTGTTAAATCAATATCAGAAGCTTCACTCATAGCATTAATAAAGTCATCACAAGTAACTGCCATGCCATCGAAACGTTTAAAGTAAAGATCCATGCCCGCTCTAAAATTGTCTTTACCTAATAAGGTATATAACATTCTGATGACTTCTGAGCCCTTTTCATACACTGTAAGCGTATAAAAGTTATTCATTTCTAATACTTTTTCAGGCCTTATTGGATGAGACATAGGGCCTGCATCTTCTGCAAACTGCATTGAGCGGAGTACTCTAACATTTTGAATTCGGGTAACAGCACTAGAGTGCATATCAGCGCTAAATTGTTGATCTCTAAATACCGTCAATCCCTCTTTTAAGCTTAGTTGGAACCAATCCCTACAAGTTACCCTATTACCAGTCCAGTTATGGAAATACTCATGTGCAATAACCGCTTCAATATTAAAATAATCAGTATCTGTCGCAGAAGCTTTATCAGCAAGCACGAATTTGCTATTGAATACATTTAAGCCTTTATTTTCCATTGCTCCCATATTAAAAAAGTCGACTGCAACAATCATATAGATATCAAGATCATATGATAGACCAAAAACTTCTTCATCCCACGCCATCGATTTCTTTAAAGAAGTCATGGCATGTTGTGCTTTAGACAAATTGCCTTTATCGACAAATATTTCAAGTGCGACTTCTTTGTTTTCACTTGTTGTATAGCTACTAGATAATAAATCAAAATCGCCAGCTACAAGCGCAAACAAATAACTTGGTTTTGGGAAAGGGTCAAACCAAGTAACAAAATGCTTAGTCTCCCCTATATCACCTTTGTCTATTTGATTACCATTGGATAATAGTTGTGGATAAAGGTTTTTGTCAGCAATCACTTTCGTTGTAAAGGTTGCCATAACATCAGGTCGATCTAAATAATAGGTGATTCGCCTAAACCCTTCGGCTTCACATTGCGTGCAAAAAGCACCACCCGACTTAAATAAGCCTTCAAGTGATGTATTTTCTTCAGGGTTAATAACGGTAGTAATATTAACAATGAACTCGTTTTCTTCAATGGCAATGGTTAAGTTAGAATCTGTTAATTGGTAATCTGAAGGTTTAAGTAAACGCTGATTAACACGAACGTCTTCAAGAACAAGTTGCTCACCAACTAATTCAAGGGGGGCATTATGGTTACCAACACGAGATATATGTAACTCACTTTGTACCCTTGTTGCTTTGTCATCTAAATCAAAGGAAAGGTTTACTTTAGAAATAGAAAAATTAGAGGGCGTATAATCAGATAAAAAACGTGCTTGTGATGATGACATACATAAACCTGTTAAAAGTTGTAAGAAGAAAAAGCCTACATAAAGGCTCTGTTGAGCTTTCATTTGAGCCTATGGTATAGGCTAGTTTTAAGATAACAAGGCGAAAATAATGAGCTTGGATTAACACATAACGCTTCCGGTTACCTTGTAGAATAGTTACTCCTGTATAAGCAAAACAGGACTGTTAACAGAAGGTTTAACAGCCCTGGAGGCTTTTATTAGTAAATACTTAAAATTACAAACTAGCGCTTAGTTTGTTTTAGTCACTAGTCTCTTTATATTAAAACCAATAAAGCCATAAATAACCGCTAAAACAGGGTTAATTAGGTTAAAGAAACAATAGAAAATATAATCTAATGGATTAACAAGTAAAACGCCTGACATATATACACCACAGGTATTCCAAGGGACAAGGGGTGATGTTATCGTGCCTGAGTCTTCTAATGTTCTACTTAGCACGACAGGGTCAAGCCCTCTTCTTTCGTACTCTTCTTTATACATACGGCCTGGCATAACAATCGACATATATTGATCGCCAGTTATAATGTTAGTACTAATACAAGTAGCCACTGTACTTGCGATTAAGCTACCTACCGATTTAGCAGAAGATAAAATAACGTCTACAAATTTCTTCAGCATTCCTAAATGTTCTAATACAGCACCAAAACTTAATGCACAAATAATAAGCCAAACAGTGTTAAGCATATTTGACATACCACCACCGGTTAAAAGCTTGTCTAGGTCTTGGTTTCCTGTACTCACTGTTACGCCATCAAAAAAGGCAGTCCAGACAACCACAATATTTGCAGAAACAGCCCCTAAACCGTCTCCTGCTATTGATAAAATAAGCTCTTGTTGAAAGTAAACAGCCCAAAAAGCACCTAAAATAGCGCCTATTGATACTGCAATAAAAGCAGGTACCTTTTTATATGCCATTAATAAAAGAGCGAATAATGGTAATAAGTTTAGAATACTTAAATTAAACTGTGCTTCAAGTTGCTGGCTTAATGTACTTATGGTCTCTTCACTTGCGGTAGCTGTTTCATTAAAACCCAAGAATAAGAATAAGATAATTGCGGTTACAATAGAAGGCGTAGTGGTCCAAAACATATAACGAATATGCTCAAAAAGTTCACTGCCTGCTATTGCCGGTGCTAAGTTAGTCGTTTCTGATAATGGTGATATTTTATCGCCAAAATAAGCCCCTGAAATAACCGCTCCTGCTGTTATCGCGGAGTCTAAACCCAAGCCTTGGGCAATACCTATTAACGCCACACCAATTGTTGCAGCAGTAGTCCAAGAGCTACCTATACTCATTGCTACAACACCACAAAGAATACATGCTGCAGCATAAAACCAACTAGGGTTTAATATTTGCAAGCCGTAATAAACCATGGTTGGGACTGTTCCAGACAACAACCAAGTACCAATTAATGAGCCAACTGCGAATAAGATTAAAACTGCCCCGAGTGAAAGTGAAATACCATGAACAATCGCTTTTTCTATTTCATCCCAAGCATATCCGTTTTTAATGCCAATAATGATGGCAAAACCCATGGCAATAAGTAAAGATATTTGGTTGGGACCATACGATGAATTATCCCCAAAATGCATTACTGCTGTAGTTAACAGTGTTATTAGTACAATAACAGGTATTGAAGCGTCTAACATTGAAGGTGCTTTGGCTGAATTTTGTTCATTCTGAGTTGGGTTGGGCATATACGACCTATCGTTATTTTGTTTTGGTTGTTTTTGTTTTAGTTATTTGGTTTTAGTTATTTAGTGTTAGTTATTCTCTGATTCTGCTTCTGGGAGTTAACATAATTTGATTAATGGCAATAGCGTACGATTTAATAGTTTATATATTACTTATTTTATTTAGTTAATGAAATTTTACGCATTTAAATCATAAAATGGTTAAGTACTTTTACATACCTCAATAAATAAATAAAGCCATCAATTGATGGCTTTAATCAAATTTAACAAGCTTTTATTTAACTACTTTATTCATCGCAACAAAATCAAAGGTAATTCTTGCGGCTTCATCTAAAAATGGGTCTAAATCGTCTAGTTCATCAGGAAGATCATCTAAACTATCTACTTCTTCTTTACCCATCACAACAAGACGCTCATTGGCTCTAGCTAGTTGCTTTTCTTTATTGGCCTCTCGCTTAGCTTTGCGCTCTTTTAGGTTAAGAGAAATAGTTTTATCATCTTTTTCTGCTCTATATTCTACAATATCGGCTAGTAAATAATTAAACTCTGGGTTCCCTGTTATTCTTTTTTCATAGTTAGAGGAGAGTGTTTTAATATCCGCTGATAAGTTTTTCAGTGGCGCATAATACGCCTCAGGTATTTGATCCCAAGGAAGTGCATTTTCTTCTTTGCTTTCCCCCCAGTCTTCTGGGTTGATAGCGGTTGGGAATTCGATATCAGGTAAAACACCACGGTGCTGTGTACTACCACCGTTTATACGATAAAACTTAGCGATGGTGTATTGAATGCTGCCAAGAGGCTTTTCATATAAATCATAAATACGACCTAAACCTCGGTGCTGCTGGACAGTACCTTTACCAAAGGTGTGTTCTCCAATAATAACCCCTCTGCCATAATCTTGAATAGCTGCAGCAAATATCTCTGAAGCAGATGCGCTATAACGGTCAACCATCACGGTTAACGGCCCGCTGTAATAAGTAATACCATCTCTATCTTGGTTCACATCTACTCGATTTGCACCATCTCTTATTTGCACAACAGGCCCTTTGTCGATAAACAGCCCCGTTAGTAAAGTCGCCTCGGTTAAAGACCCGCCACCGTTACCTCTTAAATCAACAATGATGCCTTCAACACCCTCTTTTTTAAGTGAGGTTATTTCTTTATTCACATCTTTAGACAGGTTGTTATAAAAACTTGGGATAGTGATAATACCTAGCTTTTCGTTAGCACCTTGATCGTTTTCTTTAAAGTAAACTTCTGATTTAGCCGCTCTATCTTCTAGCTTAATTGTATCTCGTACAATCGTTACTATTTTTATGTTTGCTTCGTCATCAGACTCACCAGATAAAACCTGCAATCTAACTGTAGTTCCTTTCGGACCTTTTATTTTTTCAACGACATCATCTAAACGCCAGCCAATAACATCTTCAAACTCTTTTTCTGACTGCGCAACACCGACGATACGATCTTTAGCTTTTAATTGCTTAGACTTATCTGCAGGACCTCCGGTTACAACGCTTTGAATAACGGTGTAATCTTCTTCTGCACTAAGTACTGCTCCAATACCTTCAAGAGATAAGTTCATATCCATTTGAAAGCGTTCTGCATTTCTTGGAGATAAATAAGAGGTATGAGGCTCAACAACGCGCGCAAAGCTATTCATAACTAATTGAAAAACATCTTCGCTTTCACTTTGCTTTAAACGCTTAATGGCATATTTATAACGCTTATTTAATATTTTTTTAGTTTTTTCCCAAGATTTACCAGTTAAAGTTAAGTTTAATGCATCCGATTTAACTTTCAGGTACCAAAGTGCATCAAGTTCACTTTTATTAACAGCCCAAGGCGCATCTTCTCTATCATAAGAATAAGTTTGTTCGGTGTTAAAGTCGAAAGGAGAATTACTTTTTTCGTCATCTTTTTCTAGTGCTGTTTGATGAGGAGCAGCTTCAAGAAGGGAAAGTGCGTATTCATAACGCTCTAAACGTCTTTGCAGATTTAGATTAAAAATTTGATAAGGAATTTCTAGTTGACCACGCGCTATTACAGTGTCGAACTCTAAACTATATTCATCGAAAGCCTTTATATCTTCAACTAAAAATACATTTCGAGAGTAATCTAATTGTTTTATAAATTTCGCATAAATCTCTTTAGATAATGCGTCATTAAGCTGTATCTTTTTATAATGAGAGCGCATAAAACGTGCTGTTATACGCTTAGTTGAAGCTTCATGTTGCGTTTCTGGCTGCAATACCGGCAGTGTTAACTCATCACTTTTACTATCTTGTTGCTCTGAAGCATTACTGCTAAAGGACAAAGCCATAGATAAAAATATGGTTAAGGCGATTTGACAAGATTTTTGCATTCACTTAGCTCCAACTATTTAACTTAAAAATTTATACTGTATGAACCTCTATTTAAACGTATATATTTTCAATTTTTGTTTTAATGACCATACCTGACTCTAATTGAACACTAATGTCACTGCCTGATATTTCTGTTATTGAAGCACTCATAGGACTATTTCCTAATTGTACTTTAACTTTGTTTCCAACTTTAATTGTAGATGACTCTACAGGTTTTAACGGCTCTGTCACTTTTTTAGTTGCCGTTTTTTTCACAGATTTAACACTTTTAAACTTTGCATCGCTGCCTGTTTTGGATGTTGATTTATCTGAAGATGCTTTATTTACAGGCTTTGCAGCTGCTTTACCTTTCTTAGTCTGAGCTCCATCTTTAGAATGATCTTTTTTGTTACCAAATTTTTCTTGGCTCTCTTTTAACGTCTTACTTGCAAAGTCGGCCTGCTCTTGATCAATTTCCATGACGTCTTTACCGTCGATATCAACACGAAAAGTCCCAACTTTAACTGACTTCAAATAACGCCAACTACTTGTGTAGTGTCTTAAAGCTTGACGAAGTCGGGTTTTGCTTACCTTTTCATCATCAGCTAGTGCTTCTGCTAAGTCTTGAAATATTCCTACTTTAAGTGGTTTAACAGGACCTTTTAATGAAAAGCATTCAGGGTATTTTTCACTTAAATAAGTGATAATTTCTTTTGTGCTAATACGTTTAGTTTCAGTTTCCATAAATACATCTTTTACAGTTTAGTTAAATTTAAATTCATTATTAGCTATTAATTAGCTAACACGAGTGTTTTTATTACGCAGGATTTAAGTGCTGGTCTCTATTTTCTAATATGTGACGACACCAATCATAAATATCTTCTGTTTCTATTTCTGGTAGAGCTTCTTGCCCTATCCAAGCATCCCATACGAGTTCTAGGATTTGCTCTAGTATTTCTGTTTCTATATCTTCTTCAGCAAGGTCATAAAGTGTATGATAAAATTCATTAATTTTTTCAGCAACTATTTCTTCTTGACCATCCCAGTCGCCTACAACGGCTTCACTTACTAAGTAATCGTGAATAACGACAAACTCTTTCATTTCATTTAATCCGTAGCTATATATTAAAAATGAACAAAACTTGCTAAACCAAGCTTTTAACTAAATGTTCAACAATGTTTTCCAAGGCTACTTGATCTTCACTGTCAAAACGATCGAAGCGGGTACTATCTATATCTAAAACAGCTATTGTTGCCCCATTTAGTTTAACAGGTATCACAATTTCTGCATTGCTTGTTGCATCACATGCAATGTGCCCTTCAAATTCATGCACATTAGCGATTCGTTGTGTCATTCCTTCTTGAGCTGAGGTACCACAAACTCCTTTGCCAAAAGGTATTCTTATACAAGCAACTTGACCTTGAAAAGGCCCCAATACAAGTCCATTATCAATAACACGATAAAAACCCACCCAATTAACGTCCGGCAGACGATTATAAAGGAGTGCGCTTATATTTGCCATGTTTGCAATAAGATCGGTTTCATCTTGAATGAGGGAAGCAATTTGAGAAGAGAGTTCTTGATAAAATTCTTTTTTGTTAACCAATTAATAATCCAGTATTTTTTTTGAGAATTAACTACTTTTAATCTTTTAAACGCCATTAATAATTAAAATAGATAGCATTCAATGGTGAGGTAGTTTAATAATGTGCATAACATACCCCGAAAAAGCCTTAAATTAAAGCTTTTAATGTCGCTTTTAAGCTAATTTATTAGTTAATTAGCTTTGTATTGTTTAAATAAGACGAATTCTATTGTCTTTATGCCCTTAAGCCAACACATTCGATTTTATTTTGCCGGCTCCTAAATTATTTTGTGAGAAAAGTCACTTTCACTCGTGCTTTAAAGCAATTAGGCATGTAACCAGATGCCTTGGATAAATAAGCTTCATTAAAGTCTCTATGAATTTGAGCCAGTTGAGAAGCATTCAAGGACTGTTGACTTATGTTACCTGAGCAATTTTCATAACGACTGTGATTAGTTAAACCTTCGCTTTCGCCTTCCTCTGCTGAAAGTTCTTTAATGCTATAAATTTCACCTAACGAAGTGGTTAATTGCTGGCTTAAGGAAGTCGCTTTTTGTTGGGCATTTTTTATTGCTAATTGTAAAGCTTCTTGCCTATATATTTCAGCTCCTTTAACTGATGTATTAAAGGGAACAACAATGGTATTACTGTGCTTTATGGCCTGACCAAGAAATTGCTGATACTGATCGATACCACTTAAATTTATGTGTATGAGTTTTTTCACTTGGTACTGATTTACAATAGTATTTGTTTGATTATTTTGAATAGTATTACCATTAATGTAGACATTAGATATATTTCTTGATGAATTACTTGAACGAATGACATTATTGCTTAGCTCAATCCCCTGAACAGTGGGTTGTTGAGTATTATCTTTAATATTTATTTTTAGCGAACTTGTTTGAATAGCTTGAGCGGTTATATTGTAACTTTTAGCCAAAGATAACAGTGCTTCAGCTTTATGGTTTACGATATTAGACAGCTTTTCAATTGACCTACCTTCCTGAAAAAATACAATGTTTACTTTTTGTTGTTCAAAACTTGTATCAACCTTTGCATAGCCGTATACCGCAATTGTTTTTTGATTTAGCATTTTACTTGATGCAGCAATTACAGTTGATTCAGCCGTTACACTAAAGGTTAGAAATAAAAGAACGGGAGTGAATAGCCTAACAAATGAAGTGCTCAGTTTGAGAAGATTATTCGAGTGATAAATATTTTCGAAAAGGTGGTGGAAATTGTTCATTAAAACATTACCATTTAGTTTGTAATGTAATAATTTTAGCAGTTTTATTTAATATTTTTTATAAAAGACAAAAACAAAAAAATCCACATAATATAAATATTAAGTGGATCTTGGTGTAGCTTATTAAATATAAACAACAAAATAATTATGTTATTTATAGTAAAGCTATTTCTTAGTTACGCTTTACGCTAGTTATTACTTTTAGTTACCTAAATATAACAACCTAAATAAAGTGGCATCCCTAAGGGGATTCGAACCCCTGTTACCGCCGTGAAAGGGC
>JBMYWR010000118.1:0-10162 GCA_049607625.1 Colwellia sp.
CTCCTGACTTTGTTCATTGGGAGCAGAGCAAACAAGTAGAGAATATACTTTGGCCTAATAAAACAGCTAAACCTCCTATTTCTGATCTTTTCTCTCCAATCGAGCTGAGTTCTCAACCATAAATATTCATAACTGTTTATCGCTTGACCGCTAAATTTTGCCTTCGCAGGTGCGGTCAAGCCCCCCTTTTATCTAAAAGATAGAGAGTGCTTAATCTCGCGTAAAGCGGGTATGTTTTACTTCTGAATAATATATGTTATAATGTAACAATATAGTGAATAAAATATGGAGGATATACAAAGTAACTGCTGAGCTACAGTTCAATCTAGTTCGTTCTCAACTGCCCACATTAGAAAGCGTCAAAGTTTACTTCTAAATACTTTACTTTTTAACATTTCAGGGGCGTCAATAATAAACCTGCTCGCACTCATCCTTACTAGGTCAACTGGCCTCGGTGGGTTTTTGTGTGTGCAAAAAATAACAAAGAGGAAAACAATAATGTTAAAAAATAAAACATCTCAATTCTGGATCAATTTATTCGTGGCTATATTTTGGCCCTTAATAACACCTTACTTGCATCCGCATCTAGCTACCTTACCTGAAGTGCTAGGGGCTATATTAGTCGTTAGCTTTGATATTTGTATTGGATACCTTTCCTTTTGGATAGAAGTGCTAGAATTCTTTCGCCAATTAATCATCTAACACTTTAACCAACTTAAATTCTGAAGCGATTTCTTAAGCCAAGCCCAATTAAGAATATAAAAACAAATGAAGCGCTGGCATGAGCATAGCTCCAGAGGTAATAATTCCTAGGTATATCAGTTTTAAATAACTGTCCCATCCCAAATTGTCTAGCATCTTTGGAAACGGAAATAAAAGGTGTCATTGTGGCTATTGAAGTCGTAGCCGCGGGTGAAAGTGCTTCTCTCATCTCTAGTTCAGATTTACCAGCTAGGTATGAACTAAACAGCATGAATGATAAGAACAACCACAGCAAAGGTCGCATAATGCTTTGGCCATAATTACTTGTTGCTGAGTAGAGTAAATCCAATATTGATTGCGCTGTATTTAGCTTTGTCCATCTTTTCGCTCTCATTTCATCAGCGTGGAACATTAAAGCTTTATCGTGGTTCTTGTTTTGCTCAGCGAGCTCTTTAAGCCTGCAGAGCTTTTCAGCGTCAAGTTTATCAACAACTTTAAGAATAGGGGTGAATGGAATTGCCTTTTCTCTTATTAGATTGCACTTTAGATCACTCAGTTCAGTGTGGTGGTTTAGTTTTGTGCCTCTTAAATCAGGTATACAGTTAAAGTTACCATCAATGATAAAGTCTTTGTCGAACGTACTTCCTTTGAATGAAAGCTTTTGTATTTGGTCTGTTATTGCACCTTCGAAACTAAATGTAGATGTTGACTTAATTTCCTTAAAATCAACAAAAATACAGTCAAATGTTGCCGCCAAAAAGTGTGTGCCGCCTTTAAATTCAGCATGAGAAAAGTTTGTTGTTATATTGAATGCTGCCTCAGTGAAATAAGCCATGCATTCAAATGTGGCTGAGTTAAAATGAGTGTTTGAAGCGAAGTGTGTAGCAGCAAAAGCAACAGTGCGGCTAAATATAGCATTTGAGAAATTGGCATATGAGTTAAAATGGTATTGGTAAAACTTGCTTCACCACCAAATTTAGCCCCAGTAAATTTGGCTTCACCTTCGAATCTTGCGTCATCAAAGTGGGTCGGTGAGGGGAAGTTTGCTCCTGTGAAATCTGCACCGCCATTAAAAATATAGCCTTCAAAAGATATAGTTTTTAAATATCGATGATGTTTACCGTAAATAGCGAGATCTTCATCTGGTGCAACACTTGCCAGTGAGTCTGGGGTGAAATTTACATGATTGAAGTCAACGTAAGTATCCGGGTGGTTCTTCATCCATAAGTTCCACTCATCCTTACCTTTTAACCAGAGCTCTACACTCTTCTCCCGGCTAAGAGTAAATTTAAGCTTCGAAGATGATTTTTCTGTTATTGGTTGGTGTAGTCCATCATTTTTAAAGGCATCTGACTTCATTTAAGGCCGTCCTTAGTTCACCTGCAACATTATTTAAATTCATTGTGTAAGCATTACATTAAGCAGTCAAGGTTGTTAAGTTTTTGATTCAAGCACGTTTTTATTTCCCTATTAATCTGTTTAGCAATTCAATTAATAAAGAGGTTTTAAGAATGGGTCATCATACTGGGCAGTTAATTCAAACTATCAAGCAATTCAACCAAGATTTTGAGTGGTACCCAACCACAGATGAGCAGCTGGATTTGATTAAGTCGGACTTTAAAGCAATAAAGGGAATAGGTGAGCGTCCGAGTTTATTAGATGTAGGTGCAGGAAACGGCAAGGCGTTAAAGTTTTTAACGGAAGGCAAACGTTATGCGATTGAAAAATCTGTTCCGCTATTGAGTTCGCTTGATAAAGATATCTTTGTAGTGGGTACTGATTTTAAAGAGCAAACATTAATAGACAAGCGTACTGATATTGTATTTTGTAACCCTCCGTATTCAGAGTTCTCATACTTTGCCCAGCGCATTATTGAAGAAGCAAACGCTAAGTATATTTATCTCATTCTCCCTTCTCGGTGGGTAAATGATGTTGCAATACAGCAGTGCATTAAAATGCGTGATGCTGAATGCGAAGTGCTAGGCGAATATGACTATCTAAATGCTGAACGTAAAGCACGTGCAGTTGTGAATGTTATACGTATTAGCCTGATTGATAAAAGATACTCTCGCTTCGGAAGTGACGCACAAAAAATTGACCCTTTTAGCCTCTGGTTCAAAAAGAATTTTGCCATCTTTGAAGAGAGTGAAAATTCATCTCATACGGATACATTAAAAAATAGGCACAACAAAAACGCTGGTGGTTTTGATAGTCGTTTACAAAATGCCATGGTGCCAGGTGTTGATTTGGTCGCTGCATTACAATCGATGTATGACACTGATTTAAGCTCATTGGTGCAAACGTATAAAAAACTAGAAGAAATAGACACGGTTGTTTTAAAGGAGCTCGATGTTAGTTTTGATGGTGTGAAAGAAGCGCTGAAATTAAAAATAGGAAGTTTAAAAGATAAATATTGGCGAGAGCTATTTTCTAATTTTGATAAAATTACAGATAGGCTTACAGCTAGTTCTCGCGAAAAACTGTTGAAGGTTCTGTTTGAACATACTCACGTTGATTTTAATAAATCGAATGCGTATGCGTTAGTGCAGTGGATGTGCAAGAACGCAAACTTGTACTTTGATGATCAGCTTGTTGAAACGGTAGAAAAAATGGTGAGTCAATCGAGTATCGTTCTTTATAAATCAAATGAAAAAACGTTTGGTAAAGAGCAGTGGCGTTATGTGTATCGCTCGCCAGAGGGTCTTGATAGGTTTGCTCTGGATTATCGCATAGTTGTAACAAGAGAAGGGGGCCGCACTGATGATTACGGGTCAACAAATGGGCTCTCTCGACGCGCAGAGGTCTTTTTAAATGATTTATGCACCATTGCTGGTAATTTAGGTTTTGACTCAACAGGGTGCGAACGAGCGCGTGATTTTGATTGGAATGACTCTGCTAAAAAGGTTTTCACTTATTATGATCATTCAGCAGAAAAGTACGTGACTCTTTTTGAATGTCGCGCTTATTACAATGGCAACTTGCATTTAAAGCTCAACCAAGCATTTTTGGCTAAGATGAATGTTCAATTTGGTAAATTAAAAGGCTGGGTGAAGTCACCAAAAGAAGCGGCTGAAGAAATGGGCGTTGATATTGAGATTGCAGAAATGAGCTTTGATGCTAACTTTAAGCTCACTTCTACTGGCGATGTACTGGCGCTCGGTGTTGACTATTCAATAAATTAAGTAAACTAAACCGGAATCATGTAATTGCACATAACACACTCTATAAGTTACTTAATAGAGTGTGTTATTAAAAAGGGTTAAATCCTTATTAGATTATTGTTGGATAGTGGTCTTAATGAACAATTGGCTATATTTCATTCTGCTTGATCAGACTGTTCTTGGGGGTTACGAAGTTCCTTCTTTGCACGTTTCTTTCTGTAATGTGAGAAGCCAAATAAAAGACCATAAGAGACCAAAAATATAACTAAGTCTAAATAGATATCTGTTGCTTTATCCGAAGAAAATGGACAACAAAGTTCTGCATCTTTATAACTAGAATATAGGTAAAATAGTCGAAGTGTAGTTATTACAATAAATATGACTGGTATTGTAAAACCATAAGTCATCTTAGCTATTTCAGAGAATTTTGCACCACTCTTAATCCGATTGAACCCATCCCACCCTACATTTCCCCAAATGACACCCGCTAAAAGGTAACCTGTTTCAACGGAAGCCTTTAGACTATAAATTTCATTATATCCTTCAATATTAACAAGGGTAGAATAAGCACTCGATAAAACAAAAAAACCTATGACAAAGTGAAGAGTTAAGTATACCCGAGAAAAATATACACTAAGCCGTGAGGATTTATCCAAATCATACTCATCTGAGAAAACTTTATCTTTTATCTGAGCATAATGTTCATTGTTTTTTTCTTTAGTCATTACTTTCCTATATAGTTTTTATCTAAACTGGATTTACCACGATTTGCTTTATTAAATCTTCTAATTTTAAGCCTACCTTGCGCGGTGGAATGGAAAAAATTTCATTCCTTGTAACTAGAGTGTTTTCCCAAAAAGCCTCGAAAGTAGAGCTATAGCTAGTGCTATCACTTTTAAAAAGTTTTAAAGCCATAATGCTAGCCTCTTTCTTAGTGAAGTGTTGCCCCTTCATTTCCCCATGAAGCCACTTATATTGGCAGCGATATTCATCAAAATAACGATGAAGCAATAATTCATACTGAGCACTATCTAAAGCAAGCAAAAATTGAAACTCGTATGGTTTGTATGATTTACAATGTAGATGCTGATATACACGTTTTTTAAGGTTTGTAGTTACCTTGCCTATCTTCATTATTCTTTTGTTTTTAGATAAAAGCACATAAGTCCACCCCCGTTTGTAAACTTTTGCTTCTTCTAAATTCTGAATAACCTTCAAACTCTGAATTCCACTATTGTCTGTTTAATGGTTTGAAGTGAGTTGGTTCAGCCCCACCTTGGTTTAAGTGCCATTCAAGCTCATCTACATGAATGCCATATATTTGTTTCTCTGATAATGCTGCATCATCACTAGTGCAATTATCAAACCGAACATCTACAAAGTCTAAATTAGGCTTTACGCCAGTATTTTCTTGCCAAATTGCCATGCAATACTCCCAGTTTACCTAATGCCTTTATATAAGCTTCAAATTAAATTAAAACAAATGTTTTGAACGGTA
This sequence comes from Colwellia sp., assembly GCA_049607625.1. Taxonomy (GTDB): domain Bacteria; phylum Pseudomonadota; class Gammaproteobacteria; order Enterobacterales; family Alteromonadaceae; genus Colwellia. The sequence continues at coordinate 5,362 of JBMYWR010000118.1, forward strand.
TCGCATAGCTTTTGACGACCGCTACTACTTAGTTCAAGAATAAGTTTGTTTCCCTTGATAACTTGAAATACTCCAGCAACAAGAAATGTCCCGCCAGTTGCTGAAACCTTGGTTGTATCACCATCAAATCGACTGATGGTATAGTCGGCGTCGATAGCTGCACCTACATCAATTATCTTAAGGGTGTGCTTTTTATTCCAGTGATGATTAAATTGCCACACACCTAGAAGTAGCAAAATAAATATAATAGCGGTACAAAAACGGAGTATAGTATTTTCTTCCACGTTAAACCGCAGTTTCAAAGGGTTTTTCATAAGCGTCACCTCTCAAATATCCACCAGCCAATAATTGTATTGGTTGGCCTACTTTGTCACTCTGTATGCTTTTACTATCGCTAAAAAATAAAAGATTACAGTCGCACTTACCACGCACACAAAAATACTCACTGCACTTGTAGTTAATACCCCTAATGTGCCGAAGAGCAAAATAAGGTTATAGGGCCATTGCCCCATGAATAAACTTTTCTTGTCTTCATCAACTTTACCGCGAGTTTTTTCTATTCTGGTAACTAATCCAGCCCCAATGAGATTAATTAAGATAATAACTAGAACGTCCATTCAAATCTCCAATAAGTTCTATGATGGGTAACTCTCAATTAACTGGTACCCGAGGAAAGCCCTCTATATATTCAAAAGACTATAACACGGAGAATGATGGCTTTGGTGTTATAATTAATTTGAATCAAAACAGAATTTTCTATGCAGGTACGCGATATTAGCTGGCACCTGAACTTTCTATACCAAATGCACCAGCAGGCAATTTCCAAGCCTCTCCTTCACGAAGAAAAATAGGTAATGTGTACTCTCTATGGGAAGCCTGCATTAAAGCAACCTGATCATCAATTATCAGGGGGTTAGCAATAGCCGCTCTCTCGGATACGGTGAGCCCTTTGCGACTGATAGCTGTAGCAAATTGACGTTCATAGTCAGCAATAGCTTTAAGCTTCTCAGGGAAGTATTGGCCAATGGTTGCCCAGATACGATCACCATTAAAAATACAAGTTTGGCAGGAGCTTCTGCTCCAACCCAATCGGTAAGGCACTGGAGCTACTAAGCGCCAATCAGCAAGTGATTGCCACACTTGTTCTTCGCTATAGTGCAGGACGGGCCGCCATGCATCTATATGACGAGGTTTGCGTGGTGATTTTGATTTTCTTAAAGTGTCACCAGCATGAGGTTCAAGTTGATTGTATCTAGCTCTATTACCTGATTCTTCTCGGCGCTCACCAGTGACAAATAGCACACGTTTACCAATGAAACGATCTTGGCTTGTTATCCCCCTACGGCCAACATCTATTTTTAGTGCCGAGCTACACCACCTTGTTTGAAGTGATGCCGCTTGCTGAGGGAATTTTAGGCGTGTGTCTGTTTTTGCGTTGTTTCGTGTAAGTTCAATAAGACCTTCAGGCGTTTGAATAATATGAGAGTGACTTTTACTATCATTTTTAAGCATCTCTCCTTCAAACCCATGCTTTAGCCAAGAAAAGTAAAGAGGGATGCCAACAGCTTCTGAAAATTTGACGCAATAATCATCTATAAAGGCCCAATCCATTAGAGTTGAACCTTCATTACCATCAACAAGATGGTGCCACATTTCAATCTTCGATTTCGGGAATCCAATATCGAGAAGGCGCTTAAGTGCCGCGAAACTATCTTTACCACCCGACATGCACACAACAGCTACATCATAATTCAACTCGATATCTGGAGCATTGAAGTAAACACCTGGCATAGCTGGCTCCAGTGCAATGATTTTATCAGATGTAGCCAGTAGACCTTGACGCAACGTTGGAATAGTAATCTGATCATCGTGTTTGTCTATTTCAGCAATGTTTGATGAAAGCATTTTTACAACCTTGTTTACATATCAACTTTGATATACCTATAATATATCAAAGTTGATATATGGCAATATCAATTTTGATATATTTTGTAAAAACACCTATAGTGCGTGGATTAGAAAAGTGAATAAAAGAACTATGCCGAGAAAAAAAGAGGATTTTGGTAAGCACTTTATTGAGCGTGCTTGCCAACAAATCAAAGAGATAGGCAAAGCGAAGGAGCTTTATCGTAAGGTGTATGGTATGGATGGCACTGATAGTGAAGTTCAGGCCTTCATTAATAGACTTAATGCTAATCGAGCGAACCCAGGGCTAGATTATATAGGCTGGTTAGTGGAACGCTTACCAGAGCTGCAAGAGAAAACATTGGGAGAGTTTTTTGGTATCCAAAAAGGCCGTGACTAACGGCCTTTTTAGCACAGTTTTTAATCGTTATTGTAAGACTAGGCTAGCCCACCTTAAAGAAGACGGACATATCCATTATTGAGTATTTAAACTAGAAAAGTTCAACCTGAAATGATTCCTCTATTTCATGTTTAATTGGGGTATCCGAAGAATTAAGCAACAAATAGCTTTCTATGTCTCCCCCTCTGGCTTTAATAGCATTAATTGCTTGAGCGCGTTTAACTCTCTCATTTAGTCTATTTAAACTGCTGCTTTGAACAGTGACTATGCCGCGCTGCATTAAGTCTTTAATTATGGCTGTAGGGCATATACTATCATCTCTTGTTAGCCCTTCACTCTCGTAATGTGTGTAAATACATTCAATGTATTCCCAGCCCATTCCTTCAACTACTTGAGTTTTATCAGAAGTAAAATATGGCATTGTATGAATAACACCTTCATCAGAGTAGATCGCGTGAGGTTGGTACTTCGATTTCTCTTCGCTGGTCATCTCTAAACCTTTAGGGTTTTCAGATTCAAGTAATTTGCTGATGCTGACATATCTAGCGGTAAGGTTCTTTTTTGCTGGCGTCATTTCAATACATGGTATTGGGTAGCGTTCGCCATTTGTGTGCACATCATGCCAAATCTTAATAGCTGATCCGAATGAACCTTCCCCACCTTCGATTGCCCAGTTCCACTGTATGGCTATAAGTGTTGAATAGTCGACTAACTGGAATTTAGGGTTGTCAGTACGTTCTTGTTCAATTGCATCCAGTGTGAGCACCATACGTAATAGCGATTGACGGAACTCAATAGAGTAATCGTTGTACTTTAATTTTACGTTACCATCCTTATCAATCTGTTTACCAACAGAGTTACGGGATAAGTTGAAGTCATTTAAGCTGTGGAGCATAAAATTTCTTAGCTCTGCTACGCCTCTCATGTATCCATATTTTTCTTCATTGGTTTCAATCTGGTTAATAAGGCTGTTATCTTTGGGGACTATTGCGCAGAGAGTGCAGCCAAAACGGGCGCTACAAGGTTTAGATTGCCCAGCTGAAGAACCCGCAAGCAAATCACAAACACCAGAATTGCCAGCTGCATAATGTTTTCTTAAGTCGGTGACAACATCTTCACCAAAAGACTCAATTTCGCCGTCTTCAATAAATGATATTAGAGACCAGACATCGCTGAGAGACCAATCTTTGATGGGAGCTAGCTTATATCCTATATCTGTTTTTGTTACGACATCGATGCTCTCACCACGCTTTTTAATGTTTATAGCCCTAATTGAACTTTCTGAATCACGTACACCTGATATTGACAATACTTTTGATGTACCAAGATAATTTTCAAGTCCACGTAAGTGGTCTTCAAGCACTTTTATTTTCCAAACAGAAGTGCATTGCCTACCGTTGTGTTGGTTTTGAGCTGTTCTAAGTAATAGCCCTCGACCTAGGTATTGAACCATGGGTCTTGTCATTAGGTGGGGTTTAAGAACTTCTGTTTGAATTGGCAACTGATGAGAGTTGGCGTAATCGTCAATGGATTGGTGAACGTCAAGCATGAAATCCATAATCTCAAAGTTATCGATACTAGTATCGATAGTGTAAATCGACATAGGTGACACCTTATAGCCTTCATCAATAGCCTGTTTTAAAGCTTCAATTGCACAGTGTGTTGTTACAAATGAGTCTTTGCCAGATAAACCGATTGCTACAGACCACCCCTCGATAATTTTTTGTTTGATACTGGTAATTGCGCTTTTTACTTTCGGGTGTAATTTTGTATGAGAATCCATCGGAATAATTCCAGAAATTAATAACTTAACAACTAGGTTAAGCGTTATTTAAAATCGGGCATTTTTGAGAGAAATAATCACTTTTTACAGTGCTGGTGGAGTAGGGTGAATTGATAAAAATTACAATGTTTATTTGACTATTGTATGGCAATGATTTTAGAGAGCTAAATAGCATTTTCCACAGAATTTGTGCATAAGTGAAATTCATAATTACTTATGCACAATAGAAGTAGGCCATCGCGCTGTGTTTTTGCATTGCTCTCGCGGTCAATGAATACTTGAGGTGAATTCAAAACATTAGGCTGCTTGGGTTGATTTTTATATTCTATAAAACTCAATCGATATCAAGAACTGAGCAGAGCTCAAAAAAAAACCGCCTGTAAAAGGCGGTTTTTAGTTGGGATCTAAAGTGTTTTAATTCTTAGCGCTTTCAACTGCTTTATTGAACTCATTTAGTAGTGAATCATAATCAATTTCAGTTTTAATATTGTACTTCTCGCTTAGCTGATTAAGTTCGCCCATAGTAAGCGTTGCAGATGATGAGAAATTAGGCTTTGCAACTACATAGCTTTCATCAATTAGCATCACCCCTTTGAGCTGGTGGAGTTTAATATAGCGCTCGATATAAGATGCCAGCTCTGCAGGTGTTGCTCCTTCCGATGTAATGCGCTTTGAAATTTCTTCTGGATTAAACGTTTGAACTTTCGCATAAC
>JBMYWR010000119.1:0-10120 GCA_049607625.1 Colwellia sp.
AGAGCACGCTCTTGTGGGACCAGTTTAATTCCAACCACAACAGGCTCTGCAACAGCCATTACGCATATCTTTCCTGAATTAAAAGGGAAATTGAATGGCCATGCGGTTCGCATTCCACTAACGAATGCATCGCTTACAGATTGTGTTTTTGAAGTAAATCGTGAGACAACGTCTGAAGAAATTAATGCATGGATGAAAGAGGCATCAGAAGGTGAGCTAAAAGATATTTTAGGTTATGAGGAAAAGCCTTTGGTTTCTATCGATTACAAAACTGATCCCCGCTCTAGCATTATTGATGCGCTATCAACGATGGTTGTAAATGGAACGCAAGTTAAGCTTTACACTTGGTACGACAATGAATGGGGTTATGCCAATAGAACCGCAGAGTTAGCCCGTAAAGTTGGCTTATCATTGAAACAGTAAAGGTTAAGGTTAAAGTTAAGGTTAAGGTAAACCATGAAGCGCTTAGCAGCATTATCAGATGATATAAAACAATACCTTGTTGTGACAGGGAATTACTGGGCATTCACGCTAACCGATGGCGCGTTAAGAATGCTTGTGGTTTTGTATTTCCATCAATTAGGCTATTCACCACTTAGCATAGCAATGCTATTTTTGTTCTACGAAATTTTTGGCGTAGTGACCAATTTAGTAGGTGGATACCTTGGCGCTAGACTTGGCCTTAACAAAACCATGAATATTGGTTTAGCTATTCAAATTATAGCCCTGCTGATGCTGGCTGTACCACCCGAGTGGCTAACCATAATTTATGTTATGTGTGCTCAAGCACTGTCTGGTATTGCCAAAGATTTGAATAAAATGAGCGCGAAAAGCTCCATAAAAATGTTGGTTGCTTCAGGGCAAGAAGGCACTTTATTTAAATGGGTCGCTATTTTAACAGGCTCTAAAAATGCACTTAAAGGTGTTGGCTTCTTTTTAGGAGGTTTGCTGTTAACACTCACCACATTCAAAGGCGCTATGTTAATCATGGGGTGTGCGTTAACATTGGTATGGTGTTATAGCTTATATGCACTTAAAGATGATTTAGGCAAAGCGAAAAACAAGCCGAAATTTAAAGATATTTTTTCGAAAAGCCATTCTATTAATATTTTATCAGCAGCCCGATTATTTTTATTTGGAGCGCGTGATGTGTGGTTTGTCGTTGCATTACCCCTATTTCTTTCACAAGTATTTAACTGGGATCATTGGAACGTTGGTGGCTTCCTTGCGCTTTGGGTTATCGGTTATGGCATGGTGCAATCTATTGCGCCTAAACTCATTAACCTTAAAGAAGGCATATCTCCAGCTAAGGAAACGGTTAAGTGGGCCGTTTTTTTATTAATTATTACGATGTTCATCACGCTATCGCTTTATTTTCAGTGGTCTGTTGAAGCTGTATTGATTATTGGCTTGATGATATTTGGTGTGCTTTTTGCCATAAATTCCTCTTTGCATAGTTACCTTATTGTTAGCATGGCTGATGCAGATGGCGTGTCGCTTGATGTTGGTTTCTATTACATGGCAAATGCAATGGGAAGATTAATTGGCACAATATTATCTGGTTGGGTATTTCAGTTATATGGCCTTACAGCGTGTTTAGCTATTTCATGCTTGTTTATTACTTTAGCAGCTGTAATATCAATAAAACTGCCAAACACTAATAAGTAACATCATTAATGATTGCTTTAGTATGTCTTAATACTATGTCTTAATACTATGTCTTAATACTATGGATTACTGCCACCCTAAGGGCTATTATGTATTAAGCCGAGCCTTGGTTAAATATTAGTGTTGAGTATGTGAACAGTGAAAGGATTTAATCATTAATAAAGTTACTGTTTTATCAAAAACGAATCAAGTGACAACGTTGTCGCACATATTCGCACGACTTTTTAAAAATAAAAAACCTTTTCGATTGGCTAGAAATACTTTCATATTCTTTATCTATATCAGTTTATGTCTTACATTTTCTTGGCAAGTCTCTGCCTTTCAAGATGAGTTTTTTTCAAACTTTGACCAAGTTGTTGTAAGTATTGAACAAGAAACAAAACCCCAAAAAAGAGCAACTCAATTAGCTTTGCTCGAAAAAAACCTTTCAGTTTTAACCATTAAACAGCAAATTATTTATTATAAGTTACTCGCAGTTTATTATATCGATATACAGCAGTATCAATTGGCTTTAAGAGCGACGGCTGTAGGTTTAGATAAAACGAAAGAGTTAGCTAGTCCCAGTTATTTAATTTCAGAATTACTCTATAAACAAGGTCTTTCTAAACAAAGCTTAGGCTATTTTGACGATGCTTTGGTTGATTATAAATTGGGTCTTGAAACGGCTAAGTCATTAAGTGATCATGCTCATATTGCGCGAGGTTTAATCCTTATTGGCGCCTTATATACTTCGAGCGACCGGTATGAAAACGCTTTAGAAGTATTAGATGATGCTTATCATGCCGCTGAAAAAACAAACAGCAATAAATTAAAAGGTGCTGCCAATTCGCAGTTAGGTATTTTATATAGCCTGTTAGAGCAAAATAATAGAGCAATCCAATATTACCAACAAGCACATTATCACTATCAAGAGGCGGGTGACTTATTGTTGGCACATCTTGCTTTAATTGACCTTGCTCGACTACATGCAACGAATCGTAACTATCAAGGCTCTGTGGATATCTATCTTAAAATGCTAGAAGATATAAAGCTTGTAAACTCCTTACCAAGCCATGAGTTTTTATTCAATGTGTACTTAGGTATTTCTTGGTCATACTCGCGCTTAAGTCCTGACCATATTACTCAAGCTTATAATTACTTATTAAAAGCTAAAGAACATATTCAATACGTTGACAAACCTAACGTAAAGTTGCAATTTTATAGTGAACAAGCCTATGTCTTGTTTGGTTTAAAGAAATATCAAAAAGCTCTTTCGAGTATTGCGAACTTTGAACGTCTAATAACTAAAAGTAATAATAACTTCAGTAGTCAAAAGCAAGCCCACTTAAATTTAGTTAAACTTAAAGCTGAAATGTATTATCAGTTAGAGCAATATCAAAGTGCGTATCAAGCAAGTGTTTTCGCACTATCCATTAAAAGATCATTGAAAGCACAAGAACAACTAAGATCTATTACAGAAGTTCGATTAAAGCTTCAAGCCGAACAACAAGACCTAGAAAAAAAAGTGCTAGAAAACAAAACAAGAGCACAAAACATTACGTTACAAAACACCAAAAAAGAGCGAACTCAAGAAGGTTATTTTCTTATATTAGCCTCGTTACTCACACTTATATTTATTTGGTTGTTAGTTAAGTTAATACAAGGTGAAAAGCGCCTTAAAAAATCTTCTAATACTGACTTATTAACGAGTATAGATAATAAAACAGGCTTGCTTTCACAAGGTCTACTACACCTTAAATTTTGTCAAAAAAAGCAACAACCTTTTAGCCTTGTATTATTTAGGCTTAATAACTTAAAAGAAATCAATAATAGCCACGGTTATCAAACTGCAGATGAGTTATTAAAATTTATTGCTAAAGTAGGACAAAAACTTATTAGAAAAAGTGATGTATTTGGTCGTTTTTCTGGTAATGAGTTTATTATCATGCTTCCTACTAGCTCACAAGATACAACGTTAATGGTAGCAAAGCGCTTTAAAGAAACTCTGGTACAACAATATGCGACAAGTTTTGTAAACAATCCTTTATTTACAGAGAAAACATTATTACTTGAGGTGAGCTCGGGTATTGTTAGTAAAACCTATGATGAAAAGTCACAAAGCGATACTTTACAAAACACAGAAAAAGACTTAACGATTTTAATTAATCAAGCCATTGAAATAGCAAAAACAACTGAAGTAGAGAAAATACTACTGGGCTTAAAACAAGAAGGGAGTTCATAATATGTTGCTATTACGCCTAAAAAACTCTCTAATTTTTTTCTATAAAATAATGACTGTGCTGAGCTGTTTGCTTGTTGTGAATTTAAGTTTTGCTAAAAATATTGATTCTAATGATATCGGTAACGATTCAAGTGTTAATCAAGATAAAGCCATAACCAAACATCTAAGTGTAAGAAAAAGTATATATAATGCCTTAGTTATATTGAATAGCCCCACGAATATAAGCAAGCATGTAGACGTCCCCGATTTCAAAGTAAATTGGGATTACAACTATGCTGAACAATATCTCATTTTAATTATCCAATCCATAAAACTTAGAAGAAGCGATGAATTAAAAGAGTCTACTAAGAAATTGGAACGTGCTCTTTTGTTAGAGCAACATATACCTAAGGGGCAATTAATACAGCCTATCTTTTCTCAATTACACCTAATTCTAGCGGATAACTATGTAAAGCTAGGCCGAGATAGAGAAGCTTATTTAACTCATAGCGCCTATTTAAGTATATATGATGCTTACAATGCGCAAATAAATAAGCGCATTATTGAAGAGTTATCCCATAAACACCAAATTAAACAAAAATCAGCGCAAAACGAATTACTTTTGAATCAAAATAAGTTGGAGGAATTACATTTAATTAAAGAGGAGCAATTAAAAGAAAGTCAGCAAATAAATTTTGCTTTACTCATTTGTACTATTTTATTATTCACCATTTTTTTTACGCGTAAAATAACCCAGAAAGAAAAACTTATACAGCAAGCAAAAATAGACTCTGTCACTGGCTTAATGAATAGAAAATCACTTTTTAGTATGGGGACAACGATGGTTCGCCAGTTTATAAAAGATGATGCTGAATTAAGCTTACTTATTTTAAAAATCCATCCTCCCTACTCCCTAAGCCAAATTAATTTAAAAGAAAATGACAAGTTATTTTCACAAGTAGCTGAAATAATGTATGAGTCGACTCGTTCTCGCGATAGTTTATTTAGGTTAACCGCTGAAGAGTTTGTTGCACTACTACCACACTCAAATATATTTAAAGCTAAAGCGATTGCTGAACGAATGAATGAAAGGATTGCAGCCCTGCAAGTTGCTTTACCTAACTCGCTTAGTTCAAATGAAACAAAGAAAAAAGTCCCCATAGCTACTTTTAGCTTAAGTATTGGTCTTAGTGCATTAAGTTCAACCGATACAGACTTCGAGGCTTTATTACACAAAGCTGACTTAGCCATGTATCAAGCGAAGAAAAAAGGCGATAATTGTGTTCTCAGTTATGAGGCTATTGCAAGCCATTTTGAACGTAGGACGCGTTAATACCAATAACCTTACAAAGCGCTATCGTTAGCATAATAGAATCATTCATCATAAATGATTAAAAACAGGTGTTTCAAACGTAAATTTCAGATAAGCTACTAACTTGTTTCTTTTTTCATTAAAGTACCTTGGTTTGACTAATACAACATATAGGTACACCGCTTAATGCGCTTAAGTTCAGTTAAAAATTGAGAAACAAGCATAAGAATAAAAATAGATTTCGTAAACTAGGATTATCATTTCATGTCAAATACCGTCGAATACAGCCCTGATGGGGTAGAACAAGTTCCTTTAAGGCGCTTTACCGAAGAAGCCTACCTAAACTACTCTATGTACGTCATCATGGACAGAGCCCTCCCTCATATTGGAGATGGTCTAAAACCTGTTCAACGACGAATTGTCTATGCTATGTCAGAGCTTGGATTATCTGCTGCGGCAAAATATAAAAAATCTGCAAGAACGGTTGGTGATGTACTTGGTAAGTTTCACCCGCATGGTGATAGTGCCTGTTATGAAGCCATGGTGTTAATGGCTCAGCCTTTTTCTTATCGTTATCCTTTAGTTGATGGGCAAGGTAACTGGGGTGCACCCGATGATCCTAAGTCTTTTGCTGCGATGCGTTATACCGAATCACGTTTATCTAAGTTCAGTGAGGTTTTATTATCAGAATTAGGACAAGGGACCGTTGATTGGGAGCCTAATTTTGATGGCACCATGAAAGAACCAAAAACTTTACCTGCGAGATTGCCACATATCCTTCTTAATGGTATTACCGGTATTGCTGTTGGTATGGCGACGGACATTCCTCCGCATAACGTCAAAGAAATAGCTACTGCTTGTGTTCATTTACTTGATAAACCTAAGTCTGAAGTTGCCGACTTACTTGAATTTGTTCAGGGACCTGATTACCCAACAGACGCTGAAATTATCACACCAAAAGCCGAGATAGAAAAAATCTACCAGACAGGTCGCGGTAGTATAAAAATGAGAGCTGTTTATGACGTCGAGCAAGGTGAAGTGGTTATAACCTCTTTGCCGCATCAAGCTTCTGGTGGCAAAATATTAGAACAAATTGCAGGCCAGATGACAGCGAAGAAACTGCCAATGGTGGTTGATTTACGTGATGAGTCAGATCATGAAAACCCTGTAAGATTGGTTGTTGTACCTCGCTCTAATCGTATTGATATAGAACAATTAATGCAGCACTTATTCGCTAGTACCGATCTAGAAAAAAGTTACCGTGTTAACATTAATATGATTGGCTTAAATAACAAGCCAGCGGTAAAAAACCTTAAAGAGATATTGTCTGAATGGTTAGAGTTTCGCCGTGAAACCGTTAGAAGGCGATTACAATATCGCTTAGATAAAGTACTTGCACGTTTACATATTCTTGATGGCTTATTAATTGCCTATTTAAATATAGATGAAGTTATCGCGATTATTCGTGAGTATGACGATCCTAAAACAGAGTTGATGACTCGCTTTAGTCTTTCAGAAATTCAAGCTAATGCCATTTTAGAGATTAAATTACGTCAACTAGCTAAGCTTGAAGAAATTAAAATTCGTGCAGAACAAGATGAACTAGCAAAAGAGCAAGAACGTTTAGAGAAAATATTAAACTCTACTGCACGAATGAACACGCTCATTAAGAAAGAAATTTTAGCCGCAGCTGAAGAGTACGGAGATGAGCGCCGCTCTAAATTAGTTGAGCGCATGGAATCAAAGGCTTTATCTCAAAAAGATATCATTCCAAGTGAACCTGTTACCGTTGTCGTTTCAGAAAAAGGCTGGGCACGTTGTGCTAAAGGACATGATATTGATGCTTCTGCGCTTAGTTACAAAGCTGGAGACGGTTACCTTTGCTCGGCCAAAGGACGCAGTAATCGCCCTGCTGTTTTTGTAGATACTGGTGGTAGAGCGTTTACTACTGAAGCGCACACTTTACCAACGGCAAGAAGCCAAGGTGAGCCTTTATCTGGTCGTTTCAATATTGCTACGGGTCAATCGTTTGTGCATTGTTTAATGTCAGATGATAAAGATAAATACTTATTAGTAAGTGATGCTGGATATGGTTTTGTTTGCCAGTATAGCGATATGGTGAGTAAGAATAAAAATGGTAAAGCATTGATGTCATTACCTCAATCTTCCAAGGTTATGCAGCCATATAAAATAATGGATTTAGAGCATGACAACTGTTTAGCAATTACCACTGAAGGTAGAATGTTGGTTTTCCCTGTGAAAAACTTACCTGTACTTGGTAAAGGTAAGGGCAATAAAATTATTAACATTGCCTCTGCTAGAGCTAAGTCCAGAGAAGAATATGTAAGCTTACTTACTATTGTCCCATTGGGTGCATCTATTACACTTCATGCAGGTAAGAGGAAACTTACGCTTAAAGCGAACGACATAGCCCATTATCAAGGCGAGAGAGGTCGTCGTGGTAACAAGCTTCCTAGAGGTTTACAGCGTGTAGATAGAGTTGAGGTTGAACCTATAGAGCCTAAATCAGAAAGTAATGAGAGTGCTCTAACAGAAAGTTAGACAGACCCATAAACGACATTGCTGCGCATTTAAAAAGCAAAAGTAAAAACTCAAAACTAAAAACTAAAAACTAAAAACTAAAAAACCAATATTTTTTAATATTGGTTTTTTTAATTAAAGCGAAAGGTAAATAATTGAGTGCCCAGGATATATAGCGCTATCGGAGTTGGTCTTGGTCTTGATATTATATCCATGCAGCTTTTTGCGAAACTAAGGTCAACATATTACTAAAACGGTACAACCCCTCTTGGGTCAACTCAATACAAATTCCTTTATTTTTACCGTCAAGCAATACTAACTTTATACCCTGCTGGCTGTTAAGATCTATCGTGATATTGGCAACTAAAGGAAATTGCTCCGGTTGTTCGTTGACTTTTTTACTTTGGGATACTTCGGGGCTTGAATTGCCATTATGCGCTTGATGAAACTCTTCATAGCCTTTATCTGAAAACTCTGCACTGCCTTGCTCTTCAGTCGTTGGCTTCGTTTCTTTACTTGAACTAAGCTGCTCAAGCAGTTTTTGTGTTTCATATTGCGCTTTGGTTGCAGCAAAAATATGGCTAATTAATTTCTTTGTTTGTCTACGCGTAATCCACCATGTAGGCTTCTCTATAGATAAGCCCGTCTTTAATAATAAGCGATCTTGCCGTGAGTCATAGGTTATTGCGATGGAAGACATTCATAGCCTTACTGTCTGTGCGTATCATTTAAGTTTATACCAGTTTTGCTGTTCTTGCTGTTTATAACACTCTCCCTCCTCTGTTTTATAAATGTTATACTGTGAAAAATTAAGTTAAGTATTTACCCTTCAAGACATTTCCCTTAACATAAACTTATAATATTATTTTCATTTAAGTATAAATCTTCTCCCTAATTTAAAGAGAAACTATTTTGAATAAACTTGCCGTCTTTGCTTTTACCTTATTAATGGCTTTTGGTGCCATGTTATGGCTCCTTGCTGATGCCTCTTTAAATCAATATTTAAAAAGTCAGATCATGCTGCAAGGTAAACATTACAGCGGCCAAAACGTAGAAGTTAAGATAAGTGAATATGCGCCAGAATCAGGTCAAGGCTATTTTGAAGGTTTAAAGTTAAGTAATTTAAATGATTTGGCAAGTCGCTATATCCTTGAAGCTGATAAAGTAAATTTTTCTATGGAAAAACTTCGGGATGCAAAGGGGATCATTGAAGTTAGGAGTCTGTCCGTAAATCATCTTATTCTTAATGTTGATACGTTGATTATTACTGAAGAAAATAATGCTAAAGACAATGCCGAAAATAATGCAAAAAGTAATGTACAGACAAGCAATAAGACAGCACAACTTAAAAACAGTAATATAAGTTTATTGAAAGATAAAATAGTTCAGCAACTTGCATCGAATTACCCAAAAGCCTACCCGCATATTAATGCAAAAAAATATGCTCTTCAGAATCCAACATTAAATGCTGATGTTTATATCGAAAATAACCCCGAGCAAATTAAACAAAAATTAGCCGAAGATGAAGTAAGATCTAGTTCGCCTAAAAAGAAAAGTCGAGGAAAACAATATACCAAAATAAAAGTTCCTGGTATTTATATTAAGTCTTTGACGATTCATTATTTTACAGACGGGAAATTAACGGATAAAAAGGTTTTCACCCATCTTCAAACTTTACCTTTAGGGGGAGAGTTTGGTATTGAAACAAATCAACTTGGTGGTGAAATTCTAATTGCCCTTTTAAACCTAGAAGAACAACATTAACTTGTGAATTATAGCGTTTATATATAGTAGTTCTTATTTTATCTGATGCTTTTCAATTTAGGATTCAACTTAAACCTTGAATTGACTGTGGCAGTAAATCCCCTAACTTTGTCAAAATAGTAATTAAAATCCATTTAAATTTAGAGCAGCTAAGATACGAAACCGGACATTAGCCTTGGCTTATTTAGTGACAAGCGACCCGATAAAGCGGTCGTTGCTATTACCTATAGATTTAAATCATACTTTCTTATTCCATCTGCATATGACTAACCCCACGCTAAATAAGACTTTAACGTGGGGTTAGAGTTCACATTTATTTTATCTGGATAGCTCTTCTATTTTTTTCTTTGAAAACCATCGGTATAAAACGGGTAAAACAAACAGTGTTAACAGCGTGGCCGTTACCAAGCCACCTACAACAACACTGGCAAGTGGCCGCTGTATTTCAGCACCAACACCATTAGACATTAGCATAGGTATCAAACCTAAAGCTGATGTTATAGCTGTCATCAGTACAGGTCTTAATCTAGACGTTGCTCCTTCAAAAATTGCCTTGGAAGCCTCTAAACCATCTTTTATTCGTTGGTTGATACTTTCTACCATAACGACCCCATTCAATACCGCTACACCAAATA
>JBMYWR010000120.1:0-10092 GCA_049607625.1 Colwellia sp.
TAGAACCTAGAACCTAGAACCTAGAACCTAGAACCTAGAACCTAGAACCTAGAATAATAGAATTAAATAAAAAATTTTAAATAATCTCGGTGATTGAAGCCCAAATTCTGAAATCAAAGCACCGATATCCGAAAACAGACATCTGATATCTTAAAACTGATATCTGAAACCTGATATCTAACCTCTGATATCTAACATCTGATATCTTTCACTTGATACCTCACGTCTAACCTCTGATATCTAACTTCTGAATTCTCCTACGGCTTCTTTCTTTCGAAACCTAGCATACTTTCATGGAGTAAAAATGGAAATCTCCCAAGCCCGCATGACTCACCTAAAGCAACTCGAAGCTGAATCTATTCACATTATTCGTGAAGTTGCTGCCGAATTTGATAACCCAGTAATGCTTTACTCTGTCGGCAAAGACTCTGCGGTAATGTTACACTTAACAATGAAAGCGTTTTACCCAGCTAAACCACCGTTCCCTTTAATGCATGTTGATACAACATGGAAATTTAAAGAAATGATCGAGTTTCGCGACAAAATGGCCGAAAAGCTAGGTTTTGATCTATTGGTGCATATTAACCAAGAAGGTGTAGATGCCGGCGTAGGCCCGTTTACCCATGGTAGTGCAAAACATACCGATATCATGAAAACTCAGGGGCTAAAACAAGCATTAGACAAATACCAGTTTGATGCTGCGTTTGGTGGTGCACGCCGCGACGAAGAAAAATCACGCGCTAAAGAGCGTGTTTATTCATTCCGCGATAAAAACCACCGTTGGGACCCTAAAAACCAGCGCCCAGAGTTATGGAATACCTTTAACGGCAAGGTAAATAAAGGCGAAAGTATTCGTGTATTCCCACTGAGTAACTGGACCGAGCTAGATATTTGGCAATACATCTACCTTGAAAACATCGACATTGTACCACTTTACCTTGCTGCAGAGCGCCCAGTAGTTGAGCGTGACGGTACATTAATTATGGTTGATGACGAACGTATGCCACTTGAAGAAGGCGAAGTTCCAATGAAGAAAATGGTACGATTCAGAACCCTAGGCTGCTACCCATTAACAGGTGCGGTTGAATCTAACGCCACAACGCTCCCAGAAATCATTCAAGAAATGTTACTAACAAAAACATCAGAGCGCCAAGGCCGTGTAATCGATCACGATTCATCAGGCTCAATGGAGAAAAAGAAAATGGAAGGTTACTTTTAAAAAGCCGTAAGCTCTAAGCTGTAAGTCTTAAGTGGATTAAAGACTTTACTAAATAGATACAACAAGGAATTGTTATGAATTTTGAAAATTTAGAAGTTTGGAAGCGTTCGGCAAGGTTGTCTTCGAATATTTATAAAGGAACAACTGAATTGCGGGATTACGGCTTTCGAGATCAGCTGACTAGAGCTGGCTTATCAGTACCTAGTAACATCGCGGAAGGGATGAGTAGAGATAGTAATAAAGAAAAACGTCGATTTTTAGATATTGCTCGCTCATCGCTTTCAGAAGCTCGGACTCAAATTTATATCGGAATAGAGATAGGATATTTATCTAACGATATAGGGTCTATATGGGTTGCAGAAACAAAAGAGTTACAGGCAATGCTTTGTGGCCTGAAAAACTCTATAGAAAGTATTTAGACTTCAAGCTTATGGCTTATAGCTTATAGCTTAAGTAAGGATGGAAAATGACTGAACAAATTACCCCAAACCTTCTTGAAACAGATATCGAAGGTTACTTAAAACAACACGAAAATAAAGATCTATTACGCTTTTTAACTTGTGGTAATGTTGATGACGGTAAATCAACATTAATTGGCCGTTTATTACATGACTCAAAGTTAATTTTTGAAGATCACATGGCGGCTATTAAAAATGACTCAAAAAAGTTCAATACCACAGACGAAGAGTTCGATTTAGCCTTACTGGTAGATGGCCTTCAGTCAGAGCGTGAGCAAGGTATTACCATTGATGTAGCTTACCGTTATTTTGCAACTGAAAAGCGTAAGTTTATTATTGCTGACTGCCCAGGGCACGAGCAATACACGCGTAATATGGCAACCGGTGCATCTAACTGTGACCTTGCTATTGTAATGATTGATGCACGTAAGGGCGTACAAACACAGACTAAACGCCACAGCTATATTGCATCATTACTTGGCCTTAAGCATGTAATTGTAGCCATTAATAAAATGGACTTAGTTGATTACAGCCAAGATGTTTACCGCCAAATTAAAGCCGATTACAAAGCTTTCGCTGAGCAATTAGATATTCCTGATGTGCGCTTTGTGCCAATTTCAGCGCTTAAAGGCGATAACGTAGTTGATAAAGGTAACAACCTAGACTGGTATCCAGGTGCTACATTAATGCAGTTGCTTGATACAGTAACCATTAGTGACGATAAAAACTTAGATACCTTCCGCCTACCTGTACAGTATGTTAATCGCCCTAATTTAGATTTTCGTGGTTTTTGCGGCACCATTGCCAGCGGCATTATTAATGTAGGCGACCAAATTACAGCATTCCCATCGGGTAAAACATCATCTGTCGAGCGTATTGTTACTGCTGATGGGGATTTACCAAGCGCCTTTGCCGGTCAAGCCATAACACTTACCTTAAAAGACGAAATTGATATCTCTCGCGGTGATGTTATTGTTAAATCAAGCACAGACCAAAAGCAACTACCTACTACTACCTCAAATTTTGCCGCAACGATTGTGTGGATGGCTGATGCCGCTATGCAGCCAGGCAAAGAGTACGAGCTAAAAATTGGTACTAAAAACACCTTTGGTAAAATTAGCAACATTAATCACCGTATTGATGTAAACACCCTAGAGCAAATTGATGCCAGCGAATTACAATTAAACGAAATTGCAAATTGCACAATCGAAACATCAGCACCAGTGGTAATTGACCAATACAAGCAAGTGGCAGGAACAGGTTCATTCATCATCATTGACCGCCTAACCAATGTAACAGTTGGCGCAGGTATGATCACGAATACAATGAGCGAAGAACAAAGCTCGAATTTTGAAGTTCGTGTTTATACAGATTCAGAGAAGGCTTTGAATAAGTATATACGTGAATTTTATCCTGATTGGGGCTGTGCAAAAATATGAAAAATAGACTTATTATACATATTGGTTTTCATAAAACAGCTACAACTACATACCAAAAAAATGTTTTCCCAAACATATCTAACCATAAATTTCTAGGCAGGGATTTTAATGGTGTTACAAACAGTTCGTCTTTATACCAAGCTATAATGGAATACTGCTTGTCCGGTGATGAAGATCCTGTGCAGATAAAGAAGATTCAAACTGATTTGAAAAAAGAGCTTGAATTCAATAGCTTGATAATTTCTGAAGAGTGGTTTTTGAGTGATTACTCTGGGCTATTTGGTTTTAAGGGGGTTTGCTGGCAAGAAAAATTAACTCGGTTATCACAGCTCATAAACAGTTTACCCCACTTGATAGTTGTATTTGTTCGTGAGCCTATAGATTGCCTCTTTTCTCAATATTGTGAATTTCAGCATGTAGGTATTAATAACTATTATAAGTCATTTGAAGATTATGTTAGAAACTCGAATGATGCAAAGGCTTATGACTACAAAAGTCTAAATAATAAAATTAATGAAAGATTTTCAGACGTAACTTATGTTTCATTTGAATTGTTGACAAACTTTTCTAAAAGTAAAAAGCTATTTGAACAAGTTATTTTTAAAGAAAAAATAAATACTGATTATATTGAGCATCAAAATACTAAGAAAGTAGAAAGTGAATGCGTGATAATTGAAAAAAGAAGCAAAGGTACATTTGCTAGCTTATATGACTCGTTTGTTTCATATAAAGTCAGGCGTTTTCTTAAGAGGATTAAAGTGTTACGGATTTTAAAAAATTATCTTTACACTTATAGTGTTAAAGAATTGACTGTGTCTTTAGACGAAAAAAAAGAGGTTGAAAAAGTATTTGACTTTGCTGACTCAGTTTCTTTTTACAAGAGTATTGTAGTTAAAGAGTCTAACTTTTAAAGTAGATAACATAAGAGTCGTGTTGGATTGCTTCTGTTTATTCTAAGGGTGTAATAAACGTTAAATTACTTTGAGCTTTTTGTAATATCAAATTTTTCATAGAGAAATTATTATTCAGAAACTTCAGTTCTTTAATGGATTTATAAATCAGTCCTGTTTCTAATGCTTCTAAAAACTCTGAACCCATGTTGCAAAACTGATTTATCGAAGGCGTTAACGATTGAAGATGCTTATGTAAAGGTGGAGTTAATTTCTTTTTTAGTGTTTAAATAGAAAAAATTATATTGGTTTTAGATATTTCTGAAAATCGAGTGTAAGCAAAATGTAGTTTTTATATAAAAATAGGTGGCTGGGTTTAATTTTTGTTATAGTCTGAAGAATTGTAAAACTTATGGTCAAGAGTCTTGTGATTTTAAAAAATAAAATACCAAATAGAGTGAATGCTTATATGGATACTCCGCGAAGTAAAGTAAATAAAAAAATATCAATAATTGTCGCTACTTTTAACTCAGGTAAGACTATATCGAAGTGCTTAGAGTCTATTGTAAATCAGAAGATTCCTGAGGTGGAGTTAGTAGTTATTGATGGTGGTTCCAGTGATAATACCCTATCTATAATTAAAAGCTATTCAGATTTTATTGATTATTTTATTTCAGAACAAGACTCTGGTATTTATGACGCGTGGAATAAGGGTCTTTTAGCTTCCAATGGTGAGTGGGTAAGTTTTGTTGGTTCAGATGATTACCTTATAGAAGGTGCCTTGAGTAGTTATTTAGAGTTGGTTCCTAATTTGGGTGATGTTGATTATATAAGTTCAGCTGTAAACTTAGTTAATGATAGAGAAGAAGTTATTGGTAAAATAGATGGAGCATTTGACTGGAGGGTTTTTCGGAATTATATGAATGTTGCTCATGTTGCTTCACTGCATAGTAAGCAGCTATTTAAGGATGTTGGATTCTTCGACACAAGCTTTAAAATATGTGGAGACTATGAGCTTTTGTTACGTAAAGGTAAGGAGTTAAAAGCTTATTACCATGATAGAAAAGTTGCAAATATGACTGTCGGTGGTATTAGCCATAATTCATTTGAATCGCTAAGTGAAGCCTTGGAAGCAAAAATTAAAAATAAATCTAGACCCTTACTTTTTTGTTATTTAGATTACTATTTAGCAACAGTGAAATTAGCAGCGAGAATTAGGCTAACTAAGTGACAAGTATTAAAGCAACCTTAAATAAAAATAGTGGCATAGGCTTTTGGTTTTATTTATTAGTCTTCTTACCAGGTAGTTTTTCATTGTACCTAGGGGCCTCATCAATGATGTTAGGAATGCTCCTATGGGCATCTTTATTTTCAATAAGGCAGATTGTCACACATAAAACAAAACTTAATATTAATTGGCTCGTCTATGTCTTGTTTTTTTCTGTTTTACTGATAGCTCACTACTTTTTAGTTGGGCTAGTTTATAATGGGCAGGATATAATTAAATTCTTTTTCTCTATATTATTGCTAGCCTTTTTCTTAATTGTTACCTCATTAATTGTTGAAGATTTAAGTCTTCGTAAAGAATTTTTTTTAGATAAAGCTAAACGCCTTACTCTTTTTATGTTGTTTTTAGGCTTTCTTTCATATGCGATAATTTTTTCAGGGGTTGTTGATAGAAAACCAATGATATTTTTTGTCGAACCATCACATTATGCGATGGCATTAATACCGCTGCTTATGTTCGTAATGTTGACCTCAAAATTTAAACGGTCATTAATTTACAGTTTTCTAGTTATCACGCTCGCTTTAGTATTGGAAAGTTCGACTCTACTCGTAGGTTGGCTGTTAGTCTTTTGCATTATCAATTTGAATAGTAAATCTTTTTTATTGTTTTCACTGCTGTCACTCTCTTTAGTTATTTTTTTTAATATCGAAAAATTAGAATATTTCATATCGAGAGCAACAATAACTTCAAGTTCTGATAATCTGTCGGTCTTAGTTTATGTTTCAGGTTTTGAAAGAGCTTACTTAACTTTTGTCGATTCTTTCGGTGTGGGAACTGGATTTCAGCAGATGGGAGTTGTCGG
Source organism: Colwellia sp. (assembly GCA_049607625.1). Classification (GTDB taxonomy): domain Bacteria; phylum Pseudomonadota; class Gammaproteobacteria; order Enterobacterales; family Alteromonadaceae; genus Colwellia. The sequence continues at coordinate 6,097 of JBMYWR010000120.1, forward strand.
ACCAATAGGAGCAGCTCAGCTTAAACTAAACACCCTTAATTTTGGGGAGTTGAACTTATATGATGGAGGAACTGTTAGTTCAAAACTTATTGTTGAATTGGGTGGTGCGGGGTTATTGTTAATAGTGTTATATTTTTTAGGTTTTGCTAAAATATTAAAGCAACTTAAGCATGGAGGTTTAACAGAGTTAGAGTTGTTTTTTGCGAGCTATTATTTAAGTTTTATTATTGATCTTTTTATTCGTGGAGCAGGCTATTTTACGCCAAACGTAATACTTTTTTTTGCTGCAGTCTATTTTCTATTTTTTAAAAAAACATATCAACTTGAGGAGCTCAGATGAAAGTTTTGAGGGTTACTTCTTCTATGAACCCTGATGAAGGGGGGGTGGTAGAGGCCATAAACCAAGCATGTAAGCTTTTTAATGATAATAAATACAGAATGGATGTCCTTTGCCACGATGAGAGTAACGTAAAGAAACATGAAGACTCTAAAGATTATTGTATAATAAGTTTAGGTAAAGGGGTTACTTCTTATAAGTTTAATATAAAGCTTATACATTGGCTGATTAATAACTCTAGAAAGTATGATTTGGTTATTATTGATGGGCTCTGGCAGTTTCATTCGATATCAGGTTTTATTCTAAAGCTCCTAGGTGTTCCATACTTTGTATTTGTACACGGTATGCTAGATCCTTATTTTAATTCAAATAAGCTCAAGTATTTCAAAAAGCTACCTTTTTGGTTTCTTATAGAGAGGAATATTTTAGCAATGGCTAATGGTGTTATTTTTACTTGTGAAGAAGAGAAGAGGCTTGCTGCTAAGTCTTTTCCTTTTTATAAAGTTAAGCCTCTGATTTGTTCTTTAGGGGTTGAGGGCTGTATAAATCAACCTGAAGTTACCTCAGAAGCTTTTCTAGATACTTACCCAGACTTAAGAGATAAAAGCTTTATGTTGTTTCTAAGTCGAGTAAATCCGAAAAAAGGTTTGGATCTTTTAATAAAGTCTTTTGCTAGATTAAGTGATACACATGGTAAAGTTATAGCTATAGCAGGCCCCACCAATGCTGCTTATAAAGAAGAATTGATGAGTTTGATTCGAAATGAGGGTATAGAAAATAGTGTATTTTGGCTTGGGTCTATTAGAGGTGATGTAAAATGGGGTGCGTATGAATTAGCAGACTGTTTTATTCTTCCATCTCACCAAGAAAATTTTGGAATTGTAGTAGCTGAAGCATTATCAACCTCAACACCTACATTGATATCTAATAAAGTCAATATTTATGATGAAGTTGAAAGGTTTAGTGCAGGGTTTGTATCAGAAGATACTGTAGATGGAACCTTTGATAGTTTAAATAGATGGCTTAGTTTAACTCCTGAAGAAAAAAGTAATATGGGCAAGCAGGCATATTTGTGTTATTCCAGTTGTTTCTCTACAGCGTCGGCTTATTCACAGTTAAAAAAATGCCTAGATCTAATAGCATAAAAATATGGTGTTTTATGTCTCGTCAAAAGTTAGTTAATTTTGTTTTACCTCGTAATTTTCGAGGTAAAAACGCACTTTTTGTTCAACTTTGGTGGTTTGTTCAAGCTACGTTATTCAATTGTTCACCACAGTTTTTTTATGGTTGGAGACGGTTTCTTTTACGCCTCTTTGGCGCTGAGGTTGGTAAAAATGTAATTATCCGGCCTACAGTGAAAGTTACTTATCCATGGAAGATTAAAATTGGAGATAATTCATGGATTGGTGATAATGTTGAGCTTTACTCTTTAGGTGAAATTGCAATTGGTAAAGACTCTGTTATTTCACAAAACACCTATCTTTGTACCGGTAGTCATAACTACCTTAGTTCATCTTTTGATATATTTTCATTACCTATAACTATTGGTGATGGTGTGTGGGTTGCAACCGACGTTTATATTGCTCCGGGAGTAACCATTGAAGACGATGTACTTGTAGGAGCAAGAAGTTCTGTTTTTAAAAATTTGGAAAGAAATTTCGTTTACTTAGGTTCGCCAGCTCAGAAAATAAAAAGAAGGTATCCTGACTAATGCCTAATAAATTTTTGTTATTGAGCTTAAACTATTCGCCTGAGCTGACAGGTATTGGTAAATATAATGCTGAAATGGCAGAAAAGCTTCAAAAAAATGGAGTCGAAGTTGAAGTTATTGTAGCCCCTCCATATTACCCTGAATGGAAAGTCAATGAACAATATAAAAGTTACTCATACAAAAATGAGCTTGTTAATGGTGTAAGTGTAACTCGCTGCCCGCTATATGTTCCTTCAAAGGTTACTACGATTAAACGGCTCATCCACTTAAGTACGTTTGCAGTGTCATCTAGCATTGCTTTACTAATTAAGCTAATTAAGAATAAGCCTGATGTAATTTTTTTAGTGCAGCCGACTTTGTTTTGTGCTCCAGCTACCCTGCTATTTTCAAAATTATTTGGCGTAAAAACAGTAATGCATATTCAAGATTTTGAAGTAGATGCTATGTTTGGTCTTGGTATGGTTAGTGAGGGAAAGATTGCAAAAATCGTAAGGCGAACTGAATCTTGGCTAATGAAAAAGTTTGATGTAGTCTCTAGTATTTCTTACAGTATGCTTGAAAACGCTGAGCGAAAAGGAGTCGATAAGTCTAAGTTGTTGTTTTTCCCTAATTGGGCCGATACCAGCTTTGTAACACCTGATACAGACGGCTCTAGTTTACGTAAAGAGTGGGGGTTTGCTGAAACAGATAAAATTGTACTTTACGCAGGTAACATTGGCCAAAAACAAGGCCTTGAAATTGTGATAGAGGCAGCTAAAAGCTTTGAAGGTGGTAAAAATGTAAAGTTTGTTTTTGTTGGGGCTGGTGCTTATGTTGATATTCTAAAAAGGCTCGCTAAAGCAAGCAATTTAGATAATGTATATTTTAAACCTCTTCAAGACTGGGAGGATGTTCCTGCGATGTTGTCTATGGCTGATGTTCATTTGGTTGTACAAAAGAAGGGAGCTGCAGATGCAGTATTACCTTCAAAATTAACCAATATATTATCAGCTGGAGGGCATGCATTAGTAACAGCTGAAGCATCTACTGAGCTTGGAAAAATAGAAGAAGCCAATCCTAATATTTATACTAGAGTTGAACCTGAAAATACAAAAGAGTTCGTTGTTGGTTTAAATACTATATTAGCAACGGAGACAAGCAAACCAAATATGATTGCCCGCAGCTATGCGGTCAAAAATTTAGATGTTAATAATATAATTGAACGCTTTGTAAGCGATATAGATAAGTTAGTAAAAGGAAAAGAAAATGACTAAAGTAGCCTTGATTACAGGTATCACAGGACAAGATGGATCATATTTAGCGGAGTTTTTGTTAGAAAAAGGCTACGAAGTTCATGGTATTAAACGTCGTGCATCGAGCTTTAACACTGAGCGTGTAGATCATATTTATCAAGATATCCACGAAGATAACCCTAAGTTCTTTTTACACTATGGTGATTTAACAGATACATCAAACCTGACCCGCATTTTGAAAGAGGTTCAGCCAGATGAAGTTTATAACTTAGGTGCACAAAGCCATGTTGCTGTATCGTTCGAAGCCCCTGAATATACGGCTGATGTAGATGCTATTGGCACATTACGTTTGTTAGAAGCAATTCGCTTTTTAGGCTTAGAGAAAAAAACTAAGTTTTATCAAGCATCGACTTCTGAACTTTATGGTAAAGTACAAGAGATTCCGCAAAAAGAAACAACACCATTTCACCCACGTTCACCATATGCTGTAGCTAAAATGTACGCTTACTGGATAGCAGTAAACTACCGCGAATCATACGGTATGTATGCATGTAATGGTATTTTATTTAACCATGAGTCACCACGTCGTGGTGAAACATTCGTTACACGTAAGATTACCCGTGGCTTAGCTAATATTTCGCAAGGCCTAGAAAAATGTTTATACCTAGGTAATATGGATGCACTACGTGACTGGGGTCATGCTAAAGACTACGTGC
>JBMYWR010000121.1:0-10033 GCA_049607625.1 Colwellia sp.
CCCAATGAGTGAAAGAGCTGTTTAGGGTAACGAGTAAGAAACTTTAAACTAAAAAACTAAACATAAGAGATCGTGGCTGAAGCACACTCCTACAGGTTCAACAAGTATTGGTGTTAATCGTTTTGTAGGAACGTGCTTTAGCCGTGATGTCTTTGTATCAATAAATTAGACACTAGCGATCTCATGCGAATTACACCAATTAAGAAACTTTTGGGTAAGGTCAAGTGAAAAGCCCGGTTTGCCCACAGATTATACGGATTAGACAAAGCCCCTGATGAGAGCCCAAAGCGAAAGTGATAAACCCTTTTTTACCACCGAGAAACCCGAGGCGCTGCGCTAAACCGAGGAAGTTCAATACAAAGGTTTTTTGTTGTTCTCGGTGTAAGGCAAAACCTCTCTGTGTGCTCGGTGGTGATACATACTCTCTATGATACCTAGTAAAAGAGATCGTGGCTAAAGCACACTCCTACAGGTTCAACAAGTATTAGTGTTAACCACTTTCTAGCTTTTACTTTACTTCAACAATATTTAAATCGTTATTGTATTTTTTTACACTCTCTGGAGAAGTATGTTCAACTTCCATAGCGTCAAAGGCAGTATCACCACCGTTGATTATCCCTGAGTTACTGTTGATGTTTTTAAAGTCGAATAGCTCACTGTCACATAAATGCGAGGGCACAACATTTTTTAAGGCAGTGAACATAGACTCAATTCTACCAGGGAAGTTTTGCTCCCAATCGTTTAACATCGCTTTAATATTTTGTCTTTGCAAATTAGGCTGAGAACCACATAAATTACAAGGGATAATAGGGAACTCTTTTAATTCGGCATAAGAGATTAGCTCACTCTCTTTACAAAAAGCTAGCGGTCTAATAACAACATGCTCACCGTTATCTGAAACGAGTTTTGCAGGCATAGATTTCATCTTGCCACCGTAAAACATGTTTAGCATTAATGTTTCAAGCATGTCATCTCTGTGATGACCTAATGCAATTTTAGTTGCCCCAAGCTCTTTTGCTGCTTTATATAAAATCGCACGTCTAAGCCTTGAGCATAAGCTACAGGTTGTTTTACCCTCAGGGATTTTCTCTTTTACTATGCCGTAGGTGTTTTCTTCAACAATTTGATAGTCGACGCCAAGGCCTTCTAGATAGTTTGGTAAAACATGTTCAGGGAAGCCAGGTTGCTTTTGATCTAAATTAACGGCAACTAAGGTAAAGTTAATAGGGGCCGATTCTTTTAAACGCATAAGTATTTCGAGCATGGCATAGCTGTCTTTGCCACCAGACAGACAAACCATTACCTTATCGCCTTCTTCAATCATATTGTATTGAGCGATAGCCTGACCAACATGGTGTCTAAGCTTTTTTTCTAACTTCAAAAGAGCAGGTGATTGAACCTTTTTACGTTTCTCGCTAACGTTATTGTTGGCACGTTTATGGTCAGTGTTTGCATCATTTAAGGCGTTTATAGAGGTAATGTTCATCGATATTCAACAAGTAAAAATAGTGACAGATAATTTAGGTCGGCTATTATACGCTGAGTTGAATGCGAAAGCACATTTCTTTACTTTTAATATCGATGAAAGCTAGATGAGTTGATGATTAATCTTTGTGACTCACGGCTAAAATGTCACACTGAAGAAGGTCGACAACATGCTCTGCTGTATTTCCTATAAGCGCACCCGATAAACCAACGCGGCCAATGGTGCCAAGTACAACCAACTCAGCATCTAGGTCTTGTGCACATTGAGAAATAACATCTTCAGGTAGCCCTTCTACAACATGCGTGTTTTTACTTTCAATGTTAAAAGCTTGAGCATGTTTTAGCATTCCATTATCGTGATGTTTTTTCATCGTATCGTTAAACTCAGTAACATTAAATTCAGGGATTTCAATTGTAATATTTACTGGGGTACCCGGATATGCATTTACTAGGTGTGTTTGCCCATCCATGATAGATGAAAAGCCTTGTGCTAAATGGGTTATTTGTTTATTTAAATTGAGGTGTTCAGCTTCGTCACTGGTTGTGTGAACAGCGGCAATAACGTTACCGTTTTCCGGCCACTTGTGATCTTTTACTAAGAGCAAAGGGCACGGGCATTTTCGTAGCAGATGCCAGTCTGTCGGTGTAAAAATAAGTGATTGAAGCTTAGGATGTTGATGAGTTTCCTTGATCACTAAATCACAATCTAATGTGCTTACTTTTTCTAAAATGGCTTCGAAAGAGCGATTGTGCCATGTAACATCAACCTTAATTTCAACCTGACTAGGGTATGCTTTAATAACAGACTCTAACTGTTTTCTTTGACTTTTAACTACAGAGTCTCTCATTAGTACCCTTTCATCTGGAGATAAAAAAGTGGTCATGTCATAAGAGAAATCATAAATAGAGCAAAAAGCAGTAAGAGTAATGTCTTGAGCGCTTAAGTTTTGTGATGAAATGAGCTTATTAACTAACTCAATAGCGCGTTGTAATGCTTTTTGCTGCGAAGAGTCTGGGTCGATAATGACTAGAATATTTCTATAATCTTTCATGATGTTGTCACCGTATCAATATTTGTTATAACAGCTCACCGATTAAGTGTTCAATTTTCATTAAAACCTTGCATTTATTCATTTTATCTCATGAAAAAATAGCAAGCTTAATTAATGGCATTGGTATTATTAAGTTATAGCAAATCACTAGAAGTAATGTTGATTTAAATCATCAAAAAGAGAACTTTCTATTTTATTAAGAAATGAAAAGAAAATGTATTAAAAAAGTGGGGAAGCATAACAGCGAATACTATCAGGTGTTATGCCATGTTTTCGAGTATAAAAAGCGTTATAAAGTAGTTATAAATAAATTATAAAATCAGCAAGTACCGTTTTAAGATTCCGCAATATCTGTTAATTCATCAATAGCAATTAATTTAATTAATTTACCATCAAGTTCGATTAAACCGTTTTTATGGAAGCGATTTAGCAAACGGCTTATGGTTTCAACAGTTAAGCCAATATAGTTACCAATGTCGCTACGAGTCATGGTAAGCCTAAACTCTTTAGAAGAAAGATTGCGGTCATGATACCGTTCGCTTAGATTTACAAGAAAGGTTGCAACGCGTTGTTCTGCATTTTTACGATTAAGTAAACTTAACATATCTTGATCGACGTTTATTTCATTGCTCATTAAACGGAACATTTGCTTTCTTAATGATGGCATTGAAGCTACAAGGTTATCGAGTTTTTCATAAGGGATTTCACAAACCATAGAGGTTTCAAGAGCCTGAGCAAAGCTTTTATGTTGGTCTTCTGCAATTGCATCAAAGCCTAATAATTCACCCGCTAAGTGAAACCCGGTTATTTGCTCTTCGCCTTGCTCATTAACAATATATGTTTTAAAAGTGCCTGATCGGATAGCGTATATAGCATGTAAATGTTCACCATCATTAAATATATTTTCACCTTTGTGAATTGGGCGCTTTCGGTCGATAATATTATCTAAAATGGTTAAGTCATTAGTTTCTAGTGAGAATGGTAAGCACAGCTCACTCATACTGCAATTATTGCATTGAATATGGTTTTCACGTTGGCAAGTTGTGTTTGGCATTCATATGTCCCTGTTAGTAAACTATTAGCTATGGTATTAAAAGATGTATTTATAAGCAATAACTAAACTATAAAATCCATAAAATATAAGTATTAACGCCATAGCATTTTTAACTTTAGTGCTTCGAAATGCATTTATAAAATGTGTAAAACTTAACGACATTGTTAGTACTGCGGGTAGTGTTCCTAAGCCAAAGAAAAGCATAATGACAGCCCCATCTATAAAACTACCACTTGCCATAGACCATGTAAGGGTGGAGTACACAAGCCCACAAGGCAACCAGCCCCAAATAGCACCTAAACCAAAAGCTTTTGTTTTCGTGTTAACAGGTAAAACATATTTTGTTAAGGGGGATAATCGGGTCCATAAATGTTTTCCTAGCATTTCTACTCGGTTTAGCCACATAAGCCATTGACCTATGTATAAGCCTAAAAAAATAAGAAAAATAGCTGAGATTATTCTAAGTGCGGCAAGTGGAGCACCGATGTTTTTAGCCAGCATTGAGCCTGTAAAGCCAATTATACCGCCTATTAAAGCATAGGTTAATATTCTGCCTAAATTGTAATACCATGCAAAAGAGAAGTTTGAATTAGCACTGCATGGTGATGAAATTGATGAGTCATTGCTTATAGTAGTGGTTGGAATGATGACATTTTCATCAGCAATGTGAGGAGAGTCATTATTTTGTTGATTTAATACATTGGCAGATTGGCTTTGCTTTGTTTTTGAAGCAGAGCTAAGCATGCCAACGACGCCTCCACACATAGCGATACAGTGCCCACTACCAAGAAAACCAATGAGAAAAGCAGAGAAGTAGTCTAGGTTCATTTCTATCTGGCCAATTATTTTAAGCTATTCGGAGCAGCTGAGTTACTTTGTTCAAGCTGCTGATTAGAGTTTTCGTTTTTGACTGGACTTAGCGCTTCATCATCTGCTAATTTCGTCGGTAGAGCGTCTTTTGTGGCCTTGCTCTCAATATTCTCTATATCGTCAAATAAAATACTCATTCCTTGTTTTTCTAGATCATCAAACTGCTCTGTTTTAACGGCCCAAAAAAACAAATAAATACCAATGGCAGATAAAATAATAGCAACCGGAATTAAAATATAAATAACACCCATAATATTCCTATTTCTTAAGTAATCGCAGTGAATTTGTTATCACCAGTATAGAACTAACCGACATGCCAATAACAGCCATATAAGGTGTAATATAGCCCATTACAGCCAGAGGTAATACAATAGCATTATAACCAAATGCCCATAAGTAATTTTGAATAATAATTCGTCGCGTTTTCAAAGAAACTTTAACAAGGGTATTAATACTTTCTAGGTTATTACCCAGTAAAATAATATCAGCGCCAACTTTAGCTATATCAGCACCACTTCCCATCGCAATGGAAATATGGGCTGCCCCAAAAACAGGTGAATCGTTAACACCATCACCCACCATAGCAATGTTTAGCGATTTTTCTTGCTGAAGGCTTTGCAGTTTATTCATTTTATCTTCAGCACTTAAACTGCCTATACTTGTTGTAATAGGAAGCTTGCTAGCAACACGATCACAGGCTAGTTGGTTATCACCAGACAACATAAATGTTTTACAGTGTTGGTTAAGTGAATCAATAACAGGTAAAGCTTCTTCTCTTATTTTGTCTTGAAGATAAAAAGCGGCAACAAGCTTATTATTTGCTATTAAAATACACGTCGCATTAGCATGTAATGCAAGCGGGTTATCTAAGCTTAAAGACGATTGGTTACTTTGTTTTGACTTTGTTTCAGTACTTTGTTTAAGTTTAGTCGATATAGTAACAATCCAGTTTGGTTTACCGATTGAAAAATTTATTTGTTCCTCGTTGCTCTTAAGACAACCCGAAACCCCTTTGCCTGAATGCACGACAATATCACTCATGTTAAGCGTATGGTCTCGATAAGCCAAAAAAGGTTTAGCGATAGGGTGCTCAGAACGTGACTCAAGTGCAGAAGCAATGGTTAATACTTCTTTTTCTGTATAGTTTTCATCAAACACTTCGATACGTTCAAATTCAAAATCACCTGTTGTTAACGTACCGGTTTTATCAAAAGCAATCGCATTAATTTGTGGCAGGGTCTCTAAAACATGCGAAGACTTGATCATGATGCCATCACGGTTTAAGTGCGTTGTAGCGCAGGTTAATGCAGTAGGAGTTGCAAGTGATAAAGCACAAGGGCAGGTTGCTACTAGAACTGACAGGGTGATCCAAAACGCTTCTTCAGGTAAATGTTGATGCCAGTATAAAGCCGTGCCTATGGCGGTTATTAAAATAACGGCTACAAAATACTGGGCAATTTTATCAGAGAGCCTTGCTAATTTAGGTTTATGAGATTGTGCGCTTTCACTTAAGCGAATCAGTTGGCTAAGGAAAGAGTCGTTAATGGGATGCTTTACACAGACTTCGATATTACCGTCACCATTAATAGTGCCAGCATAAACTTGTTCATCGATAGTTTTTGTAATAGGAAGTTGTTCACCAGAAAGCATCGATTCATTTAATTGACTTAAACCAGAGGTAATAGTGCCGTCAGCGGGAACAATTTCACCAGGTTTTATAATGATTTTATCGCCGCACTGTAGAAGTTTTGCAGCAATAAACTGTTCATTTTCAATACTGTTAGGCGACTTTTCAGCAGAAAGCTTGGTCGCCGTCATAGGCATTAACTTAAGTAAGTTTGCAGACACAAGAGCAGCTCTAGAACGGGCTCTAAACTCAAGGAACTTACCAATAAGTAATAAAAAGGTAAACATAGAGACCGACTCAAAGTATACCTCTCCTTGTTGAGTTACTGTTGCCCAGCCACTTGCAATGAAGGCTAAAGAAATAGCAATAGAGACGGGCACGTCCATGGAGAGCCTTTTAAGTTTTAATGCATTAAATGCACCTAAATAAAAGGGAAATGCACCATAGGTGACAATAGGGACCGTTAATAAAAAGCTTACCCAACGCATGTAGACTTTACTTGCTTGTGACATATCACTGAATGCACCAAAATAAAGACCAAATGCGATCATCATCACTTGCATCATTAAAATGCCACTAATACCTAAACGTTTAATATAGGTTTTGCTTTGTCTCTTATTGTTCGCTTCTATATCATTTGCTTTGAAAGGGAGTGCTTGATAGCCAATACGGTCAATGGCGGTGATAATCTCACTGAGTTTAAGTTGTTCATCTTGCCATCGGATAGTAGCTCGCTGCGTGGTAGCATTTACTTCTATTTGATTAACGTCCTCAAGCTTGGATATCTTCATTTCAATTAGCCAAGCACAAGCAGCACAGCTAATACCATCAATCGTTAAAATAGCTTCTTTGTATTGATCCGTTTGGTAAATAAATTCATTTTGTAGAACAGCTTCATCAAGTAATTTATTTTTTTTAAGTTGCTCAGGGACGAGTTCTAAGCCTTTTTGAGCTGGCTCCGTTCTGACTTGATAATATTGTACAAGGTTATTATCTACAATAGTTTGTGCAATAGACTGACAACCTATGCAGCACATAGGTTGTGAACTATTGTTGATGTTTACAGATAATGAGATACCTTTGGGTATTGGCTCGAAACAGTGAAAACATTTATTAGACATATAAAATTAAACGCTAAAGTAATAAAACAGGTTGAGAAATACGTTAATTAAGCGTAGGCGTTATTGTGCTTTTCGCGGGTTAGGAATAAGGTCTATAACCTGCTCGTGGCCTAATCCAATAGTGTCTTGAATTTTCCAATCATTATCAAAAGGGGTTAGCGTTATTTTCCATTTACCTGTAATAACTTCTGAAAATTCATGTCTGAAAATTCCATTGCCATCAGGTGTTAACTTTAAACTAAAGTCTTTACCTTCTAGCGTAGGGTGGAAAAAATGCACATTTAACATAGGAAAAGACTTCTCAATGCCAGTAGGTGTTATTACAAGCTTTTTGTCATTCATTTGCAGTGAAAAGCGCATTCCTAATTTCTGAGCTCTTTTAACTTTAGCTACCTGTAAATTGATACTTTTCCCCACTTTATAATACTCGCCAACAACAAGAGGATCAGGCTCTTCATTGGCAATAATGTAGGTATTAATACCAGCCACTACCGCAGTAAAAGGAAGAAAGAAAACGAGCCAAGCCCATGGCTCTTTGTACCAAGGTGTAATTTTCATAGTGGAAGTTCTTTTTATAAAATGAGTTTGAATAATAGCAATTTAAAGTATTACAAGCTAGTAACTATAAATGTTTGCTGATGAAATTAGAAAATAAAAGTAGGAGGGAAGTAGAAAGGCAATCGTTACCTTTCTACTTGAATAATAAAGGGCTTGCATAACTCTTTTTTAAGAGCAAAACCCTTTAGGTTTAATCTAACGAAAGCGAATAAACATAAGCGCTAATAACATGAATTTTTTCTTCACCTAAGATATCTTTCCAGGCAGGCATAACACCAGCACGTCCGTTACGGATAGATTCTTCAATAGCACGTTTAGAGCCGCCATATAGCCAGATGTTATCAGCTAAGTTTGGAGCACCCATGGGTAAGCCCATAGCTAAACTACCTTGTCCTTCACTACCATGACAGCCAGCACATATTGCAAATTTAGCTTCACCCGCCTTAGCTAATTCTGGGTCAACAGAGCGACCGCTTAAGCTAATAACATAAGCGGCTAAGGCTTTAACGCCTTCTTCACCGCCAACACTTGCAGACCAAGCGACCATTCCAGAAGCTTTACGGCCGTTCATAAGCGATTCTTTAATCGCTTCAGGGGTGCCGCCATATAACCAATCTGAATCAGTTAAATTAGGGAAGCCTGTGGTACCACGAGCGTCAGAGCCATGACATTGCGAACAGTTTTGAATAAAGAGGCGTTGGCCTACTTTTAACGCTTCAGAATCATTTGCTAAGTCTTGTACGCTACGTTCTGCATACGCTTTAAAAATAGGCGCATACTTTTCTTTAGCGTGAAGCATTTCACGGTCGTATTGTACTAATACACCTGAATCGCTTGCTAAATTTTTCTCTGTTTGCGCTTTGGATTCTGCAATGTTTAGAATACCTTGGTTAGAGCTTTTCCAACCAAGTAAACCAGTCCAGTTACCTAAACCATACATTGCAATATAAATAAATGCCCATACGATAGTAAGTAAAAAGAACGTACTCCACCATTTAGGTAAAGGGTTATTTAACTCTTCTATGCCATCGAAGGAATGACCCATTGATTCGCCTTCTTCAACACCAGCGAAGTTCTTTAAACACCAACGAAGTAATAAAAACATTACAACAAGTGTTCCTAAGGTAAGAACCCAAACCCATATATCCCAGAAGCTAGACATTATTATTAGTCTCCTGCTTATTATCTGTGCCAAGACGACCTGATTCATTCATTTTTTCAGCATTATCTTCTTCAAAAATTGAGTTTGCTACTTCGTCAAAAGTAGCAGCTCGTTTTTTAGAATAAGACCAAACCACGATAATGATAAATAAGGTCAATATTAGTAGGGCAAATAGCCCTCTGAGTGTTCCGTAATCCATAGTAATACCTATGTTACTTCAATGCATGACCAAGGGATTGCAAGTATGCAACCAAGGCATCCATTTCAGTTTTACCTTTAACAGCTTCTTTAGCGCTATCGATTTCAGCTTGAGTATAAAGAGGAATAGGGTTGCCATTTTCATCTTTATGAGAACGATTACTTGTTAACCAGTTAAACGTTTCAAGTTTTTTAGCCGTTAACTCACCATCAAGCACATTGTCAGAAAGCCATTTAAATGAAGGCATATTCGACTCTGGTACAACTGAGCGAGGGTCAATTAAATGAGCAATATGCCAATCGTCACTATAACGACCACCAACACGCGCTAGATCTGGACCCGTTCTTTTAGAACCCCATAAAAACGGATGCTCCCAAACATGTTCCCCAGCTACACTATAATGACCATAGCGCTCTGTTTCAGCTCTGAAAGGGCGAATCATTTGGCTATGACAAGTATGACAACCTTCTTTAATGTAGATGTCACGTCCTTCCATTTCTAATGGTGTGTAAGCTCTTAAGTTATCAACAGGGGTGTTGGTTGCTTTTTGGAAAAACAAAGGTGTTATTTCCACCAAGCCACCAATACTTATGGCGATTACTGTGAACAAAAAGAACAAACCGACATTTTTTTCAACTTTTTCATGTTTATTTTGCATGCTTGTTCTCCTTAATTAATTTCTGCAGGCTTAAGACTTCCGTCTTTAGCGCCAATGGTTTTGAACATGTTGTAAGCCATTAAGATAAAGCCAGCAACAACAAGAACACCACCTAAGAAACGAATAATATAGAAAGGATAAGATGCTGTTAAACTTTCAACAAAACTATAAGTTAATGTGCCATCTGTATTTACTGCGCGCCACATTAAACCTTGCATTACACCTGAAATCCACATTGCTACGATGT
>JBMYWR010000122.1:0-9911 GCA_049607625.1 Colwellia sp.
AGCAAGCTTTTTAGTTCTGAACATAAAAAAGCTTGCCTTTAAACAGAGTATCTACTTAGTACATCTCTTAGCGCTAATGTTAAGTCTTTAATGGTAAGTGATTCTAGTTTAGTCCTAAATAAGGAAGATAAGCGTAAGTCGACCTCTTTATACATCGAAGGTTTGGTTTTTGATAAACTAAATGCTCTTGAATGATCAATCAGGTACATCATCCCATTCTCTTTTAGGAAATTTATATTTGTCTGATTTCTATCGTTATTATAAATTAATGAGTCAAATATGTAGCTAACTCTAAACTGCTCTACCTTACGGCAAAAACTTTCAAAATGTTGCTTTTTCATTCTTATGTTTTGTTCACTTATAAGTCCATCAATCCAAAACTGAACTACACCTGTTCTGTCTTCAAATTTCCTTTTTATTGCAACAGGAACAAGGTTTAGCCCTAACATTCTATCGAGACGGTAAGCTGCTATTTCATGATGATATCTGTCGGGCGTATAGCCTTGCATATTCGACCTATGTGGAATGTTCTCTAAGTTAGGATCAGAGTCAAATGTTTTATATAAGGCCTTTATTATCTTGCCATCTTTTTCTAAGGTGATAACACTGGAGTTGGTTATACCTATGCCTATTTTTTTCATTGACACCAGTTTGCCTGTTCTTAAAAAGTCTTCTATCTCAGCATCTGTCATCGTTGAAGAACCCGCGGAGTATTTGTTTACTTCAACTGGAATAGGAGAATAACCTTGTTGACCCAAAGTAAACGTCTTTTTTTCTCCATTTTCTATAATTAATGCAGTCGCGTTGCCATGGTAAACCTCATTCAACATACCTGTATCGGTAAGAATAACAGTTTGATTCATTCTGCTACGCATTTTCTTGTAAAGAGGGGAGTGACCTATGACAATATAGTTAGCATCAAGTTTTTTGAGGATTCGCTCAGTAGTAAATGATTCACTATAAGGGTGGCAAAAAGCATTGCCACGATACCACATAGGGCTATTGTCATCGAAGGCAAAACTACTTTGAAGTTCATGAAGTTTAAGGAAGTCTTTATGCCATTTAGGAGTTTTTGGATTAAGCCTGTTAACTTTTTTAAAGGCTAAGGTGTTTAAGTATTCTGCTCTTTGCCAGTAATCGATATGAATAGGTAAAATTCCTATTTCTTGAAATTTTTCGACCTGTGCTTGATACGCCCAAGCATCATTCATTATGCTATTTATTTTATGTAAGTCATCAAAAAAAAACTTTGAAGATAACCCTCCATGAACAAAAATGGCATCATTTACTTTAACAGCAGGAAGGGCACTTCTAAGCCACTTTCCATAAACACCTTGTGATGAAAAAGCTTTTACGAAGGCGCTATACCCGTGAGGGTATTTTTTATCGAAAGTCTGTCGATGATTATATTTTATCCCTTGTTTTGTCATGCTTTTACTTGGTGCACCTTTTACCTGTTGCATATAACCATCAAAAAGCGCGTTACGTTGTGCTTCGGTTTCCTCCTGTGCAAAAGCATTAAACTCTTCTTTAGACACATGCCTATAATCACCTGTTGTAACCATTAATTCATGATTACCTAATACTTGAATAACTTTACCACCAACTTTGGGTGCTTGTTGTTGAAGCTTGATAAGTAAGTTAAGCACTTTTCTTGACTCAGCTCCTCGGTCAATAATGTCCCCAAGGCTAACTAAATAGGTATCTTTAGCAATCCAATCGCCATTTAAGTCAATGACATTTAATTCTGTTAATAGATTAGAGAGTTGTGAATATGCTCCATGAATATCACCAATAGCGATAACTTTATTAGGTGCAGTAAATTTCGATTGAGGGCTTTGTTTAAGCGGTTCAGATTTGTTAATTTCTTTAGAAATAGCATTTGTATTTGCTATAAAAATAAACAGGAATAACAAAGTATTCATTATGTGGATAGGTTTAAAATATGTCATTAAAAGCGCTACTTTTATTTAAAATACTTTAACTTATGAAGGCTAGCCTGAAAGCTTTATCCTTATTAAGTTAACGATATTTATGCAGTAACTAACAGTTTAGACTAAATCCCCAAAAAGGATAATTCCTAAGTTTTTTGTTTTATAAAGCTAGCTTAAGATAGCTTTAAGGTAAGAAAAGAGTGATAACAGCTTAAGATTATATTTTGTTCAATAGTAAATTACTGTATAATGCGCGCCCTTATACCAAGCCCACTTATTTAATGAAGCTTGTATTAATATTTTGAGTCTTGTTGTTGCTCTCTAGGTTATTTGTCTACTTAACTTAAATGTATGTAGGTTTACGGTCTGGTTAACTCCTACAAAGCATCATTTGTAACTTGTTTGAACGCCTAGGAAAATCTTTTGATCTCTACATCTAATATCACAATGCAATTTGGCGCAGAGCCTTTATTTGAAAACATATCGGCTAAATTTGGTAATGGTAATCGTTACGGCTTAATTGGCGCAAATGGCTGTGGCAAATCCACTTTCATGAAAATTCTAAGTGGAGATTTAGCTCCTAGCTCAGGTAATGTTTCTGTAACGCCAGGCAATAAAGTTAGCACACTAGGTCAGGATCAATTCGCTTTTGAAGAATTTAGCGTAATTGACACGGTTATTATGGGCGACATGGCGTTATGGAATGTTAAACAAGAACGTGATGCTATTTATGCTCAAGCTGAAATGAGTGAAGAAGATGGCATGCGTGCTGGCGAACTTGAAAGTGAGTTTGCTGAAATGGATGGCTACACAGCAGAAAGTAGAGCAGGAGAAATACTGCTAGAGGCTGGTATTGAAGAGTCTTTTCATTTTGGCTCAATGCAACAAGTTGCACCGGGTTGGAAGCTTCGTGTTTTACTAGCCCAAGCGCTTTTTGCAAATCCAGATATTTTGTTACTTGATGAACCAACCAACAACCTTGATATTCACACTATTTCTTGGTTAGAAGGTGAGTTAAATAAGCGTAAGTGCACCATGATAATTATCTCTCATGACCGACACTTCCTTAACTCAGTTTGTACTCACATGGCAGATATTGATTACGGTGAACTACGTATATACCCAGGTAACTACGAATTTTTCCTTGAACAATCTGCTTTGTTACGTGAACAGTTGTTATCTGGCAATGCTAAAAAAGCAGAAGAAATTGCAGAGCTACAAGACTTTGTAAACCGCTTTGGCGCTAATGCATCGAAAGCAAAGCAAGCAAGTTCTCGTGCTAAAAAAATGGATAAAATCAAGCTTGACGAAGTGAAATCTTCTAGCCGAATCACACCTAAAATTGCTTTTGCTCCAGGTAAAAAAATGCATCGACAAGCTCTAGAACTTGAAGGTTTAGGGCACGGTTTTGACGGCGAAATGCTATTTCAAAAAGGTGAGTTATTATTAGAAGCTGGCGCTAAACTTGCCATCATTGGCGAAAATGGTGTGGGTAAAACCACCTTTTTACGTTGTTTGATGAATGAATTACAAAACCTAGAGGGTGTTGTAAAGTGGTCTGAAAATGCCTCTATAGGTTATTGCCCACAAGATAGCGGTTCATTTTTTGACAACGACTTAACGCTAATGGACTGGATGTCGCAATGGCGCAGACCATGTCACAATGATTTAAGTGTTCGTAGCATGTTGGGGCGTTTACTTTTCACTGATGATGACGCCAACAAAAAAGCTAAGAACTGCTCTGGTGGTGAGAAAAACCGTTTATTGTTTGGCATGTTAATGATGAATGACATTAACGTACTTATTATGGACGAACCAACGAACCACATGGATATTGAAGCGATTGATGCTTTAAATAATGCATTAAAAGACTTTGAAGGGACTTTAATTTTTGTAAGCCACGACCGTGAATTCGTATCGAGCTTAGCAACACGTATTATTGATATTAAAGATAAGTCTTTAGTTAACTTTAAAGGTTCATTAGACGAGTACTTATCAAGCCAAGAAGCTGCCAAGCAAGTCGCTTAGTTAATCTATTGCAACAGTTCGTAACGCAGCATGATAGGTGTGTTACGAACATATTGTATTCTCTATTTTATATAGCTTTAGCTTAATTGCTCTCTACGTAAATAAAGGCTAAGCCTTTAACTTGAAGCTTTAACTTTAACCCTTAATAATACTATTTCTTATATTGCCTAAAGATGGTCTCAATAAAAGCATCAACATGCTCAGATCGTTTATCTGTAGAAAGGCAAACCCCTATCTCTCGGTTTATTTCAAAGTCACTAATTGAAATGAATTTGACATCATAAGGCGTGTTTCTATTTGTCATGATGGAAACCCCTACATTGGCTGCAACCAGTGGCAACACAAATTCATCTTGCTCAATTTGTAAGATGGTATTGGGGAGAATAGATTGTTCTTCAAATAAATTATTTACAGACTGCCAAAATGTACAACTGACGCGTTCAATAAACTCTTTTTGATGTAATACCTTTAATGCTACTGAGCGTTCGCTAACTAATGGGTGTTTATGCGAAACAACAAGGCACAACTCTTCTTTAATTAAACCAGTAAAGTTTTCTTCATCGTGAAGACTATGATTATTTGTGATGGTTAAGTCTAATTGATGAGCTTTTAACATAGCAGAGAGTTCGGTAGAATTTGCTACAGAGAACTTAATTAATATGTGAGGGTAGATATTTCGAAATTGCTCGACGATTTGAGCGACATGATCCATATGAACCGTAGACAGCACGCCTATATCAATTTTCTTAGCGGGCTCGGTCAATTCAGACTTTATATTAATAAGCTGGTTATATGCATTTCGTGCAGTGTGCAGGAATTGTTCACCTTTAGAGGTTAATACCGCATTTCTAGAACCTCGATGAAACAATATAACACCTAGAGAGTCTTCTAAGGATTTAATACCAGCTGATAAAGTCGGTTGGGTAACATAAACTTGCTTAGCAGCAGCTAAAAATGTTCCTGTATCTACAACGGCTAAAAAGTACTTAATTTGTTGTAGGTTCATGAGGTAATCCTTATTTTTATATATATGGTTTTAATAAATGCGTTTTAGCAAATACTTAAGTATAGTTTTTTTCTATGATTTGTATAGTACATATCAATTAGATTTATACTATGGGTGGTCTATACTATCTCTGTCAATTAAAACAGAGGAAATTATTATGAGTAACCCAAGAACAGTTCTTATCACAGGTGCGTCGTCGGGAATGGGAAGAGCATTAGCTCAAGCTTTCTTAAATAGCGGTGATAACGTAGTAATAAATGCAAGAAGTGAACATAAGCTCGTTGCTTTTGTCGAAGAGAATAGTCAAAACGCAGATCGAATCAAATATGTAGCTGGCGATATTGGCCTTCAAAGTACGGGTAAAGCATTGGTTGCTGCAGCAGTTGATACCTTCGGCTCAATCGATGTGTTAATCAACAATGCAGGTACATTTATTCCTAAGCCTTTTTTAGATGTTACAGAAGAAGAGTTAGACGGGTATTACACAACAGCTCTGAAAGGTAGTTATTTAACAACACAAGCCGTAATTCCTGTAATGCAAAAGCAACAAGCAGGTAGCATTATTAATATAGGCTCGATGTGGGTAGAAAATCCAATAGAAGCGACACCATGTTCAGGATCGCAAGTTGCAAAAGGTGCTATGCATACGCTTACAAGGCATTTAGCAATTGAATTTGCTAAAGATAATATTAGAGCAAATACAATAGCCCCTGCGGTTATTGAGACTTCTTTATATGACGATTTAATGCCTAAAGAAACATTACATAGTTTATCTGCACTTCACCCATTGAATAAGCTAGGTAACTTAGACGATATTATTTCGTGGGCTACTCACCTAGCAGGCTCTGGTAGTCGTTTCGTTACTGGCCAAACCTTCTTTATTGATGGTGGCATTACAGCTGGCTCTCATTCAGCATAGTGACTTTTGGAGTATGGTTTTTATAAATCATACTCCTTCATTAATGAGGTGATTCATGCAAGTAATAGAAACAAAAATCCAAGAATTAGGCTTGAACATACCGCCTGCTCCTCAGCCTGTAGGGAACTACAAGGCTTATACCGTAACGGGAAAGCTTTTGTATATTTCAGGACAGATGCCAATTGAAAATGGGGACATGAAGTATAAAGGGCAGTTGGGTAATGACCTTTCTGTTGAAGAAGGGCAACAAGCAGCAAAATTAGCAGCATTAAATATTTTAAGTCAAATTAACCTTTGTACTCAACAAACAGGATTTAAATTTGCAGAATTGATAAAGCTAGAAGGTTATATCAATGCATCTGAGGACTTTGAAGAGCATGCAAGTGTTTTAAACGGTGCGTCAGATTTAATGTCCTTTGTTCTAAACGAACGTGCAGGACACATTAGAACCGTTGTAGGTTGTACTAGCTTACCCGGTAATGCGGCAGTGGAAATTTCCGCTATAGTCGCCCTAGCTTAATAGCTAACTTTTATTAATAAGTATGCTCCTAAAATGATCAAACAAAAATGCATAATTCTTTGAAAATTAATATGTCTTTTTTGGATTTCGCTAAAACTAATAAGCCCTACAATAACACCAATAGTTAAACCTGGAATTAAGGTAAGGGCTAATTGTAATGATTCATTGGTTAGTAAACTATCCAAGTAGTAATTAATAAGAGCTAACGCCATTTGTAAAGAAAAAAATGCCAGCATTGTAGCTTTAGCTTGTTCTGCGCTCCATGGTTGCATAACAGAATAAGATACTACAGGAGGGCCGCCTTCACCGACACTAGCACCTAACACCCCAGATGCAAACCCGGTAGCTAAGGTAGTACTATTTTTACTTTGTTTACTGGTTTTATTTTCCGTTCTGAGACAGTAAACACTAGAAAGTATGATAACTAGCGACATGGTAATTACTACATATTGAGAAGGCATAATGTGAAGAATATGAGTTCCAATCATTGTGCCTGGTATTGCCCCAATAAATAATATCGCAACAGCCTTTTTCTTTATATGTGCATGCATTTTTATGGTTAAAGGTAGGCACGTTAGCCAGCCTAAAAACACTGCGACGGCAATAGCCAATTTAACATCAATAATTAAAGTTAATAATGGAACACAGATTAAGACAAAACCAAAGCCGGTTAAACCAACGACAAAGCCACCCAACAAGGTGATTAAGTTAAGAATTAAAATCTCTATCATATGCTTTACTCCATTTAATCTATAACTATAGTTTATTGATTTAGGATAATTAAATTTAAAGGTGAAAAAATGACAATATTTCAATTATTAGAGCAAGCTTGTGAGCAACATCGCTCTTTTCAAGAGTCTATGAGTATGAATATCCATCAACAAATACACCAGTATGCACTTAAACATCCTGAGTTATCTAAATATGAAGTATGCCAACAAGTGATATCTGAAATACTAAATGATAGTACAGGTATATTGGTTGATACATATTTAAAGCCTTAATCATCGAAAATCGAAAATCGAAAATCGAAAATCGAAAATTTAAATTAGTAATGGAGTAAAAAAAATGTCTTCTTCACAGCACCGAGGTTTTAAAGAGTTATTTCAACCTGAAAAATTAACTTTAGGATTGATGTCTCCTATTGAGTCATATCAAACGGATATGCCTACTTTGGACAATCAAGATAATATGGTAAAACGGGCTGAAGCTTTAGGGTTTGATGCAATTTGGATTCGAGACGTACCATTGCGAGACCCTCATTTTGGCGATGTAGGACAAACTTATGAGTCTTTTACTTACTTAGCTTGGTTAGCTGCTATTACGAGTAAAATAAAATTAGTTTCAGGTTCGATAGTCTTGCCTTTACGACACCCTTTGCATACAGCAAAGCAAGCCGCTTCAATAGATTTACTATCTAACCAACGGTTTATTATGGGGGTTGCATCAGGCGATAGAGCAATTGAGTTCCCTGCATTTGATGTAGATATCGATAAACGAGGTGAGTTATTCAGGGAGAACCTTAGTGTTATAAAGAAAGTATTAAAAGAAAGCTTCCCTTCGGTTAACTCGCATTATGGTCAATTACAAGGCGCTGACTTAATACCTAAGCCTAGTACTGAGTTACCTATCATGATCACAGGAGGAAGTTCTCAACCGATGGAATGGATTGCTGAAAATACAGATGGGTGGATTACCTACCCAAGAGCTATAAACATGCAAGTAGATACAATCGCTTATTGGAAAGAGCTTGCTAATAGGTATGCACCGGGTGAATTTAAGCCTTTTGCACAGTCTTTTTATCTTGATTTAACGCCTAATCCTGATGCTAAGCCAACGCGCATCCACTTAGGTTACCGAGTCGGTAGGAATGCGTTGATAGAAATGTTTCAAACATTAAGGAATGCGGGTTGTAATCATATCGTAATGAATTTGAAGTATGGGCAAAGACCTGCAAGTGAGGTTATAGAAGAACTTGGTGAATATGTTTTGCCGGTGTTTAAATAACCTGAACCTAGAGAAGCGTAACGCCGGTTATTCGTGCGGTGTTAAGCTTCTAATCTTATCCACCGATATTTCCTGAAGCGATTGTTTCCTTAAGCGATTGTTTCCTGATGCAATAGTTTATTAAAATAAAGCCTTAGGTAAACGCTTTTTAAATTCTCTTTTAAGAAGCCATAAACTTACCACAGCCTGAATACAAACCGTCGTTACGGATACATACCATAAGTGCTCTATGGCAAAGTCTGATTGCTTCGATAGCCAAATAGCAGGCACAATAAATGCGGTTAGCCTTGTTGCCGTACTGATTAAAGCAGGTATTGTATTACCAAGTGCTTGGAACATACCTGAGCACGTAAAAACAAGACCAGAAGGGATATAATTAAAACATATAATTTGTAGAAAAATGGTGCTGATTAGTAAAACACCTTTATTGTCAGTAATGATCAGTAACATTGATTCAGATTGAGTCATACAAAGTAATGTCATTATCGCCATAATGGAAATAGTTAAAATGGCAGTCCAGAAAAAGGTTTCCCTTACTCTTTTAAATTGTTTAGCACCAAAGTTTTGACCAGCAACCGCTGGCGCTACAAGCGAAATTGCCATGGCAGGTAAAAAAAGTGATTGCATTACGCGGGTACCCAAACCAAATGCTGCTTGCGCATCTGCTCCAAAAGGTTGAATGAGCCAGTAAATAGATGCCATGTAGGCAAACATTAAAAAGAATTCACCACCAGCGGGTAAGCCAATAGCGAGCAGTTTTCTTATTCTCTGCCAGTCAGGTTTCCATAGAGACAAGCTAACACTCACATATTTTTCAGCCTTAATGAAGTAGTAACAAAGTAAAATTACCGCAAAAATAACAGAAAGTGAGCTAGCAAAACCAGCGCCTGCAATGCCCATTGCGTAACCGGTCCCTAAACCAGAAATTAAAATAGGCGACAAAATAATGTTCATAATGGTAGAAAGGATCTGAATTAGCATGGTGGGTTTAACAATGCCGGTTCCTCGTAAAGCAGCACTAATTGACACCATAACAAATTGCAAAGCCATACAAGGAATAAACCAGTAAAGATAGGTTAGCCCCATCAAAATTGTCTCTGCGTCTTTCGAAATCATATTAAGGTAAGTTTCTGCGCCAAAATATCCAACAAAACACACAATTAATCCGACAATCGTTGCAATCATCATTGATTGATTAAATGTTAGGTTAGCATCCTCTTGCTGTTTTGCACCTACAGCATGAGAAATAAGTGAAGCGGTACTTACATTAAGAATTTGCGTTAAAGCAAAGATTAAAAACATCGCATTAGCGGCAAGGCTCAATCCTGCTAAAGCCGAAGCGCCTAGTTTGCCGACAAAATATAAATCAACCAGAAAATAAAAGGTTTGGATAAACATACCTATCATCATAGGTAAGGCCATCATAATTAAATGCTTGGGGATCGAGCCTGTAGTTAAGTCTTTCATAATAATAGTAAGCTCTTAGGTGATAATAAT
>JBMYWR010000123.1:0-9897 GCA_049607625.1 Colwellia sp.
CTGTTTTTTCAATTAACTGAATTTCAACCCAGCTATGAATATCTTCGGCATCAGATAAAAGAATCTGTTTAGGATTTTCTTCAACTGACAATTTTAACTCATTTAACGCATCGGTAATTTCAACTAACTCTTCATCGGTTAACACGCCAACTTCATGAATTGATTGCGCCCATGCTATTGAGCCAACAATATCTTGTACCGCCATACGGTAATCAACAGGTAAAGAGTCGTTAAACTTCTTAAACTGTACACTGGCTTTTTCTTTAAAGCGCCCGCCCCATAAAGCCATCGTTATTTCTCCCCGCTTTGCGC
The DNA here is from genome assembly GCA_049607625.1 of Colwellia sp. Lineage (GTDB taxonomy): Bacteria > Pseudomonadota > Gammaproteobacteria > Enterobacterales > Alteromonadaceae > Colwellia. The sequence goes on from JBMYWR010000123.1 coordinate 313, forward strand.
TTTAAGCGCCTCGATACGGCTAGAAAGACTAAATAAACGAATAAAGCCTTCTGCATGCTTTTGGTCGTAAACATCATCGGCGCCAAAGGTAGCAAATTCTTCTGAATATAAGCTATTAGGTGAGCGACGTTGTACAGCTGTTGCTTGACCTTTATATAGCTTAACCACTACATCACCTGTTACTTTTTCAGCTAATGATGCAGCTGCAGCTAATTGTGATTTAGCTAGTGGGGTAAACCAACGTCCATCATAAATAACATGAGAAAATTCTAGCCCGACAGATTCACGAAACTTTAAAGACTCTTTATCATGAATTAGTGTTTCCAAGCCCTTATAAGCCGCCATTAAAACGGTGCCACCTGGTGTTTCATAACAGCCGCGTGATTTCATTCCTACCAGACGGTTTTCAACGATATCGATACGGCCAACACCATGTGCTGAAGCTTTTTCATTTAAGTACATTAATGCTTCATAAGCGCCTTTGCCTGTTGAACTGAAGTCTTGACCATCAACACTCACAAGTTCACCTTCAACAAAGCTTAATTGAACTTTTTCTGGAACATCAGGTGCATCCATTGGATCGACGGTCATTGTCCACACTTCTTTTGACGGTTCACACCAAGGATCTTCTAACTCGCCACCTTCATGAGAAATATGCCAAGCATTCGCATCTCTGCTATAAATTTTTGTCAGTGATGCAGCACATGGAATGTCACGCTCTGCTAAGTAATCGAGTAAGTCTTCACGCGATACCATATCCCATTCACGCCAAGGAGCAATAACCGTTAACTGTGGTGCAAGGGCTGCAAAACACGCTTCAAAACGTACTTGGTCATTGCCTTTACCGGTACAACCGTGACAAACCGCATCAGCACCTACTTTTAAAGCCACTTCAATATGTGCTTTAGCAATAATAGGACGCGCCATTGAAGTACCTAAAAGGTATTGACCTTCATAAACTGAGCCTGTTTTTAAAATTGGGTAGATATAATCTTTAACATACTCTTCTTTTAGATCTGCTACATAACACTCTGATGCACCAGATGCGATAGCTTTTTCTTTAATACCTTCAAGCTCTTCTTCGCCTTGACCTACATCGGCACAAAACGCTACAACTTCACAGTTATCGTAATTTTCTTTTAACCAAGGAATAATGGCTGATGTGTCTAATCCACCTGAATAGGCTAATACTACTTTTTTGATTTGTTTCTTTGCTATGCTCATGATCTTTTTCTCTAATTTGTTTAATTAACTTAATTTGTTCGATTACTTATTTGTCTGCTTGGCTGTTTACCTACTTAGCTATAACATGACTTTATACGTTGCCAATAGCTGTTACCAACACGGCATTTTGTGCCCACATTCTGTTTTCAGCTTGTTGAAATACAACCGCCATATCGCTATCAAATAATGCTGTACTTATTTCTTCTTCCAAATGTGCTGGTTGGCAATGCATTACTTTGCTTGCATTCGCTTTTGACATTAGCTCATGATTCACTTGAAAGCCTTCAAATGCTGTCATTATAGCTTGTTTATTGGCGCTATCTTCGTTACCCATTGAAACCCAAGTATCGGTATAAATAACATCTTGCGTTCCCAGTTCATCTACATTAGTCGTTACAACAAACTTACTGCCAGAAACAGCAGAAAGTTCTGCTGCCTTAGCAATCATTGTTTTACTTGGTTCATACCCTGCTGGGCAAACTAAAGTAAAATCTACACCTAAAATAGCAGCCATAATCATTAACGAGTTAGAAACGTTATTACCATCACCTATGTAAGCTAGCTTAACCTTTGATATGTCGTCAAATAACTCTTCTAATGTCACAAAGTCGGCTAAAGCTTGGCATGGGTGATATAAATCACATAAGGCATTTATAACAGGTACACTGCTATGCTGCGATAAGCCTATGATAGATTCATGCGAAAAAACTCTGGCAACAATAGCATCGGCATAGCAAGATAAATTTTTTGCGTAGTCTTGTACTCTTTCTCGCTCACCTAACTTACCATTTTGCTGGCCTAAATATAGTGCATGTCCGCCAAGTTTGTTAATACCCATATCAAAACTTACATGTGTTCTAAGTGAAGGTTTTTCGAATATCATTGCAACAGACTTACCAGCCAATGCTTGATTATAGTCTGCTGGGTTATTTTTAATGTTAATGGCTAACGTAATAAGTGAGCTAAGTTGATCTTTGGTTAATTGATCATCAGCTAAAAAGTTAAAATTTGATTTTGTCATAATTTATTATGGGTATTTACCCATCCACCGTATTCTTATTCAAGTCGATTCAATAAGCTCAACTTGTTCTAACTAGGCCAATCAAAAGTTAATTGGCATGAATTTGTGTTCCTACACCCTTGCCCTGTAAGAGCAAGCTAATTTGTTCTGGCGATTGCCAGCTAGCAACCGCGATACTTCGTCGCAACTGTTTAGCGGCTTTTAGCGCTGCGTTAACCTTTGCTGTCATACCACCTGCAATAACGCCTGACTGAATCAGTTCTTGTGCTTGTTGATTATTTAAAGATGTAAGGTATTCTCCATCGCTACCTTTTACTCCATTTACATCGGTAAGGAGTAATAGTTCGCCATCTAATAATTGGCAAATAGCCACTGCAGCATCGTCAGCATTCACATTAACCAAATCACCGTTATCTAATGCTCCGATTGATGAAATAACAGGTAAAAAATTAGCCGATAATAATTGTGTTAATAATGCTTTATTATTCGGGCTTGGGTCGCCCACTTCCTCTAGACCTAATTTAGATTTTTCACAATGAATCATTTGCCCATCAAGTAAAGACAACCCTATCGCTTGAATATTTAAACTATTGGCTGTTGCAACAATTGACTTATTAACGGTTCCGGCTAACGCGCCGCTGATTAAGTCAATTTGCGCTTTAGGTGTTACTCTTAAACCGTGCTTTTTCACTGTTGTAAAACCTGCTTGGGCTAACATATCATCTACAACGCAGCCCCCACCGTGTACTAAGACAATTTGGTTGTTTTGCCCAGCAGATTCTTTCAAAGAAGCAATAACCTTAAGCAATGCTTTTAGTGCGTCAGCTTTTTCTAAAATAGCGCCGCCAATTTTAATGACTAAAGGTTTTATGTTATTCATTCTTTCTTTTACCCGATTTAATTATTTATATTTTGCTTAACTGCTTAACTGCTTAGACAATTAGCTAAGCAAGCTATATTCACTGCTCAAGCCAAACGAGATATTAAAACATTGAACCGCTTGAGATGACGCGCCTTTTAATAAGTTATCGATAGCGCAACTTATAACAAGTGTCTGTTTATTCTCATCCAGTTTCCAATGAACATCTGCAAAAGGCGTATAAGCAACATGGTTAATTTCGGGCCATGAATCAACTAACCTAACCAGTGCTTCATTTTTATAAGCATCTTGAAATGCTTTATCGATAATTGCATTCGTTACATTCGGTTTTACTTTTAAAGTAACAGTAGCAAGCAACCCTCTTTTGTATGGTGCTAAATGAGGATTAAAAATTACCTCAGCAATAGCTTCTTGCGAAATTTCAGGTTGGTGTCTGTGCTGTAAAATATTGTAAGGCTTAAGACTTACTTCATTAAAATTGGTTGCCAGCGAAGCATTTCTTCCTGCGCCAGTTACACCACTAATACCATTAACAACAATTAATCCGTCTTCAATATGAAGATTATTTACCGTAACAGGTTTAAGCGCTAATAAGCTCGCTGTTGGATAACACCCCGGTACAGCAACAAGTTCTGTATTTACAATGTCTGCTTGTTGCCACTCGGCTAAACCGTACTTGGCGTTATGCAATGCATCTGTATTTTTATGTTCAAAGCCATAATATATAGGGTAATCTTCGGCATTCTTTAACCTAAAACCACCAGATAAATCAAAAACCTTAACCCCCGCATCAACAAATTTATGAGCCCAGTCAGCACTATATTCATGAGGTGTAGCAAAGAAAACAGCATCAATCACTTGCTCTGCGTTTACAATATTTTGCTCAAACCAAGTATCTGAGAAAGCAGTCAGCGCTAGATCACAAACATTTTTAAACTTACCATGGAGCTCACTAAATAACTTCCCCGTAGATGAAGAATTTTCAGATACTAACAAATGTGAAATAGAAACTTTGTCATGCTTACACAAAAGGCCTACCAATTCAGCTCCTGCATATCCACTTGCGCCAATGACCACGACATTCTTAACTGTTAACACGTAAAATCCTCAAAATATACAAGGTTAATGTTGTGTGTAATAACCTATTTATAACAAGGAAGTTTAAATAAGTAGCCATATTAAGTCGGGTTAATTACACTAGAAGTATCAATTTAACAATAACTGGGTAGTTATGCAAACAAATAGCATAACTATTTGAGTTTTTATTCAAATGCACTGAGAAACGATTTATGGCTTTACCTAATTTTACGCAATCCTTAAAAGAGCTTATTGCAAGCCCATCTATTAGCTCAATGAACGCTAGCTGGGATCAAGGCAACCATGCTGTTATTCAGTTGCTTGGCAATTGGTTTGAGGAGTTAGGTTTTACAATAGAAATTCAAAAAGTTCCTCACACAACGAATAAATTTAATTTATTAGCGAAGTTAGGTAGTGGCGAAGGCGGCTTACTCTTGGCGGGGCATAGCGATACAGTGCCATTTGATGAAAACAGATGGCAATCTGACCCTATGAGTGTTGTTGATAAAGACGATAAGTTTTATGGCTTAGGCACCTGTGACATGAAAGGCTTTTTTGCCTTCATTTTACAAGCGGCAAAAGGGTTAAGTGCCAAGCAACTAAAGAAGCCTCTTTATGTATTAGCAACGGCAGATGAAGAAACCACGATGGCAGGCGCAAGATTTTTTTCTCAAACCCAAGACATTAAACCCGATGTTGCCATTATTGGCGAGCCTACCAATTTAGTACCTGTTGTAATGCATAAAGGACATATGTCCCATAGAATAAGTGTCCAAGGACAGTCTGGTCACTCTAGTAAGCCAAGTCTTGGTGTAAATGCCATAGAGATTATGTATAAAGTCATTGGTCAGTTAATTGAATTAAATGAAAAGTTCACAAAAAACTACCATAATGATTCGTTTGATGTTCCTTCTCCAACGTTAAATATGGGCGCTATTTCAGGAGGAGATAATGCCAATAGAATTTGTGGTCATTGTCACTTAGACCTCGACTTACGCTCTTTACCTGGCATGTCGGATGAAGAGTTAACGCAATGGCTTGGTGATGCATTAAAGCCTGTAGCAGAGCAATACCCTGGACGTATTACATTTGATGAAATGCACCCTAGTTCGCCAAGTTTTGAACAAACAAAACCAAGCACTTTTATTGATATCGCTGAAGAAATTAGTGGTCATAGCTGTTGTGCTGTTAACTATGCAACCGAAGCGCCTTTTATTCAGCAACTTGGTTGTCAAACGATAGTGTTAGGGCCGGGGTCAATTAACCAAGCACATCAACCTAATGAATTTCTTGCGCATAGTGAAATAGAAAAAACAGATAAATTGTTAATCGCCATGATTCAGCGTTACTGTTTAAACTAAGTTATTGTAATTAAATAAGCTTAGTTTTACTTCGCTGCAAACAAAAAGGCTCCCTTAACTTAGTTAAACTTAAGCTAAGTGGAGCCATTTTTTAAGCTCAATAATTTGCCATCTTTAACTATATTCGCATTAACCTAAAAGATGGTTAGCATGAAATGAAAGATGTTGCTCTATAAAGCTAGAGATAAAAAAGTAGCTATGATCATATCCAGCGACTTGTTCAAAATGTAGCGGGTAACCTGATTTCTCAGCGGCATTAACTAAAGCACTTGGCATTAGCTGCTCAACCAAAAAACCATCCTCTTCACCTTGATGAACCAAAGCAGGTAAGTGAGTACTTGCATTTCCCATTAATAAACTTGCATCATATTGTTGCCAGTTTTCTTTGTTTTCTCCAAGATAATTTGTAAAAGCCTTCTTTCCCCATGGGGCATTGATAGGGTTACAAATTGGGCTAAAAGCACTAACAGAGCTAAACATCTCAGGGTTACGTAAAGCAATAACCAAAGCCCCATGACCGCCCATTGAATGGCCGCTTATAGCGCGTTTAGTTGTTACAGGGAAACTTTGCTCAATTAACTTTGGAAGTTCACTTACAACATAATCATACATTTGATAATGCTGCTGCCAAGGTGCTTGCGTCGCATTGATATAAAAGCCTGCACCTATGCCAAAATCATAAGCGCCATTTTCATCATCTGGAACACCTTCTCCGCGCGGACTCGTATCAGGTGCAACAATAGCAATACCTAGCGAAGCTGCTAACTTTAAAGCGCCAGCTTTTTGCATAAAATTTTCATCGGTACAAGTAAGCCCTGATAACCAATACATTACAGGAACTTTATTTGTATCACTGGCTTGAGGTGGTAAGAAAATAGCAAACCTCATGGCACAGTTTGTTTTTGTAGATTGGTGACTATATTGTGTTAAAAAGCCATCAAAAGCCTTTGTAGTACTTAACTTTTCTAAATTTTCCATTGAACTACCATATTTCGTTTTATTGCATTAGCGTTATGATTATCACTATTTATCAAATTTATATCTTTTAAAATAGTGATAGTTTTATATACCGATTTATAAGTGTCCGATTTATAAATGACAGACTTATAAATGGATAACGGTTCTAATACTTTTCCCTTGATGCATTAAATCAAACGCTTCATTAATACTTTCTAGTTCCATGGTATGGGTAATAAAATCTTGTAAAGCAAACTCACCAGCAAGATAACGTTCAACATAATCAGGAAGTTCGCTTCTTCCTTTAACACCACCAAAAGCTGTACCTCGCCATACTCGACCTGTTACTAACTGGAAAGGTCTTGTTGATATTTCTTGGCCTGCGCCTGCAACACCAATAATGACAGACTCACCCCAGCCTTTGTGACAACATTCAAGTGCTGAACGCATTACGTCAACATTACCAATACATTCAAAGGAGAAGTCAACACCGCCATCGGTCAATTCAACAATGACTTCCTGAACGGGTTTATCGAATTTCTTAGGATTGATAAAATCAGTAGCGCCTAACTTTTTAGCTAAATCAAACTTATCTTCGTTAATATCAACAACAATAACACGGCTTGCTTTGGCCATTACAGCGCCAATCACTGCAGATAAACCAATGCCACCAATGCCAAAAATGGCAACCGTATCACCTTTTTTAACTTTGGCGGTATTCATTACAGCGCCCATACCTGTCGTTACACCACATCCCAGAAGACATACTTCTTCAAGTGGCGCTTCTTTATTAATTTTAGCTAAAGAAATTTCAGGTAATACCGTATATTCTGAGAAAGTAGAACAGCCCATATAATGATAAATCGGCTTGCCATTTTGATAAAAGCGCGTTGTCCCATCAGGCATCAAACCTTTGCCTTGAGTTTCTCTAATTTTTTGACATAAATTGGTTTTACCCGATAAACAAAACTTACATTCACCACACTCTGGCGTGTATAAAGGAATAACATGATCGCCAACACTAACACTGGTTACTCCCTCCCCAACTTGCTCAACAATACCGCCACCTTCATGACCTAATATCGCTGGAAAAATACCTTCAGGGTCTTCACCCGATAAAGTAAAAGCATCGGTATGACATACACCTGACGCAACGATTTTAACAAGTACTTCGCCGGCTTTAGGTAACATCACATCTACTTCTTCAATAGATAAAGGTTGCTTTGGCCCCCAAGCAATGGCGGCTTTCGATTTTATAAACTGATCTGTCATGTTTTTTCCTTGTTGTGTTTATAGTTTTTCATTTTCTTAGAGGTCATTCAGCGTAAGGTTTTTATTGGGTTAATTCAAGCTATTTGAAAGGGTTTTTTACAGTAAAACCAGTGCCTCTATTCGCACAGTTTACAATGTATTAATTAATTAATTTGTCAATAACACAGATGGGGTAGTTGTGAGAAAAAACTTAATTTAGATTATTACTTTTATTCAAGCTTATTCAAACTTATTCCATAACTTTTGGTTTGTTTTTAATGAGAAAAAGTTATTGGCATGCCAACATCGAGGTAATAAATCCATGCTTGCTCTTTCTTTCGAATTAGAGCACAACAGTACGAGTATTTCATTTAAGCGCTCTTTACTTAAATTCGTCATTTTCTTTGCCATTTCAGGAAAGTATAAATTGTCTACTTTCTTTACTACTATGTCTTGACCATGACCTATGAAAGACAGCTTACGAGTAGCCATACGGCATAAGGGGTGTAATGGGTTTTCTGGGTAGAGTTGATTTACAATTGCATACTCATAACAATCTGATTGCATGCCTGAAGAGTCTGATGGCATATAGACTATGCCATATCCTTGTGGAAACATACCTGTTATTTGATATAAGCTTTCAACAGCTTTCTTCCAGCAATCTCCTAATTCTGCATGTTTATTTAGCACATGATAAACTTTCGGCAACAATTTATAATCGTAATTATCTTTTGTAGAAAAAATAATAGAAGTATAAATTTGCGTCACTTTTAACACATTACCTACACCCTGCTCTGGTTTTAAAATCAGCTTCATTAAACGCTTCAAGAAAGCGATGCGATCCTTTTCATCTATATTGTACTGATCCCTTTCATCCTTATTATTTCCCACATAATGACCAACACCAATGCCTTGTTCAATATAATGGCAAGTTTCACGAAAGTTAATATGAAAAAGTGCTTTCCTTTCTTCAGCCGTTAAATCTCTATAGGGATCATCTTTCCCCTCTTCACCGTCCAAAATTTCACGAGACTTAGGGTGATATAAGCCAATATCTTGAAGTATCGCTGCCATTAACATAGATACTTTAACCTGACTTACATAGCGATGGGGCATTACATCATCTAAACGAGATAACTCATGAATTTTTTCTGCTGGCACATCTTCTAAACATTTTTCAATATAGGGTTCTTTTAACAATGAATTTGAGCATAAATTATCAAGCAGTCGTAGCGATAAAACTGCTTTATAGAGCCCTTTACTTTTTTCATTTTCTTTGGCTATATTTCGACTTTCTGTGTCGGTAATTAATTGAATAGTACCTAAAAGTTGTGCTGTTTTTCGATTGGTATCAGTAAAGTTATCGCCTTCTGTTAAAGCAATTATTTCTGTGCAAATTGCATGTAGGTGTGAATGACTCTGGATACGTTGAGCATTTAGTAATGTGTTTTGTGAGGAGTCCTCTTTTTCATCCGATGAAATAAAAGTACTTTCTTGGAAGAAAGCAATAGCATGCTCAAGAACAGACTGCTTGCCTACCCCTCTTCCGTAAATACCATCAAGTAACCGCCTAACCTGGCGAGTAAAGTGAGTTTGATGGGGCGAACTTTTTGCCATTTGACTTGATGCCAATGAGTAAATAAATTTAACATAAGCATGGCTCACAAGTAGCTATTTTTCAAATTTAACAAGTAATACTAATTTTACTAATTTTACTAATTTTACTAATTTTACTAATTAAGTGTTTTACTTTTTAAGTTCTAGTTAACACCTTTTATCTTCACTTGATTTAGTTTATTAGCTAACTGCTTACA
>JBMYWR010000124.1:0-9796 GCA_049607625.1 Colwellia sp.
CTTGCTGAAGAAATGGGTGTATTACAAGAGCGTATTACTTCAACTAACAAAGGTTCAATCACTTCAATCCAAGCGGTATACGTACCTGCGGATGACTTGACGGATCCTTCTCCTGCAACAACCTTTGCTCACTTAGATGCAACTGTTGTACTTTCACGTTCAATTGCTGAGCTAGGTATTTACCCTGCAATCGACCCACTAGATTCTACTTCACGTCAGTTAGACCCATTAGTGGTTGGTACTGAGCATTATGAAGTTGCTCGTGGCGTTCAATCAGTATTACAACGTTACAAAGAACTTAAAGATATCATCGCCATCTTAGGTATGGATGAGTTATCTGAAGAAGATAAGCAAACAGTATCTCGCGCACGTAAGATCCAACGTTACTTATCTCAGCCGTTCTTCGTTGCTGAAGTATTTACAGGTTCTCCAGGTAAATATGTTTCATTAAAAGACACCATCTCAGGCTTTAAAGGCATTTTAGCTGGTGAATTTGATGAATTACCTGAGCAAGCATTCTACATGGTTGGCGGAATTCAAGAAGCCGTAGAGAAAGCTAACAAGATGTAATCATCTGTAAGATATTATTGTAGGTCAAGCTGTTAATTATGTGTTAATTCACTAAAGAAATAGCTAATAAATGGCCTACAGTAAACTTACACAGCAAGAGGTCGAGTCGAATGGCATTATTTACTGTAAATCTAAATGTTGTTAGTGCACACGAAAGCTTATTTTCAGGTAGCATTAAATCATTACAGATCACAGGTAGTGAAGGTGAGTTAGGTATTTTACCTGGTCATGCACCGTTACTTACCTCACTAAATCCGGGTATGGCTCTAATTACTAAGGAAGATGATACTGAAGAAGTACTTTATCTTTCCGGTGGTATGTTAGAAGTTCAACCAAACCAAGTTACTGTATTAGCCGATGTTGCAATACGTAGCGATGATTTGAATGAACAAGCCATTCTTGATGCGAAAAAACGCGCAGAAGAAAACTTAACAGCAACAAATGTTGATGTTGATTATGCGACGGTTGCAGCAGAATTAGCTCGTGCGGTAGCGCAATTACGCGTTATTCAATTGAGCAAAAAATAAGGTCGATAAAAGCCTAGGCTTTAATGAAACCAAGCAACAACGCGAAAGTTTAGTGTTTAAAATTAAAAACCCGTTATGTTAATAACGGGTTTTTTTATGGCTCTATTTTGCTAAGCTGAGTTCGGTCTTGTTAAAAGATTTCAGTAACGGCAATACCTAATCCTATTTTCTCTTGGCTGTGATTATAATCAATCATACTTTCACCATAGCCACTGGAGAACTGCACATAGCCTTTTAATCGACCAGAAATAGGAAAGGTAACTCCTAACTCAAGGAAACCATTCGATTCTTTGAAATTGCGCCTACCTAATAAACTAAACTCAATATCATTATACTTGTAAGCTCCTGTAAGCTCAAAATGCCCCATATAATCACTAATGTCTGGGTTGTCGTCACCTGACTCATCTGGGGTGGTAGGTGGCTTGTTTTCGGGGATTTTCCACCAAGGTCGAAAAGCAATTGCGTAATTATCTTTAGCGAAGGTAAAAGTTGTATAGAGTCTATTCCAGCTTCTAGATAGTACTTGCGTTCTGCCATTAGATTGATGTTCAAATCCAACAACAAAATAGGTTGAGCCACCCAGTGGTTGCCATTGCAACGGTGTTGTATAAAATATTTCAGGCTGGTAATTAGTTTCTCTAAATGGACGAGATAATTCGACATTGTAGAGTTGCCACCACGAAGTTAAAGTAAAACCAAAAGCGATACTGTCACCTTCATTAAAAATGCTAGCTTGGGTTAAAGGTACTTTTAAGCTAACTTGAAATTTTGCTTCTTTATTGTCGAGTTTCTCATCAAAGTCGCCCTCATCAAAATAAGGCGCTCTATTAACGCTATTTGTATAGGTAATTGGTAAAATATAAGTTAATTTATGTGGCGTGATAATGTATGGGTCAAATGCATTTTTTCTTTCTAATTCATAATGGTGAAAAAACTCTGGTTGTTTGCAATCATGCTCTTTATTGTCGGGTGATGGGGAAGCAACAGGACTAGAAGCAGGTTCATCACAAGGAACAGGTTCGTTCGCAAATGCGGAAGGTAATAAAAAACAGAAGAATAGATAGTTCAGAGCCTGAAATCGAGAAAATACAGTCATAATTGTTAGTATGCTTATATAAGAGTTGTGTTTTATTATACAGGAACGTCTTATTGATTAAAGATAAACAGCCACATGATAAAAAATGAACTATTAAGCATAATTAACACTTACACTTACACTTACACTTACACTTATAAGTGTAAGTGTAGTAATTGAGTGCTAATTACCGTTATTAATTTCTTCCAATTTCTCAATAAATTGAGTGAGCCTTTCTTCAGCATCGGTAAATTCATATCGGTCAATTTCATTAATCACCTGTGTAAATTCATGCTCGTACTTAAAACCATGTATTTTAGCAAGAATGTTATTAGCGACATCAATAGCATCTGTCTCAAAGTTCTGAACCATCGACAGCAAGCTGTCGAGTAATGGAAGGAGCTCATCACTAAGCTCTTTGGTAAGCGAAAAATCTTGTTTAATGTCTTGTGAAGGAGCATCATCACAGGCTTTAAAATCTTTTAAGCCATTTAAAACCAGTGTGAGTTCTTTTTTGGTCTGATCAAATGCTGACTCTAATGATGTTACCTGAGTAGCGACTTTTTCGCATGTACTAGTTAATTCACAAGCTTTCTCCAGATCGCCAGCTGCACTTTGTAATCGCTGAGCACCAATGTTTCCAGCGCTACCTTTTAAGGTATGTGCTAAGCGTATAGCGAGCTCAAAATCTTGATTTAGCCAGGCAGCTTCAAAGTGTTGTGCAAATAACTGTTCAGCATTACAAAATTTACCAAGTAACTTTCGGTATAAATCAACGTTATTATTGGCAACAGCAAGACCAGCTTCGCAGTTTATAGAAGGAGAATCAGGGAGATTAGTTGTGGCGTTTTGTATTGAAATGGCTTGATTAATAGAAGGGTCTTTAGTCTCAATAACACGAGCGGAAGGAGCTATCCATTTAGCCATAGTTGAAAACATATTATTGACATTAATAGGTTTGGTTATATGGTCATTCATACCGGCTTCTAATACACGTTCTTTGTCGCCTTGCATAGCATTGGCCGTCATGGCAATAATAACTAAGTCTGGATGACTTTTACGCAGTATATTGGTTGCAGTAATACCATCCATAACAGGCATTTGCAGGTCCATTAACACGCCGTCATATTGTTTAGCCTTAATTCTTTCAATAGCTTGTTGGCCGTTTTCTGCAAGGTCCACATTTATATTGGCTTGTTTAAGTAATTCAATTGCCAGTTCTTGATTTAATTCGTTGTCTTCTACCAATAAAACAGTACAACCGGCTAATTGTGACTGGTGAGCTAAAAACTCAGTATCCCGATTAGCAACCCGAGAAGGCGCTTGTAACTTATCGCCTTTTAGTCTCATTAACTCATCAAAAACTGTTGATGCAGTTACTGGTTTTGCAATGACACTGTCAATCTTATCATGAAGGTTACTTAGTACATCCTCATCGTGTGCACTAGCGCTAACCAAAATAAACTGCTCACGTTGATAGTTAAACTTATCTTTAATTATTTGTACGGTTTCAATGCCGTCTAACTCTGGCATTTTCCAGTCTATTAAGAAAAAGTCGAAACGTTGAGTGAAGTGACTTACGATATTTATGGCTTCTGCTCCACTTGAAGCGGTTATCACATTACATTGGAAAGACTCCATAACAGCACGCAAAACATCGATGGCCATTTCGTTGTCGTCAACAATTAAAACATGCTTACCTGCTAGAAATGACTTTTGACTCAACATTAACATATCGTTATTTGCTGGAGATATTTCAAAGTTTGCCGTGAAAAAGAAACTACTGCCTTTGTTTGGAGTACTATCAAGCCAGATATTACCAGACATGAGTTCTACGAGTTTTTTAGAAATGCTTAGCCCAAGACCAGTACCACCATATTTTCTAGTTGTAGAGCTGTCTGCTTGACTAAAAGAGGAAAACAATTTGCTTTGCTGTTCTTCATTCATACCAATACCGGTATCTTTAACTTCAAATTCTAAAGTAACCACTTTATCTGTTCTAGTGTGTTCTTTGACATAAATGATAATCTCACCCGTGTCAGTAAACTTAGTCGCATTACCGGCAATGTTAATCAAAATTTGATTTAATCTAAGCGGGTCGCCTAACAACATAACCGGAACCGCTTGGTCGATATTAAAAAGCAGTTCTAAACCTTTTTCATACGTTTTAAGTCCGACAATATTAGATAAATCGTCAAACACTTCATGGAGGTTAAACTCGATAGTTTCTAATTCAAGTTTGCCCGCTTCTATTTTAGAAAAGTCTAAAATGTCATTGATAATACCAAGTAAAGATTCAGCTGCTTTATAAGACTTAGTGATGTAATTTTTAGGTTTTCTGTCTAAGTTACAACCTAGTGCTAGATGAGACATCCCCATAATCGCGTTCATTGGCGTGCGAATTTCATGACTCATATTTGCTAAAAAGTCAGACTTAGCTTTGTTGGCATCATCAGATAACTGCTTGGCAGTTTGGAGAGCAGAAGCGGCTTTTTTATCAAGGGTAATATCCCTAACGACTACAACGGCATATAGCCCATCTGAGAAATGAATTGGAGTGTATATAGCTTGTGTATCCACTAAGCTTCCAGATTTATGCTTAACTTTAAAGTCTATATCAATATCTATAGAGTTGATTATCTGCTCATCTTTAAAAAATTGCGTAAGTAGGTTGTTATGGTCTGTAACTTTATCATCAGGAATAAAAACGCTAGCAGGTTGGCCAATAATATCTGCTTTGCTAAAACCTAAAAGCTGAACGCCACTTTGATTAATTTTTTCAATAAGATGATTTTTATTGATAACAACCATGCAAACTGGAATGTTTTCGAGAATTTTGTCAACACGTTCTGTCTCTTGTAGGCGCTCTGTAATGTCTTGAAAGGCAATAACAGCTGCCAGCTCTGTGTTGTCATCTTCAACAGGGGAGACACTAAATTCAATTGGTAGCATCTTGCCTAAATTTATAGCGAGTTCGTCGTGTAATATACGAATAACTTGCTTATCTTTTATCGCCTTGTAAATTCTGGTTTCTTCAAAGTGGGAAATATTGGTGTGCTCGCCAGCAAATAACGAAACAAGACTACGATTTAATATTTGCTGTTCACTGTAACCTGTTATTTTCATCGCAGATTCATTGGCAAAAATAACATTGCCTTTTATATCGACCCCCATAATGCCGTCGGCAACGGAGCTATTAATTAAATTACTTTTTTGTTCAGATAAGGCAAGCGCGTGGGTACGCTCTTCTACTTTTTGTGTTAGATCATTTTGCGCTTTTTGGTGGATGTCATTGGCACGCTTAGAAATAGAGATAAGAAAAACAGCAAGAATATAGACTAATGCAATTGAAATAACCAAGCAGATAATAAGTAAATTTCGCATTTTATGATATTCATCATACATTTCACTTTGCGCTATTTCACTTACGGCAGTAAAATTTAATTTACTAAAATATTCCCAATGTCCAACAACTAAATCGCCATTATAATTAGTGTACCCCCTGAGATTTAATCCGCTTGATTTGTTTTTAGCGTCTAGCACGATAGGGTTGCTATCAGGATTAGGCAGACGAACTTTTAAAATAGTGCTTTCTCCTGATTGTATAATACCTTTTTCTTCAAGCTCTTTTGCAAAACGACTTTGAGAGAGTAAATAGCCATTATCATCGAGAGCATAGCTTTCAAAAGTTTCACCTAGTCTTATTTCTGAAAACAGCGTTGAAAATTCGAGTTTTTGATCAAGCTGTAGGGAGAAAATAGCAATGATTTCACCTTGTTCATTACGAATAGGAGAGGCGATAAAAATAGCCGTTTCAGTACTATTAGATGTAAGTAATTGATTCGTTTTGGTTTGGAGTTTAATTGGTGGAATAAAGGTGGTTTCTCCAGATATTATCCGCTGAAATAGTCGAGGTCTTCCTTGCTTAATTATCGACTCTTTACCTTCTGTTTTTTGATGTTTATTAATAATATCAATGCCATCAATTGTTGCAATGCTATAAGAGCGATTGTTTATTATAACGAGAGGTTGCCCTGCAAAAAAAAGGCGGATTGCTTGTTTAATCTCTTTTATTAACGATACCTGATTAGATTGTTGAGCTGTGGTTAACTGAGTGACTAAGCGCTTTAGTTTGTTGTTGTCTAATGTATGATGAATTGCTTCAGTCCGATCGCTATACCAAGCTTCCAGTGTTCTTTCGTTAACTTCACTGGTAACCTTAAAGGTCTCTTCTTGTTTCAATAATAATTGGTCATGAAACTCATTTAAAAACGCAGAGGTTGTGGCGATTAACAAAATGAAAATAAGTGATAGAGCAGAAAAAAATGCCCATTTGAATTTTGCAGTACCAACCTTAATAACCATAGAGTCGGTTAGTCGTTTGGCAATAAAAGCAAAAAAAAGAGAAGATAATACAACAACCAATAGTGTATAAAATAAGGGGGAGTCTAAGTTATTCATCCCAGAAGGCTCCATTAAATATTAATATATACATTAGAAAGACTTTGCTTTTATTTTAATAAGTTAGCTTTATCAACTGTAGACTGTTTCAAATATATAGTCTATAAGTTAGATAGTAATAATCATCAATAAACTCAAAACTAGAATATTTTGGAAAAAAATAAATTAGTGTTATTGTCGTTGTAACACTTTTTTTACATTTGGCTTTAATAAGGAAGGAATAATAATGAAAATGAAGAATTTAGCCGTTATGGCGTTGGCTACGACCGCTTTAGTCGGTTGTGCAACAGGTAATACGCCAGAAGCAAAAAAGAAAAATGCTATCTTAGAAACAGATGAAGCGTTAATTCAAATATATGAAGATCATCCGGCCGCGGCTGCTAGTGTTTCAGGTAGCTTAGCGCATTTAGTTTGTACAGGTAGTGATAGCTACTTAATGGCGGCTTCTTCAGGTGGTGGTGTTTGTGTTTTAAGAGAAGGCGGTGTTAAAAGCTTCTACCGTTTTGCATCTCTTGGTGTAGGCGTAGGTATTGGCTTCAAGAAAGTTGCATTTACTTATATTTATAATGATGCTGAAGCTTTACGTCGCTTTAAAGAAGAAGGTTGGGATGCTGGCGCTAAAGCAGATGCAAGCGCTAAGCACGAAGAAGAAGGTGGTCAAGCGGCTGCAAATACCTCATTTGATGTTGATGGCGTGAGAATTTATCAATCGGCCATGTGGGGAGCTGCTGCACAAGCAACGGTACAAGGTTATAAATTTTGGCCAACAGACTTCACTGATGATGTAGCACAAAATAGCGAATAATCAGCTATAAACTACTGACACTATTTTTTATAACAAAAACCAGGCGCATTGAATTCACTATAATAGTGTTTTTAGTGGCTTGGTTTTTTGTTGCCTTCAATTAATTCAGAAAGCGATTAAATAGGGAAACGAGGGGGCCTATTTTTCACAAAGTTTGATCTAAATTAATAAGTTTTAGACTAACTTACAAAAATAAAATTATCCGACTATAGTTAATAAACCCGTAATTAAAAAGAGTCGTCACGTAATTTATGGCAGACGAATATAATAATTATTTTGTGTCTGTAGCAGAAATAGCCGCTAAGTTAGATCAAGCTACCACAATTGCCCAGCAATTATCCCTTACAGCGAGTAACGCAAGAGCTGTCGCTTTAAGGGCGGGCGAAAGAGCGGCAGGCTTTCGGCCATTAACAGACTTTATTGACCGGCTTGCAGAGATCACTATTTTATCTTCTCAGCGTATTAATAAAATGGCTTCAACACTAAGTAGAACCACTGCAGCTAAAGTAAGAGCCGATATTGTTATTGAGCACTTTGTTAATGTATATAACAGGGCCTCTGACTCACCACATATTCATAGTATTGATGGGGTTCATGAGCGATGTAAAGAGCGTCAGTTAGATCTAAATGAGACCTATAAAAAACAGATAACCGCATTAAATAATGAATTAGTAATGCTAAGTAATGAGCTTAGAAATGCAGTAATACTTGCAACGCTTTCAAGAGTTGAAGCCTCACAAGCAGGCTCTCAATACCAAGATGCATTAATTAATGTTGCAGAAAATGTAGAAGGTGCTGCAGGTAAAATTAAAGACCATATCAGTTATTCGCAGAAAATGGTGTCGAGCTTAGTACAATATTAAATAAGATTGATATTAATATATGGGCTTTAAGCTATTGCAACTCACTGAATTAGATAAACACAGTTAAAAAACACGTAACTAACAATAAAAAGTAGGTACTTACATGAAAACAACAAAGCTTTTTGAAAATGCATCTCATTCATGGATCATGTTTGCACGTGATGATGAAAAACCTGACGAAATAATTGATACCAATCAGTATATTGTTATCACTAAAGAGAATGCTTTGTTAATGGATCCAGGGGGGATAGAGCTTTTTTCATCGATGCTTTCGGCGGTAATAAAACAGTTACCTGCTAATAAAATCACGCACCTTTTTGCTTCACATCAAGACCCCGATATTATTTCCTCTTTAGGTTTGTGGGACCAAGCTCTGCCGTCAGCAATATTGCATTCACCTTGGATTTGGGAAGGTTTTATCCGCCATTTTGGGATGGAGAACATTACTTATGCGCCAATTCAAGATAAAGGAGGCTCGTTAAAGTTAGATAGTGTTTCTTTAGAGTTTGTACCTGCGCATTACTTACACTCGTCGGGAAACTTTAATGTATATGACCGCGAAGCTAAAATTTTAATGTCGGGTGATATCGGTGCTGCACTAGAAGAAGTTGGCGCTCCGTTATTTGTTGAAGACTTTGATGCCCATATCCCCAAAATGAAAATGTTCCATCAACGATGGATGCCTTCAAATACGGCTAAAAATGACTGGGTGCAACGCGTAAGAAAGTTAGAAATTGATATGATGTGCCCACAACATGGAAGAATTTTTAAAGGCGATGATGTAAAGCGCTTTCTTGATTGGTTTGAAGGGCTTGAAGTGGGGATTTTAGGGTGAAAAGAGAAGCCTGGGGAAGGGAGAAACGGGAAGCGAGCTAGGTCAAGACACAAGCCCGTTTTGCCCGCAGATTACCGCAAATTTTCGCAGATGAGACAAAAACCCTAATGAGAAAGAAAAGTTAAAAGTTAAAAGTTTGAAGGTGGAGGTTTTGCACTTTTAGGAGTGAATTTGTTCGCGATTTTTTAACTGTTGTAGGTGAGGGTTTACCCTTACAGGCGAAGCGCAAGACATAAGCTCGTCTTTACCACAGAGTTCACTGAGACGCTCCGCTACACAGAGAAAGACAAAAAGATCGCGGCTAAAGCACGCTCCTACAAAAGTGATTTACCCGGCGGTTGTTGTAGGTGAGGGTTTACCCTTACGAGTGTTGCGCAAGACATAAGATCAGTTTTACCACCGAGGAAACAGAGGCGCTGCGCTACACAGAGGAAGAGCCAGTGAATTTTTCTTCTTCTCTCGGTGAAAGGCGAAGCCTCTCGGTGGCCTCTGTGGTGGTGATTGTCATTTGCTCTTAGCCAAAAAGCTCTGTCATTCATCCGCTCTTATCCTGTTCATCTGCGGGCAAAACGGGATAGTCTCTTGACCTTACCCAAAATTGTCTTAATTCGCATAATCTGTGTAATTCGATGAGATCTCTAGTCCCTAATTAGTCTAATT
>JBMYWR010000125.1:0-9624 GCA_049607625.1 Colwellia sp.
GTTACTCGTGATGCTCGTAAAGTTGAACGTAAGAAAGTTGGTTTACATAAAGCACGTAAACGTCCACAATTCTCAAAACGTTAATACGCCTCACAGCGTTTCAACATTCAAAAACCGACCTTGTGTCGGTTTTTTTATGCCTGAAATTTGATTCCTTAATATATCGATAAGTTATTTAGTCATGTTTATTGAAATTTAATACCTTAATTAAAAGGCAGGGCAATTAATCAACCAAAAATAAACCGCCTGTAAAATAAATAATTGTGAATTCTTATACATTTCCCACAGAACCATTAACGAGTTGTAATAATAGTTAGAAATATAGTTTTTTACAGTGACTAAACGCTTTTTACCTTGTAAAAAACACTGTATTTCTTTATGATCGATAAAATTATTTTCATTGCATCAAAATTATTTGTATTGATGCAAATTTGATCAAACTAAAACAAAGGCTATGCTATAAGTACCCTTGTTGTATAAATCAGCATAGAGAATAAAAATCAGTTTGAAACCAAATACCAATTGGAGAGTGTGAATGAGCGATATGCCTGTAAATAACGGCCGTCGACGTTTTCTTACTGCAGCTACTGCTGTTGTAGGTGGCGCTGGTGTAGCTGGTGCTGCTGTGCCTTTCATTGCTTCCTGGAATCCAAGTGCTCGTGCGAAAGCGGCGGGCGCTCCAGTAGAAGTTAATGTAGGTAAGATAGGACTAGGTCAAATGATCCGTGCCGAATGGCGTGGTAAACCTGTGTATGTTGTTCGCAGAACAGCTGAAACAGTTGAAAACTTAGCGAAACATGATGATCAGTTACGTGATCCTAACTCTGAAACTGCTCAACAACCAGCGTATGCTACTAATAAGTACCGCTCGATAAAGCCTGAGTTTATGGTTGCGTTAGGTGTATGTACTCACTTAGGTTGTGCTCCTACTCCACATGTTGGTGATTTTGATCAATTTGTTGAAGGTGTTGCTGACGGTTTCTTCTGTCCATGTCATGGTAGTAAATTCGATATGGCAGGTCGTGTTTTTCAAGGTGTTCCGGCACCATTGAACTTAGTAGTTCCTGATCACTCATTCATCGACGACAACACATTGTTAGTTGGTGTTGCTCCTGATGCAAACAAGGGAGAGGCGTAATGTTTACTAATTTTATGGCTTGGATGGACAAGCGATTACCATTAACTGATGCTTGGAATAAACATTTAGCACAATACCCAGCCCCAAAAAACTTTAACTTTTGGTACTTCTTTGGTTCATTAGCTATGTTAGTGCTAGTTAACCAAATCGTTACAGGTATTTGGTTAACAATGAACTATGAGCCATCAGGCGCTGGTGCATTTGCTTCAATTGAATATATTATGCGTGATGTAGATTACGGATGGTTACTGAGATATATGCACTCTACAGGTGCTTCAGCATTTTTCGTGGTAGTTTACTTACACATGATGCGCGGTCTTATGTACGGTTCATACCAAAAGCCACGTGAATTACTTTGGATCTTCGGTATGTTGATCTTCTTAGTATTAATGGCAGAAGCATTCATGGGATACTTATTACCTTGGGGTAATATGTCTTACTGGGGTGCACAGGTAATTATATCGCTCTTTGGTACTATACCGGTTATAGGTGATGACTTAACACTTTGGATACGTGGTGATTACGTTATTTCAGGTGCTACGCTAAACCGTTTCTTCGCATTACACGTTATTGCACTTCCACTTGTTCTTGTTATTTTAGTTTTCTTACACATTCTTGCATTGCATGAAGTAGGGTCTAACAACCCTGAAGGTGTAGATATCAAGAAGAAGAAAGGTTCTGTTAAACCTGAAGATCAAAGCCAGTTTACTTTCCATAAACAATACACAGATAAATACGATATTGTTGATGCAGTTCCATTCCACCCTTATTACTCTGTAAAAGATATTATGGGTGTTGCCGGATTCCTAATCATCTTTTGTTGGGTAATGTTCTTTGCACCAGAAGGTGGCGGTTACTTTATCGAAGCGCCAAACTTTGAACCAGCAAACGGTTTGAAAACACCTGAGCACATTGTTCCTGTATGGTACTTTGGACCATTCTTTACGATTTTACGTATAGTGCCTGATCCATTATTGGGTACTATGGCGATGTTTGCTGCAATCATTGTTCTCTTCTTGCTACCATGGTTTGACCGTGGTGTTGTGAAGTCAGTACGTTATCGTTCGAAGCTGCATTTAGCTAATTTGATTCAGTTTACAATCAGCTTTATTGTATTAGGTATTTTAGGAACAATGCCAGCTACACCAACAGCGAATATGATTGGTATCGTTGCTGCTTTTGGTTACTTCGGATTCTTCATTGCACTTTGGTTCTATTCTAAGAATGAAGTCTGTAAGCCAGTACCAGAGAGGGTTTCACACTAATGAAAAAATTACTTTTAGTATTATGCGCTCTTGTTCCATTTTTTGCGCTTGCGGCAGGTCCAAGCATACCGCTTGATAAAGCGAATAATGACTTATCTGATAAAGAGTCGTTAAAGCGTGGCTTTAAAACCTATATTCATTACTGTTTAGGTTGTCACCAATTAAAGTATCAACGTTATAATCGTACCTTTAAAGATCTAGGTATTGAAGATGCAGATGGTATTGCTAATTACATGTACACAGGTGAAAAAGTGGGTGACCATATAACTAACACCATGCCACAAAAACAAGCGGCAAGTTGGTTTGGTAGCGCGCCACCTGATTTAACATTAGAAGCTCGTTTACGTAACCCTGATTGGATCTATACTTACCTTCGCTCTTTTTATATTGATGAAGAGCGTCCGTTCGGTGTAAATAACAGCGTCTTTAAAGATGTTGGTATGCCGCATGTATTACAAGAGCTTCAAGGTTTACAGTTTAAAGTTATCGATCAAGAGCATGTTTTAGCCAATGAAGAAACTGGCGCACCAGCTATTGCAGAAGTAAGTCACTTAACGCCTGCAATGGGTGGAACATTAACATCTGAAGAGTATGATGATCTTATCCGAGATTTAACTAACTTTTTAGAATATGTTGGTGAGCCAAACAAGTTAGAGCGTCAAAGCTTAGGTTATTATGTATTAGCTTTCTTGTTTATATTCTTTATCATTTCTTACTTATTGAAGAAAGAATACTGGCGAGATATACACTAATATTACTTAAGTGGTATTAACTATTCGCTATACACCCTAGATGTGTTGAACATGTCTGGGGTATTTTAGTCTAAGAGAACTAAACTCTATAAACATCATAAATTTTACTTTTATTCTTTAATATAAAGCTAAAATATTTTATTTAAAAAAACCGGGAGGCCTAATGGTCATAGCAGCAAATAAGCGTTCATTAATGACTTTATTCACCCATGATGATGATATGTACAGTCATCAAACGCGTATCGTGTTAGCTGAAAAAGGGGTAGGAGTTGAAATTACAACAGTTGATTTAGCCAACTTACCTGAAGATTTATTAGATTTAAATCCTTACGGAACAGTACCTACTTTAATCGATCGTGAACTAGCGTTATACGAAGCTAAAATTATTATTGAATACTTGGATGAGCGTTTTCCTCATCCACCATTAATGCCTGTATACCCTGTAGCACGTGGTAGAAGTCGTCTTATGATGCATCGCATTGAAAACGATTGGTATAGTCTTGCTAAAATTATTTTAACTGGTTCAGCAGAAAATGCAGCTAAAGCACGTTTAGACTTAAAAGAAAGTTTATTGAGTGTTGCCCCAATACTTAACGAAGCACCATACTTTATGAGTGAAGAGTTTAGTTTGGTTGATTGCTACTTAGCTCCTTTACTATGGCGCTTACCGGCATTTGGTATTGAATTAGTAGGTCAAGGTTCGAAAGAGTTGAAAACCTACATGTTAAGACTTTTTGAGCGTGAATCTTTTCAAGCTTCATTAACAGAAGCTGAAAGAGAAATTCGTTTAGGTCCAATTAGCTAATGTCTGATTCGAATTTTGAGTCAATGAGCTCTAATAAGCCTTACTTAGTAAGAGCTTATTACGAGTGGCTTTCAGATAATGATTTAACGCCTTATATTGCAGTAGATGTAAATGTTTATGGTGTTCTTGTACCCATGAACTATGTGGTTGATGGTCAAATTGTATTAAATGTTGCTTTATCGGCAGTAGGTAGTATTAATTTATCTGGTGACACTATTGAGTTTAGTGCCCGTTTTGCGGGAAAAATTGAGCATATAACAGTACCCTATGGCGCAATATCCGCAATTTATGCTAAAGAAAATGGTGTAGGTACTTCTTTACCGGTAGAGCATCCAGAAACGTCAGATATTGACGAGGAAAGTCATTACACATCAGCAAGTAAGAAACCTCAATTAAGCAGCGTTAAATCTGAATCTACGTCTAGTTCATCGGTTGATTCAAGTGATGAAGAAGAAGGTTCAGATAACATTAAAAAATTGAAACCTAAATCAAAGCCAAGTTTAAAAGTAATCAAGTAACTTAAATTAATTATTACGTTTAATATTTAGCTGAAAACCGATTTGATGAAAGTTGAATCGGTTTTTTTATGTCTGTAAAGTTAAACTGATCTGAAGGTAGCTAGACTTGCTCATGTGTCAGCATTAATGATTTCAAAAGCTCTGAATACTTTAGCAACGCCAGATAGTTTACGAACCACATCAACAGCCTGTTTAGCTTCCTGCTCGGTTACTAAGCCAAGTAAAAATACTTCACCGTTCTCGGTAACCACTTTAATATGATTAAAACTACTGGCATCATTTGAAAATAAGGCAGACTTAGCTTTAGAGGTTAACCAAATATCATTACTTTGAGTGGTAACAGAGGTGGTTTTACCAATACGAATTTGGTCATGAATTTTGATCACGCTTTGCGTTTGTTTAACGGTTTTTATAACTAAATCTCTTAAGTAGGTGTTAGGAGATTGACCAACAAGTAGCACAGTACCATTAACGCTCACCAATTGGATATTTGTATTGTCGCTAATTGCTTTATTTTTCTCTAAATCATTGTAAGCCGAAAACTCAATACTTTGATCGTCTATTTGTTTTCCCAATGTCCTTCTGTCATTAGCAACACTAATACCACCGGCAACAACGGCTACGGTAGCGACTACACAACCTTGTAAAGTAAGACAAACAAATAAAAGGCCTAACAATCGCTTCGCTGGTTTAGTTAAACTGAAATTTGGCGTTGTAGACGTTCGGCAAAAAGAGGGAAATAGATTGAAATTCATAAAATTATCTTTTAAAAAAACAGTTAAAGTTCTGCTTGTGGAAACAAAGTGGTGTCAATAATATCGCAAAGACAATGAAGAATAATTAAATGAACTTCTTGAACACGACTTGAGCGAGCAGAAGGCACTCTGATTTCAACATCATTTTCACCTAAATAACCTGCTATATCGCCTCCGTCATCACCAGTAAGGGCGATGATAGGCATATCTCTTGAAACAGCACTTTCGATAGCTTTGATGACGTTCTGTGAGTTTCCACTGGTAGATATAGCGAGTAATATATCGCCATTATTACCTAAAGCCTCAACTTGCTTCGCAAAAACTTGATCAAATTCGGTGTTATTAGCAATTGCAGTTATGGTTAAATTATCACTTACCAATGGAATGGCAGGTAAGCTAGGTCGATCTATTTCAAACTTATTAAGTAGTTGTGAAGCAAAATGCTGGGCATGACTTGCTGAGCCACCATTACCACAGGTTAATATTTTATTACCATTAAGTAATCCATTAACAATTACCATAGCTGCTTGCTCAATTGAACTTGCAGTGAGTTCACTTGCAGCAATTTGTGTTTGAATACTTTCAGTAAAATTATTATTAATTTGCTCTAGCATGAAAGAAGTAATCCTCTGTTTGGCATTTTTTTGTTTGGTACTTGTTGTTCGTATTTTCGTTTGTAATTGTTGTTTGGAAATCAACTAATGCTAAAAAGCATTTTCTAACCAAGTAATTTCTAATTGATTGATTGGTCCATCTAAGGCAACAACATCAAAGCGACATGGGGTATTATATTCATTTAAGTTATGTTGTTGGAAATAAAAAGCAGCACATAATTTAATTTTTTTCTGTTTAGACTTCGAAATTGCTGAAATTGCGCCACCAAAATGGCTGTGCTTTCTGTATTTTACTTCGACAAATACCCAAGTATCAGCTTGCTTCATTACGATGTCTATTTCGCCAAGGCGAGAGTGTACATTCTTTGCAATAAGCACTAAACCTTGGGCTTGAAGATGTTTAATGGCTATATTTTCGGTTAGTTGCCCAACCTCAGTCGTCGTGGGTAAACTATTAGTCATTTTAATGAAGCTTAACTGCTTTCACACCATTTCGTTGATATTTACCCCAAAGAAAACTTCGAGTGATGATCTGATCGTTTAATCGCAGCGTACCTGTTTGGCCCAAAAAGCGAAGGTAGGGAGCGTCAGACATAGAAAATATATTATCAATTAAACCATAGCTATCAAAACCCATAGCGAAAATTCTTGATAGGGAACCAGATCTATTAGGAAATAACGTTTCACTTAATTCGCTAAGTTGTTTGTTTTGGTTTTCATTTGAAACAAGCCATGGACTTTCAGTGAAAACTAAACCATTTAAATCATTATTTGTGATGTCGTTATCGTCACCATCATGACTTCTCGAGCTAGCATAAACAGGAATTCTTTTTGAAAATCTACTGGTGTTAACATCGATAAATGGCTTAACGAGCTTGGTTTGAGCAGTGGTTCCGACTAGATAGATCATATCAACATCGCGTCGGTTTCTTTTTTCACTCTTTACAGGGTAGCTTATAAGTTTTCCTATTTGACTAATTCTTGCCTGACTTGCATCAACATCAAAGCCACTTTTCAAATTGTCTTGCATTTCCTTGCCCTGATTAAAGTAATGTATATCAATTTCTAAACCAGTTCTTTGCATCCAGGTACTAGAAAATGCTTTAGCAATACGACGACTAACCGGATCGTCATGACTCAAAATGATAGGGTATAAAAAACCTTTCTCACTCAATTGCCAAGCCGCTTGTGTAGCTTCATCTTCAGGAAGCATGGAAAAAGCAAATTGATTTGCACGCGATATATCTTTAGTGGGAATGTTTAGGTATAAAGCAGGTAGGTCATTACCTTCTATTTGCTCAAACTTGTTAATATTAGACTTTAAAAGAGGCCCAACCGTAAAGTCAATTTGGTCCTTAATAAGTCGCTCGTTTAAAGATGCCCAATCAAGGGTCATGGTATCGTAAAATTGTACTTTTTTATTAGCGTGTTCGTGATATGCAGCAAGAAAACCTTGTTGTATGGTTTTTCCTGCAATAGCTTGAGGGCCTGAAAGAGGTATAAGTACAGCTATATTTTCAAAACTTTTTGAGGTGATATTTTTGGGAACAGCAGCGGGATCGGCAACGGGATTGGAAGCTGAATCTTGAACAG
The DNA here is from genome assembly GCA_049607625.1 of Colwellia sp. Taxonomy (GTDB): domain Bacteria; phylum Pseudomonadota; class Gammaproteobacteria; order Enterobacterales; family Alteromonadaceae; genus Colwellia. The sequence continues at coordinate 7,441 of JBMYWR010000125.1, forward strand.
GAGAAGAACTACTAACCGCAGTAGTCTCTAGACTTGTACCTTTTGCTTCGGCTGAGTTCATGTCTTGAGTGGTACTGGTGGTAATTGTATCGCCAGGAATATTGTCACTAATCACTATTGGCTTATGTGATAGCTGTTGTGAAGTTATTTTTATTCCTTGTTCTAAGGAAGGAATAAGTAACTGAGCAGGGTGTTTTGGATAACGTGTAGACCACAACGTTAGACTTTTCTGAAGCGCCATTGATGCTGGTTTATTGAATTCGACTTGAGAAAGAAGCGCTAACCAACCTTGACTGTGTGGTGCGTTGTATTTCTTTAATGTATCAAGCTGCCAAGATGGGAGATGTTGAATTTTTTCCCAAAACAAAGTGGAAGCATTTAATATCTTGGTATGTTCAGGCTGAGCGATTGCTGAAATGTATTGATCATCTTCTACTAAAGTAACAGAGTTAAACTCCTCTACTAAGAAGTTGTCGGCATATAAATTAGCATTCAAAGCTAAAATGTCTTTATCCAAAGAGAAGTAAACAGATTCAGAGATACGATAAAACGTTTCAGTTAACGAAGTAGTAGCATAGGTATTGTGTATTTTTGTTAATGTCTCTAATGCTAATTCGCTGTGTTGTAAATTTTGTAAAGACTGTGCTTTGATAAGAAGCAATTGATATGTTTGTGATTCGCTTACTTGTAGAGAAAGTAGTTGGTCAGAGAGCCATAATGCCTTAATACTATTATTTTCTTGTAAAAATAAACTGGCAGATTGAATGAGTAACGCTCTTGCCTCTTCAGATTCTTCACTCGTGGCAAGTGCTAGGGTTTCTTGGGCGGTTAAAGCAACTTCAGCTACAGGTTCATTTTTTTCAGCAACAGGTGTCACGGTTTTATCTGGTTTAGGTGTGCTGGTACAGCTTGCTAAAAATAAGGCAGACAATATAACCAATATAGCAACTGAAAAAGTGCCTTTATTGGATGAAGTTAAATTAGATTGGCTCAAAATGCAGAAATCCGTCATCTTTTCGTTTAGGTAAGGTTATAATAAGCTTCAATGGCATTTGCCTCAACTAAATGTGTTAAATAAATCAAAGTAAGTGTAACTCATGACAGAAATCAACATAAAAGCAGGAACTTTATATATCGTCGCTACGCCGATTGGAAATCTAAATGATATTTCTACGCGCGCACTTTCGGTACTCGAACAAGTAGATATTATTGCCTGTGAAGATACACGTCATACGGGCAAGCTCCTTTCTGCTTTTTCAATTAAAAACAAAACCTTGTCTATGCACGATCACAATGAAAGGCAAAGACAAGAGTATATAGCAACATTACTGCAAGAAGGCAAAAGCATTGCGTTGGTTTCAGATGCGGGGACGCCACTTATTAGCGATCCGGGTTTTCATTTAGTTAGGCATTGTCGTAGTTTAGGGTTATCAGTATCACCTGTACCTGGAGCTTGTGCGGCTATTTCAGCGTTATCTGTAGCCGGTTTACCTACCGACAGGTTTTCATTTGAAGGCTTCTTGCCTTCTAAGTCGGGGGCAAGGCAAGCGACGTTAACAGCTTTAGCTGATGAACAAAGAACTATGGTATTTTATGATGCCCCACGTCGCGCAATAGATACAGTTAAAGATATAGTGCAAACCCTTGGTGAAGAGCGCTATGTGGTAATTGCCAGAGAGCTGACTAAAACATTTGAAACTATTCATAGCGACACAGCGATTAACTTACAAACTTGGTTAGAAGAAGATCCTAATCAATTAAAAGGTGAGATGGTTTTAATTATTGAAGGTTACAAAGCACAAAAAGACGAAATATCCTCAGAAGTAATTAACACCTTAAAGCTGTTACTTGCTGAAATGAAACCTAAAAAAGCGTGCGCTATTGCGGCAGAAATATATGGCGTTAAAAAGAACGCCTTGTATGAGATAGCCTTGTCTTTGAAATAAACAGTCAAAATTATGATTGCCGGCTTAATTGCTTATAAAATCTAATGACCTTTCGCTTTACAGCGCAAGCTAGTTTAGCGTAAAATTGCGTCCGAGTTGACCGAGACAATCGCTGGCTAGTTTACTTCGGTATTTCTAGCGGGAGGAAAGTCCGGGCTCCATTGAGTAGGGTGCCAGGTAACGCCTGGGCGGCGTGAGCCGACGACAAGTGCAGCAGAGAGAAGACCGCCGATGACCG
>JBMYWR010000126.1:0-9602 GCA_049607625.1 Colwellia sp.
ATTAAATGGCTCGAGCGCTCTTGCTGAATGATAGCTCCAATAAAGGCCATTCTTTATCAAACGAGTGCTGCTTTTATCGCTAGCGCAGTGGTTATATATTTGAAGTTGTTCACATTCACAACACTGCATCCATACCGACTTAGGTGTACGCTCAACCCAATCACCATGCCTATTTCGATAGCGAGTAGTCTTTTTTAAGTTTTTGATGTCACTAGAGCCACACCTGATGCAAATGGGGACTGCTTGACTGCTGTCATTATCCAAATCGCTAGTTTTAGCATCCTCTAACTTATACTGAAGAAACATACCCAATAAGCGTTGTAATTCGTCTGAGTAAAGCGAGCGATCTATAGGATTTAAAAAAACAGCACCCCGATCATGAGAAAAAAGATTAACATCGTCGTTAATGTTTAGCTCTCCAAGGAAACTGTGTTTCCCCCATGATTGTGCAGTAATGGGATGTTCAATTAGGTTATTACAGGGGTGAATAAGAAATACAGGATTTGAATTATTTTCACTATAATTTTTACCGTCGAATAACTCATTAATTTTTGAAAGCATTCCTCCCGCTCTATCAAATGTTAGTTTATCGTAAAATTTCGCGTCTAATACAAAGCGTTTAAAATGGCGCTCGTTAGAACCGTCGATATTATGGGAAAACCACGTCAGATCCAAAATAAAATCAGGTCGCTTATTATTTGATAAAGATTTTTCATACCAAAGCGAAATGTACCTTTTTGCCTCATCATTAATTAAATTTATGTTAATATCTGTTTTGTTAGACTTTACTGCTTCAATAAGTTTATATTTCCAATCCTTCTGTGGAACAAACCTAAACGAACCTTTTAGAACAAGAATGAGTTGTATTAAAGTCCAACGTTCATATAAAAGAGGCATATTTACCAGCCCCATATCATCTATTTGTTCAAGGTTTAATAAAAGCTCATCATCTGTAAGTTTAGTGATATCTCTCAATACCTTATAGCCATTATGTACAGCTTGATAATTAATATTTTGGACGAATGTCATTGAATTCGGGAAATGGGACGAAGGCATAATTCCATGCCCTTTCATATGTTGAATTAATTTTCTTAGTTCTCGATATTTTGGTTCTATTCGTTTGTAAATATATTCTGATATTTCTTGATTTTGTGAGTAGTAGTTGATTCGATTGAGTAATGAGGCTTTTTCCCTATTTTGCTCCTCAATTTCTTGATGAGATAAGGGTTTTACCCAGCCATTTTTCGCCAAACTTTTACCTATAAGCTTCTCTTTTTCAAAAGCTTCTTTTGCTTTTTGAATCGATTGACAGTCTATCAATTCAATCGAGTGAACGTTATCCAAATTAAATAAAACGGCACGTTCACTAGTGCGATAATTGTAATCACAATTAAATTTCAGAGTATCTCCCGGTTCTAATACTTCTAATAGTACCTGATAACGATACCTTAAACTTAAAATACCACTTTTATTATCTGGCTTTACCCAGCTCTCACCATTCCATATCAGAACAAAAAAACCATCCTTTTGTTGTGTTTTATTCTCTAAATGCAAATATAAATCGAGTGAACACCTTGTTGTCGTTAGCTGAATGTCATTGTCTTGTATCTTGAGATTTAACTTCTTTTGCCAGTATTCTAGCTTTGCTCTTTCCCTAACCCTTTCTAAATCTTTTACCACTAAATCGCGATTGACTTTCACGCTAGTGTCAAAAGAATCAAGTTGCCCTTTTAGTTTATTAGCTGTATCCAAGAATCGTTGTGATTTATTCTGGGCAAGAATAACAATTTGTTTAAGAACGCGGCAGCATCGTTCCAAAGCGAAAAGAATATACCTATTTTCTGGCACATTATATGAGGGTTGGGTCGCTCTACTGGTTAGAAAACGTTGATTAGATTTCGAAACCATCTCCATAAAAGTACGATTAACTGGTTTCACTAATTTTCTTGGCTTTATGGTCTGAATTTCTCGAAGCTCAACTTTTGGTGTTTCCAATATTTTTTGAGCTGCATTAACTATTTTATTGATACACTCAATTACTTCTTCACTAACACCTATACCATTTGTTTGCTTTGCATTTGCCTGTACGGCACTACTGTCATCAAGAATAAGTTCCCATAAATCATTTTTGAAAACCCTTAGATATTGTTCTAATTGTTCAACACTAAAATCAGAGCCATTGATTTCGACCTCACAAAGTTGGCTAGTTATATAAAACTTTAAAGTTCCAACAATATTCGGCGCAATTCCAAACCATTGTTTTTGCTCGCTTACCCACTTTTCTTTAAGTATCCACCAATAAATGCCAGTGTCTGGATCTTTAATCTGGGTTAAAAGCTTCTTATCATTGTTTGGCAAATAAATATATGGTTGTCCAGCTTCGACATTTAAAACACGAACAGCGAGTTGGCCTCGCTTAATTTCATCAAGTTTTGGATAGATTGTGGTTTCTGTCGTGAAGCATTGATTCACCGAATCATACTCCATACTAAGGGCATTTAAAGACTCAGTTACTTTAACTAAAGTATTTTTGTCATACCACTTAAGCTCTATGTATTTTATTTCAAATTGAGGCTTCACGTTCAAGACCAGAAATTAACAACGCCATCATTTGCCTTGGCATTCTTTACAACGGTTTCAATGGCGTGAACTGCTGAAAATACTTCACTATACTCTTCAAAATTAGGTAATAACGATTTAACCCTTTCAACAAACACTCTATCAACTAATTCTAATTTGGTTTGCTCTCCAACATGCTTGTTTCCATCAAACGTAAATTTTGGCAACACTTTATGAAGCATAAAGTTATTGATCGCCATACTTGAGTCGTCGTTTACTTCTTGGAAAAGCTCCAAATAATTTAAGCCTTGGCGAATGGTCCTCATACCAAATTCGACACCAAGCTTGTGGAAGTAATCTTTATTTAACTCTACAAAGAGTTTACAAAACGCGTTATCTCTATCAAACCTAGGATAATTATTTCGATAACCAAGCTGGTCTATATTAAAAAGCAATGGCTTTGAGATATCCTCGAATTCGTATGATTCGACTTGAGTTAATATTTCATCCCAATTTGATAGAAGTGGAGATTCAAACCGCATTATATGCGCACGGTCTAAAATTTTAGGTGATAAATAATGTGTCGTTTCATCTATATTAATAGCCCCTATGATATGCAGATTGGCAGGCATTTTAATACTGGAAGGCATAGTCATAACTCCCGAAAGCATGCGTCTTATCTCACTATGATATTTAATAAGCGAATCCTTATCACTAAAGCCAAACGCTAATCTAAGCTGATTATTTAATGTTTCATCTTTGAGTAATTCAATAAAGCTAATTACACCTTCTTTGCTATATTTCTCCTTTGTAGACTGAATAATATCCACAACGGCTTTTAGCTCAGAAAGAACATGTGAGGATTCGTCTTCTGAGTAAAGTGTAATTTCAGGAGACTCATCTCTAATCTCAAGGAGCGACAAAAAGTCAGCAAAATAATACTCTACTCTCGCAAGATTCATTTCATCTAAGCATATAAAATAAGGTATTGTTGGATTTTGCTCTGCTTCAATCATTGCCTCTAAAAATGGTGTGGCTAAATATTTTTTTTCAAGTGGATTGTAATAACCTAATAAATCTTCAGAGCTTGTCCAATTGGGCTTTACAGGAATAATAATTGATTTTCCACCAACAGCCTTAGCAAAAGATTTAACTAAGTTAGTTTTTCCAGAGCCGGAATCTCCCGCAAGGATGACAAGATCTTTAGTTCTTAACAAAGTTATATAATTTTCAATTATATGACGTGGATATAGAATATCTTGGCTGACTAAATATGATTGGATGTATGATACGGCTTGTTGGTAGTCACCATTTAAAATATCACTAAACGAAACTCCTTCCACTTGATCACTTGAAGGTTGGCTTTCCTGTATAAAAAGCTCCAATACTTCTTCATCGATAAATTCAAACGTTTTTAAAAATAATGCTTTATCAGCTACATACTCTTTTAATCGCTTAATTTTATTATTCATTTCTGCTTCTATCCTTGTATAGCTGGTGACCAGTGTTTGAATTTCAGTTTTTTTAGTTGCTTTATCTTGAGCTAGTTTACTAATTGTTTTATCAAGCTCAATTTGCTTGCTATTTAATTTTTCGACTAGCTTTATAGCAATATCACGCTTTTCTTCATTTTCTTGTATTTTATCTTTAATAATTTCAAGAGATTGGGTAGCGTCTCTTTCTTTTTGAGCCATTTTTAGCTCAAATTCACTTTGCTCTTTCTTTACAAGTTCATCTAAATCTCCCATCGCTTTTTCATGATAAAAGTCATATATAGATTTTGAGATAAACTGTGAAATTTCCTCTTCTGAATTGGGATTTGTTAGAATTTCTAACGGTATTTCTTTAGGCAAATAAAGAAGTTTTTCTCCAGTACCACTTTTTACGCATAAACTTAATGGATTATTATGTTTACGGCGCTCTGATTCAGGAGATAGTTCCAATTCGCAGCGGACAAACCGCTTGTGCTTTTTCGAACCACAACTTGATGCATCTTGGGGTGCCATAAAAAACCTGCAAGGCTCTATTTCTAGACCTTGTACTGGGTAATACAACCTATCTCCCGTTGAAACTAAACGAGGATTTCTCAGGAAACCAAAAGTAGTGTCTCCAAGAGCAGGTAACTCTCCCCAAACTTCAATTTTGTTGTCATTCACACCCCAAGACTGCTTTAAAATAGCAAACAACTCGGCTTCAGAGCGGTCTTCTAGTTCTTCCTTAGAATATATTACTTCATTCATAGAGCACTAATCCTTGTATCTAGCTTAGTCTTTTTATTATTACTGAACCCCAAGAGCCTTATAAACAGCATCCACTGGATCACTGTAAAAGCTTACTTGGAACTTGGTGAATGTTTCAGCAGGTACAGAAGGTATATCACTAGCTGATGCCATAGGCAGTAACACTTTAGTTGCACCTGCCTCCAGCGCTATCTGCATACTTGATGCTAAATCTTGAACTGGGTTTACTACGCCACCAAGTGTGATGCTGCCTAATACCACCATTTGCTCTTGCACAGGCTTATTAAGTAATACTGAACAACATGCTACTAATGCACCTAAACTCGCTTGGTGACTATTTCCTGATGTTTGTAAATCTACAAAATGTATGTGAAATTCATGCTCAGAGAAACGAGAATTAGCGGCTATTCTGTTTAAGTTACCTTTAAAGTATTCAAATCCAACGCGTACTTGTTCTTTAGCACTCGTATCTGAACCAAATCCCGATGTTGAATGTTTACCTGTGCCCGGTGTCATTTGTGTTTCAATACGATAAACACCTAATTTTCCAGAAGCGCCATGATCAACAAAGTGCACTACTCCGGGCTTTGTGACCCCTGCTGGGATTAGATTTGAGCCACCTTGCTCTGGCACATTGACAAAAAACTCTTCAAGCGTTTCGTTATCGATATAACTAAAATTAACGTCAAAGAATTCCATACCGCCAATTTTCTTAAGTTGCTCTTTTACCCGACGACGCACTTCAAGAGCATAAGTTAAACATGTGCGTACATCTTCTTTTGTATATTCACCATTTGGATATAGAAGCTTAAGCAAACCTGATGTTGTTCTTCTTACACCAATTACATCTCGTTGATTAAGGTTGTTACCTAACTTAAAGAACTTATCGATTGCATCTGAAAACGTGGTTTTACGCATTTCACGCATATATTCTGCTAAGTAGTCTGTTATCAGTCCAAATCGGTCTGTAAAGAACTCTGGGCGCATTTTAGGAATTTCCCAGCCCGGAATATAAGCATGGAAGCGATCAAAATAAGCTGAGTCGATCATTTCATCTGGAAATGGCGCTAATAAGTGACTAGTTTTTACCAATGTCTCAACGCTGTGATCGATATTCCCAACAAACACCATAGAGGCTTTTGCTTCAATAGAATCACGGCCACGAGAAAAAGAACCAGACGCCATGTAATCTTTCATGATCTGAATGCCGTCTTTATCTTTAAAACGAATACCTGCGACTTCATCAAAGGCAACAACATCCCACATACCAACTAAACCAATTTGGCGTGAAGACATGTTATAAAACAGGTTAGCTACCGTAGTTTGACCGCCTGAAACTAACAATGAATTCGGAGAACATTCTTTATAAACATGAGACTTACCCGTTCCACGAGGACCGAGTTCACATACGTTATAGTTATTCTCAACAAATGGGATCATGCGAGCTATTAAGTGCCACTTGCATCTATGTTCAAGGTTAGCTGGCTCCATCCCTATTGAACGAAGTAACAAATCTATCCATTGATCAACTGAGAACTTACGACGAGCTTGATACACCTCATCCATATTCATTGAAGGCATTTGGATTGGTTTTAAACTAAATACAGAGAACGGCGATGTTTTCTGACCTTCTTCATAGAAGTAACTCACCGTAATAATGCACCAGATACCACCGGTTAATAACTTTTCGTTTTCTTTAACAATTTTGTTAGGAACAACGGCATCTTTAATTCCAATATTTGATAAACTCGCTTCATAGATATCTTTTTTCTGATTGAGTTTTACCGTTACCTTATCAATGACTTTATGAGTGCCTTTTTCTCGGATCAACGACTTGGCTTTTTCAGCCTCATCAGGCCGCACATAGTTTTCTGTTAGAATCTTCTTAACATTCTTCAACCCTTCTTGGATTAACTCATCCTCTGCTGAAGAGCAGTACATACCCAATAAATACTCAAGTACATAAACCGGAACGTTCGCTCCTTCTTTTAACTGCTTTGTTAAATCTTTACGAACAACACGACCTTTAAATTCAGTCGTCATTAAATCGTCAAGGTCAGCGCTTCGAATTTGAGAAGATTCGATACTTGAGATGTTACTATTATCTAATTGTTCATTTTCCATTTGCGCTATCCCCTAAAAAAAGTCATCTTCGAAGGCTAAATCAATAATAACGGAGTGTGTTGTTTTGGTTTTACTCTCAGTATCTTCCATTATCAATTTATAACTTATTGTGCGATCAAAGCCGCTGCCTTCTAATTTAATTTGAATATTACGTTTACGTTCATCGAGCTTTTCTGAAACTGAATCAAATGTATACTCCTCTTTAGAACTCACCTGTTTACCAAAAGGGTCTTCAATCCAAAGCTCCAACTTACGAGCTTTAAACTTGTCGCCGACTGGGTCAGTTTGTAAAAATGAAATCCTATCGATATTTGAAACAATTTTAATGGGGTTCTGTAAAGGAACAGCACCAACTTTTTGTTTAGCTAATTTTGTCTGTGCTTTAGTATCAAGCTCACGAACTTGAAGCACAGGAACACAAATCTCCTGCGGCATAATGCCACCATGGATAAACTTAGCACCGCCCACAAAATTGAATCGATTACTACCTCTAGGCACAATAAATTCTGCATCATCGCCTAAAGCAGGGTCAATTCCAGCTGTATTGGCTATTTTCCCAGTCCAATAAAAATCATCTGAAGGCAAATTTGAACCGATGACATAACGTTTTTTATCTTCAATTGCGCCTTTAGGTTTTGACTTATGAGCGGTTTTATCTGAATCCGTTAAATCGGTCATTTTAAATAAAAAGCCATGATCAGCTGTTAATAGCACTCGACTACCATTTAAACGGTTAAAGATCCGCTTTATCAACTCGATCAATTCAACAACGGTATCTTGTGCAGCTTCAAAAGTCTGATTTTCAGTACTTTGCTTATCGCCTATGGCATCAATCATATCGTGATAAATATAGACAACTTCAGCTTCACCAATTTGCTGTTTAGCCGCTTGTCTTGTCCACTTGAAAACCTCATCGGCTTTAAAAGCAACGCCGTTATGCTTGGACAACACCTTTTGACGGTTGTCATGACCATGTACAGAAATACCGTCAGCTTTGTATTCTACTTTTGAACCTAAATGCGCAGTTAACTTTTGGTGTGGAAGTAGGCTTCCCATTCCTAGTTGGGTATAAGATGGGACAACACCTAGCTGAGATTTTAACTCAGGCTTTAAACGCCCTTCATCACTGATACGCTGATAAATATCGTGAGCAACCTCATAGCGTAAAGCGTCTGAAATAATCACAAAAATACGTTTGGCTTGAGTATTTCTTAATAGGCCACGCACTTCTTGTTGATAAAAGTGTTGTTGATTATGAACGCCTACAATCTTCCAATTATCAAGAAGACTCTCGCTATCAACCAATTTACCCCATGCTATGGCTAAGTCATTCAAGTACCAATTCACATAAAGATTTTCAATATCATCAACTAAACCTAAACTTTGTAATAAGTCACCGCCATTGTTCTTACGTAAATTAATGAAGTTTTCAAAGAAAATCCGATAGGCATGATCAAACTTATAAAGCTCTGATTCGTATGCTTTATAGAGAACCTTCGCACTGTCGAAATAAAAACCATCAAAGTACTTATCTCTTAAGTCGTAGAACTCTTTTGCAGCGCGAAGAGAAGCGAACAGGTATTGATAATTTTTGTCGACACTGCACCAATGGCCGTATAATTTAGTCGACACCCAATCACTGATTTCATTAGCAGAATAAGCCTGTAAGTCTGTCGCAATTAATTTGATCAACTGCTGTTCAACTTCAATGAAGGTCTCAACATTTATGAAGTTACTCGGATTTTTAAACTCAGCTAACTTGTGTTTTATTTCTAATTCATCTGCGACTTCTCTAACTATGTCGTTGTACGATGCAGACAAAGTACGGCTCTCGCGCCAAGAAGAAACAAAACTAACCACAGCTGCTCGCTTCGCAGCTGCATTGCCTATTAGCTCTCTAATAGCCTTGGGAAGCTTGTCCAAGCTTTCGGAATCAATAGTAAGTGGTAATACATGTGCAGAAAGACTTGTAGCAAAGTCCGTTTTACTAATTGAAACGCCAGATGCCTGTAAACCATGGTAACAATCGGTTACTAACAGTTTAGTAATTAAGTCTTTAACATTTGCAACTGGCATGTCTGCATCTTCATCATTTATCCAGTTACCCAGCGCAATATAACCAAACTCTTCTACTGCATGACGCCAAAATATCTTGGTTAGATCATATTTTTCTAATTCGGCAATGGCTTCATCACACTTATTTGGAGACTCAACAAATAGTGAAATTAATTGATGTAGTATGGTTGTAAAACTAACGGATTCTACCTTAGCAACTACCGCAACCATTGCTAATTCTAGTGCTTGCTTATCTGCGCCTTCAGGTAATAACTTCTTAAGTTTGCTGTAACGTTGCTGATTACCAAAAAACTTTTTATAGCGGCTAATGTCTTGGCGAAACTCCATACGCATACCAAGTTCATTTAATATCATTGAGCTTGAATCAGCATAAAAATGCTCAGCATAAAGGCGAATATCGTAAAGCCAATCACGCGTTGGTTCGTTTAGCGCCTTGTTGCTATATAACAAGAATTGAGTGTTAGGCTCTTTTAGCTCAACACGTTGCTTGACTTCAAAGTGCGAATATTCATCCAACTTGATAAGCTCGACACCTGATGATTCAAATTCAGTTTCAATTACCGGTAATTGCTCTTGAAACTCAATCTCTTCATCTTGCCAGAA
>JBMYWR010000127.1:0-9247 GCA_049607625.1 Colwellia sp.
CTTAAAAGGTTCTACGCTACAAACCCATAAGGTTTGATAAGTTCAAATATACAAATAGCAAAAAGCCCGTTAATATTTCGATTAACGGGCTTCTCTAAATGTGCCGGTGAGATAGAGATTTGAACTCTTAAAAGGTTTGACGCTACAACCCCTAAAGTTTGATAAGTTCAAATATTCAAAAAGCAAAAAGCCCGTTAATATTTCGATTAACGGGCTTCTCTAAATGTGGCGGTGAGATAGAGATTTGAACTCTAGAAGGGCTACAAACCCTTGCCGGTTTTCAAGACCGGTGCTTTCGACCACTCAGCCATCTCACCATAATGTAACTTCAATAGCTTAATAAGCCTGTTTGAAGACGAACCGAATATTAAAGTGTCATGTAAACATTGTAAAGTAATATTTAAAGGTTTTTGATTGTTTGCTAATAAAATGTACACTTAAGCATAAATTACATTCTATTTAATAATAGACCGTAATTAAAATGACACAAGTTATAAAGGAGCTAAAGTTGACACAAGCTATAGAGCGTTGCCCTTGGTTAGATACAAGTAAAGCAGATTACGTCGAATATCATGACAATGAATGGGGCGAACCTGTTCATGACGATAAAACCATGTTTGAGTTTTTAGTGCTAGAATCTGCACAAGCTGGGTTAAGTTGGTACACCATTCTTAAAAAAAGAGAAGGATACCGACAATTATTTGCTAATTTCGATGTAGATAAAGTAGCGAAGTTCACAGAAGAAGACGTAAACCGGCTAATGCAAGACCCTTCGATTGTTAGAAATAGACTTAAAATCGAGGCGGCTATTAACAATGCAGAACGCTTTATAGAGATTCAGCAAGAGTTTGGAAGCTTTTGCACCTTTATATGGTCTTATGTAAATAACCAAACAATTAATAACTCTCCTACCACACTTGAAGATTATGTGGCGACTTCTTCAGTGAGCGATAAGTTAGCAAAAGATTTAAAAAAACGAGGTTTTAAATTTTTAGGTTCAACAACGCTTTATTCACACCTGCAAGCAACAGGATTGATTAATGATCATAGTGCCAATTGCTTTAAGAACACGAATATTAGGTAAAAATATGAATATATCTAACCAGATACGATATGACACTATGCCAATCTAACTGACCGCTTCTATAGATAGATTGGTATAAGCTTTACATTTGAATACAAGTTTTTTTGGCTAATTACGTTTGTTTGTTGGAAATCACTTAATGCCCGTGTCATAATATGTCATGTTTAATACGATTTGTTATGATCGCATTAAATTAAAGTAAATATTAATTAGCACTTGTATTTAGTTTTAAAAACCTTATCTTAATAACAAATAGTATAATTAAACCCTAAGGATGTTTTATGCAATCTAATATGAATTATCAAGCAGCTTCTCAAAGCTCTGCTATCGAAATTAATAAAGTATTGAAAAATACTTATATGCTTTTATCAATGACACTTGCTTTTAGTGCAGTTACTGCTGGCATTTCAATGGCTATCCAGTTATCACACACAACAGCACTTGTTTTAACGCTTATTTCATTTGGCTTATTGTTTGTTGTAAACAAAAAAGCTGACTCTGCAAGTGGTATCTTCTGGATATTCGCATTTACCGGTTTAATGGGCGCTTCTCTTGGGCCAATGTTAAATGTTTATGCTGCTATGCCGAATGGTGGCGCATTAATTATGCAAGCTCTTGGCGGAACCGCGTTAATATTTTTCGCACTATCTGGCTATGCTTTAACAAGTAAAAAAGACTTCTCATTTATGGGTGGCTTTTTAATGGTTGGCTTAATCGTTATAGTTGTTGCAATGATCGCTAACATTTTCTTCCAAATTCCAGCTTTATCACTAGCGATTAGCGCTGCTGTTATTATGATTATGTCTGGTCTGATTTTATTTGATACAAGCCGTATTATTAATGGCGGTGAGCGTAACTATATCAGAGCAACTATCTCGTTATACTTGAACATTTATAATATCTTTGTTCACTTATTACACCTTTTAGGTGCAAATAACGATTAATCATTTACGTTAACTTCTGTTAGCAAATCGATTTTATGATTATAATAAGCCTCGCAATAGCGAGGCTTTTTTATGGGTAACGAAATGAATAAATTAGCAGTGGTTGTAACAAGTCCACCACATAGCAATTTAACAAATACAGCAATTAAGTATATTGAGGCTGCACTGCAGGCTAATATTAACGTTATCGGTGTGTTTTTCTACCAAGATGGCGTTTTAAATGCCAGTAGTCAAATATCTATTCCTAGTGATGAATTTCAAATCATAACCGCATGGGATAAGTTGGCTGAGGTTTATAAATTACCATTACACTTGTGTATTAGCGCAGCCCAAAAACGCGGATTAACTGATGACGAAACTGAAAATGCTAATATAAATCCATCTTTTACAGTCTCTGGCTTAGGTGAGTTAGTTGAACTATCTAATCAAGCAGATCGCTTAATTCAATTTTAAGGGAAATATTGTGACAACTAATTTACATGTTAGCAACGCTAATAATTATACTGGAGTAGCCATTTTAAATACCTCTGCACCCTTCTCTAGCCAGGCAGGAAAAGAGTCATTAGATGTTGCGTTGATTTTTGGATCATTTGAGCAAGATATCAATTTATTTTTTCATGGTGAAGGTGTTTGGCAATTGTTAGATGGCCAACACGCTGAAATAATTGATGTGAAAAATTATTTAAAAACATTTTCAGCATTTGAATTTTATGACATTGATACTGTTTATGTTTGTGAGCAATCCTTGAAAGAGCGAAATTTAAACAATAAGTTTCATATAGAAGCGGTAACAGTGCTTAACGCAGAAGACTTTTCTGTTAAGCTTTCACAACATCAACAAATTTTACGTTTTTAGTTTTTAGTTTTTAGTTTTTAGTTTTTAGTTTTTAGAGAGATTATGTCTACACTCCATATAGTTCGTCAAAGTGCATTTACTAGCAACTCTTTAAAGCAATGCCTTCAAATAGCCTTGCCAGGCGATTCTATTGTATTTATTGACGATGGCTGTTATTGCTTAACTCACCCAATATATGAACAATACATTTTAGGTGCTTCATTAACTTTAAATATTATAAACGACCATGCTAAAGCACGTGGTATTGAACTGCATAAAAACATTCAAGCAATTAACATGTCTGATCTAGTAGAGCTCACATTTAAAATGGATAACGCAATCACATGGCAATAACATTTAAATTTGAAGGAGTCGATATTGAGACAGATAAAGAAGGTTATCTGCTCGACTTTACCTTGTGGCATAAAGCATTAGCTGAACAAATGGCTAAAAATGATGCGTTTGAATTAACGCCTTTACATTGGGAAGTTATCGATTTCGTAAGACACTTTTATCTTACTTATAATACATCACCTGCTATTAGAGCATTGACCAAAGCCATGAAGAGTGAGTTTGGAGAAGAAAAAGCAAGTAGTCGATACCTATACCGTTTATTTCCATTAGGGCCTGCTAAACAAGCTACAAAGTACGCTGGCCTACCTAAACCTGCTCGTTGTATATAATTAACCTGAGCTCGGCTTAATACATACTTCTCTAGTAGCTATTTTTCATAGCTTCTGCGTTAAATTCATTTGCAATAGGCAAGAATTAGCTAGATAAAACAAAAAAGCCATTGTTCAATGTTCACAATGGCTTTTCGTTATAAGTAAATAGATAAGATTTCTATCTAGCTGGCAAGTTAGGGATATAAATACCTGCCATTTCAAGCATGACTTTAACCACCTGGCAACTATAACCAAACTCGTTGTCATACCATACGTATAATACAGCTCTGTCACCATCTACAATTGTTGCTTGTGAGTCAACAACACCGGCAAAGCGAGAACCAACAAGGTCAGTTGATACGATTTCATTTGAAGCCGTATAATCTACTTGATCTTGTAAAGGTGAATTTAAAGAGATGTTACGTAAGTAATCATTTAACATATCCTTATCCGTTGCCTTGTTTAAGTTTAAGTTCATGATAGCCATAGAAACATTAGGCGTAGGAACGCGTATCGCGTTACCTGTTAATAACCCTTTCAACTCAGGTAAAGCTTTAGCTACAGCCTTAGCAGCACCGGTTGTACTAATCACCATGTTTAATGGTGCACTACGTCCGCGACGAGGCGCTTTATGGTAGTTATCAATTAAGTTTTGATCATTTGTGTAAGAGTGAATAGTTTCTACATGACCATTTTTGATACCAAATTCATCATTTAACGCTTTTAAAACAGGTGTAATAGCGTTAGTAGTACAACTCGCCGCAGAGATAATTTTATCCGTTGCTAAAATCATATCTTGGTTAACACCATAAACGATATTTTTAATATCACCTTTCGCAGGTGCGGTTAATAACACTTTGCCAACACCTTTAGACGCTAAATGCTGCCCTAAGCCGTCTTCATCAGTCCAAATACCGGTATTATCCACCACTAGAGCGTTTTCAATGCCATATTGTGTGTAGTCAACCTCTGACGGAGAACTGGTATAAATAACTTGAATAAAAGCACCGTTGGCTTTAATAACATTATTCTCTTTATCGATAGTAATGCTACCGTTAAAAGCACCATGAACGGAGTCTCTACGTAACAAACTTGCACGCTTTTCAAGATCTTCACCACCTTTACTAGGACGAAGGACAATAGCACGTAGATTTAATTTTGAATTTGGACCTGTTTGTTCGATTAATAAGCGCGCAAGTAAACGCCCTATTCTACCAAAACCATAAAGAACGACATCTTGGCTCTTCTCATTAGTATTTTGCTCAACACCACTAACAAGCTCTTTTTCAAGGAATTGTTCGATGGTTAAATCGTTTGCTCCACCTTTATATAAGTAGTTATAAGCCAGTTTACCTACATCGATATGAGCAGGAGCAAGACTCATTTGGTCTATGGCTTTAACAAACGGAAAGCTTTCACGTAGTCTAAGTTTACTTTCTTCATGAAGCGCAACAGACTTATGCGCTTTAATAATATCAATAGGTGATGCATTCACTAACGAACGACCATAAACAGAAATATCTATACCTTTATTTCTAAATAACTGCCCAATAATAGGCTGCATATTTTCTGCATAAGTTTGACGTTCTTGCCAACTTTTTTGGTATTGTTCCTCAAGGTGAGAAGTCATTGATTGTCCTTGTTTATACTAGATTAAAGGGGATTGGTTTTTTATTACTTAACTGCGGCCATTGTAATACAAACAGAAACATTACACTAGGAATTACAAAATATTTTTTACAGCATTTTGTAACGTCAAATTCTCTTAAATATTGTCCGGCAAATATTTATATACATAAATTACAAGAGGTTATACAGTAGTGATATATTAAGCCAGATAAACTAAGATGTATAAACTGAATTTATACACTTCAAATACAGCCAAGCGACTATATAAAAAGTTGTTTATCTGTTCTTATAAAACACGCTCTAATAAAAGCTTTCATAAACAGTATCATTTGTACATTTAATATTTTACTTAATGATACTAATTTATCTAACGGGTAATTAAAAAGTGGAGGGAGAATAAATTGTTATTAATGAAGTAATACCAGTTCCATTAAGTTTGTGATCTTGTTGTACGAAGGAAAAATGAATTATTTTAACCAGTACAAGTGAGCATTGACTTAGTTGAATTTGTATAACCTAGAGATGAGTAGGTCGATTTATAGATAAGCTATGCAGATTTAAAGTTAAGACTTAATGAGTTAACACAATAACGTTTACCCGTAGGTAAAGGGCCGTCATCGAAAACATGACCTAGGTGGGAGTCACATTGTTTACATTTAATTTCAATACGCTGCATACCTAAAGTATTATCTTCAATATACAGAATACGTTGTGGTAGCCCTTGGTAAAAACTTGGCCAACCACAACCTGAATTAAATTTAGATTGACTTGAAAAGAGTGCTATATCGCAACAAGCACAATGATAAGTACCAGTAAGGAAATGATCGTTGTACTTGCCAGTGAACGGGTGTTCGGTGGCTGCTAATCGACAAACTTGATAGGCCTCAGGGCTTAATTTATCTTTGAAGTCATCATCTTGCATAAAGCAGCCTTGTAATGCGTTATAGTTTAATTAAATTTCGCTCTTTAGTCGCCCATTCAACATGATATGCTTCGTTGATTGGCTTATCAACACGGCTAAAAGTATGAGCACCGAAGTAATCTCTTTGTGCTTGCAGCAAGTTAGCCGGTAACGTTTCTGTTCGTAATGCATCAAAATAAGCAAGCGAAGAGGAAAGTGCACCTGTTGGAATGCCTATTAACGCCGTAGTTGATAAAGCTTTACGCCAATTCATTTGACGTTTATTTAATTCATCAATGAAAAACTCATCAAGTAGTAAATTCTCTAAATGATTGTCACGCGTAAATGCATCTGTTATAGATTGTAAAAATGCGGCTCTAATGATACAGCCAGCACGCCATATTTTAGCAATACTTGCAAAATCAAAATCCCAACCATGCTCTTTACCTGCTAATTCCATTAACTGGAAGCCTTGTGCATAGGCACACATTTTTGCACAGTACATTGCATCGTGTAATTGAGTGATGAAAAGTTCTTTTTCTGTTTCAGTAATCGTTTGTTGCTCAGGACCTTTTAACACCTTAGATGCATCGATACGAACCGATTTATAAGATGAGATTGAACGAGCAAATACAGCCTCTGAAATAGTAGGAGCAGGACAACCTAACTCTAAACTGCTGATTGCTGTCCATAAACCAGTGCCCTTTTGCCCTGCTTTATCTAGTATTAACTCAACAATTGGCTGGCCTGTCTCTAATTCTTTGTGACGTAAAACATCAATCGTAATTTCGAGTAAGTAGCTGTCTAATGGGCCATTATTCCATTGTTCAAAAACATCCGCTATTTCTTCGGCAGACATTTGCATACCGGTATTTAATGCATGGTAAGCTTCACAGATAATCTGCATATCCGCATACTCTATACCATTGTGGACCATTTTTACATAATGGCCAGCACCTGCTGGACCAATATAAGTAGTACAAGCTTCACCTTCTTCTATTATTTGTCCAGGTTTCGTTCTTTCTAATGGTTTACCTGTATTGCTGTCAACTTTAGCTGAAATCGCTTGCCAAATTGGTTCAATACGATCCCAGGCTTGGGCGTTACCGCTTGGCATTAATGCAGGTCCAAAACGAGCTCCTACTTCGCCACCAGAAATTGCTGATGAGAATAAGGTGAAATCGTTTTTGTATTTCTTCTCTCTAGCTACGGTATCAACCCAAAGGCTATTACCCGTATCGATAACAATACTATCTTTTGGAAGTCCCGCTTCAATAAGGCTTTGGCAAACTAAGTCTACTGGCTTTCCTGCGGGTATACTCAGAACAATTAAATAAGGTGCTTGAAGTTTTGAAAGTAAATCAGAAACCGATGAACAGCCATAAACTCTCGGTGTGTTATTCTCTTCACCGGTAATGCTTTGCTGTTCTAATGCGTCTTGTTGAACCACTGCATCGATTTTTTCTTCACTTAAATCAAAGGCAGCCATACTATAGCCGTTATCAGCTAAATTAAGTACTAAGTTCTTACCCATTACACCTAAGCCGATGAAACCGATGTCACACAAAAAATTGCCTTGTGGCATAAATAAAAATTCCTCGTTTACTTTCAAAAAAAGACTCACTTTGAAAAAGTTTACTTCCAAATAACTACGTCATAAAAATTGCGCGCATTCTACCATACTTTGTATAGCAGTTCATAACGCCTATTAAATGTTTATGTTCTATTGACCTATTTTTTAGTCTATTTTGTTAATTTGTCTAATATAATTGTAGAAAACATTTGGCTAATCGCAAAAAACACAGTAAATAGTTATATACTTTTCTTTTATACATAAACTTATTAAAAACTTTATGTAATGTTATCTAACTGATTTATTGCGACTTTACCTTTAATTCAAATACAACAGCAAAGATGTGTATTTAAAATTCAATTGAATACATGTCTAAAGCTAGCATTACGACATTTTTTTGTAATAATTTGTCATTTTTTTCGATAAAACATCCGATATGTTGTGTAAAATGATTTAAAGCTTGTGTGCAAACCCGTTATGGTGTAATTTTACTACATATTGATAAATAAGGTAGGAATAACATGAAAATTGGTATTAACGGTTTTGGCCGAATTGGTCGTTTTGTATTTAGAGCTGCTATTGAAAGAAATAACATTGAGGTTGTTGGTATTAACGACCTAATGGATATTGAATACATGGCCTATATGTTAAAATATGACTCAACACATGGTCGCTTTAAAGGTACGGTAGAAGTTGTTAACAATCAGTTAGTCGTAAATGGTAATGTTGTGCGTGTAACAGCAGAACGAGACCCTGCTAACTTGAAGTGGAATGAAGTTGATGCTGATGTTGTTATAGAATCAACAGGGTTATTCCTTACCGATGAAACTGCTCGTAAACATATTGAAGCTGGTGCAAAAAAGGTTGTGTTATCAGCACCATCTAAAGATGACACCCCTATGTTTGTATGTGGTGTTAATGTTGATGATTATGCAGGTCAAGATGTTGTTTCTAACGCTTCATGTACAACTAACTGTTTAGCCCCTATTGCTAAAATCTTAAATGATAATTGGGGAATTGAAAGCGGTTTAATGACAACAGTTCATGCTACAACAGCAACCCAAAAAACTGTAGACAGCCCTTCAGCTAAAGATTGGCGCGGTGGACGTGGTGCAGGTCAAAATATCATCCCATCTTCTACGGGTGCAGCAAAAGCTGTTGGTAAGGTAATCCCTGCCCTAAACGGTAAACTAACAGGAATGGCATTTCGAGTACCAACCCCAGATGTATCTGTAGTAGATTTAACAGTTAACTTAAAAGAAGCCGCAAGTTATGAAGATATTTGTAAAGCGATGAAAGCTGCTTCGGAAGGCGAGTTAGCTGGTGTACTTGGTTACACTGAAGATGATGTTGTATCAAATGATTTTATCGGAGAGACTTGTACCTCTGTATTTGATGCAAAAGCGGGTATTTCTTTAACTGATAATTTTGTTAAAGTTGTTTCATGGTACGATAACGAAATTGGCTATTCGAATAAGATTTTAGACCTAGCAAGTTACGTTAACAGCTACGAAAAGTAAGGCTTAATACCTAATAAGCATTATTTAGGTTACAGCAAGATACATCGAGTAGGGTGAGGCTTATGCCTCATCCCTCTCACAGAACCGTACGTACGG
>JBMYWR010000128.1:0-9145 GCA_049607625.1 Colwellia sp.
AAAAGATCGGTCAATGGATCGCTAAGTATTTCTTAACTGATCGGCATTACTAACAAATGTTAGCCCTTTTTTTGCGATGTTAACAATTTTCTATTAGAAGAAGTTCGCTTTTAATTCTAAACCATAAAAGCGTGGTTCATTCACATAACCCGTTAAGTTATTGAAATCAATAGCACCTGTTAACTGCTCTTCATCAAGTATGTTTCTACTAAAAACAGCAACTTCGTAATCCGCACTGTCTGTGTCCCACGTGTAACCTACACGTAAACCACCTTCCATCAACGCATTACCAGTAAACTCTTTAGACTCATACAAGAAGAAGTTAACTTCACTTCTATAAGACCAATCTGTATAGACATACAACTCACCAACACCAATCTCTTGGGTCCAACGAGCGCTGAAGTTACCTATCCACTCAGGAGATTGTGGCAAAGAGTTACCATCAATCAGAACACGACCGTCTTGAGCTAAAGGATCAGTAATAGTACACAGTTTACCATTGTTGGTCGTACCGCCACCACAGCCATCAACCGAAATAGTATCGTCTTGAAGCGCGGTGTGGTTGTAACTTAAGCTTGCACCAAACACTAAATCATCAGTAGCCCAAATTTCAGAGTCTAATTCAAAACCATAGCCAACTGCTTTATCTGCATTTAATAAGCTAGCAACATTCCCCGTACCACCAACTGCCGTTAACTGCTGATCATCAACAATATAATAATAAACAGAGCCATCTAAACGAGCTGTATTTTCTAGCATTGTCGACTTAAAGCCTGTTTCAATTGAAGTTACTAGCTCTGAATCTGCTGTGGTATGAGAAGCTGAAAACAACAAGCTTCTACCTTGTATGCTTGGTGCTCTATAACCTTTTGCTAAACGTGCATAAAGGTTTGTTTCATCTGTCCAAACGTAGTTTACACTGATATCACCACTTACTTGAGAGTCATCAACAGTCGCATTTTCGCTAAAACCTGGTGCGCCAAAAGGTGATTGAACTAAAGTACCATCCCAAACACGTTCGTCATCACTATAACGAAGACCTACGTTAACATTTACTTTCTCTGATACTTCATAGTCAACAGAGCCAAATACAGCCCATGCTTTGGTTTCCATGTTTTGAACGGCAAGACCGTCTTGAACACCACCACCTAACGTATTAAAGCTTAAGTTATGAATAGTTAAGTCTTCATTAAAATAGAAAAAACCTACTTGGTAATCAAGCGCACCTAAATCGTTGCTCGCAAGACGAATTTCTTGGGTTATTTGTGAATGGTCAGGCATTTTTGCGCCCGTTTCTGATGGGAATGGAATAAAACCAGGTCCCATGTAGTTAGGTAGGAATGCAGCACCATAACCCGCATCAATATCACCTACAGAAAACATTTCTGCTGACTCATAGCCTGTAACCGAGGTAATTGTATGAGAACCGACATCATAATCAAGCTTCAAACTAGAACCATTCATTTCAATAGTTTGATTATTTCTTAATGCCGCATCTTGATAAACAACGTCACGCTCAAAATCATCAACTAAATCATTTGAACCTGGCTTAATAATATTGGCACGAAATACACGAGCATCAGCGTCTGCATCACGGAAATGATAATTGAACAAAGCACTGAATTTGTCACTTGGTTCCCATAACAATTGAATTCTACCTGCAGTTTCACCATAACCACCAAGCTCATCTTCTTTTTCAAACCCAGGTGCTTTGTTATCAATCCAATCATCTCGGCCTTGATCTAAAAACGCAACGCGAGCAGATAAAGTATCTGTTAAGCCGCCACCCACAGCTAAACGTAAATCTGTTGAGCCATAACTACCATATGAACCAGATACCGTGGCATCAAAGTCTTGGGTAGGTTTTTTGGATTGAACTTTAACAATACCAGCTGTGGTATTACGACCAAAAAGCGTACCTTGCGGACCACGAAGTACTTCTACACGCTCAATATCAAACATTGGCATGCCTTTGGTTAGAGAGTTCTCTAAAACCACATCATCATAAATTAATGAAACCGGTTGAGAAGCTAGTAAATCAAAATCTGTATTACCTAAGCCACGAACATAAAAACGTGGAAAAGTACGACCAAAAGACGACTCAATAAGTAAGCTAGGAACTTTTGCTGATAATGCTCGAACATCCATGCCTGAAGAACCAAGCACTTCTAATTTTTGAGGGGTTAATGCCGAAACTGAAATAGGTACATCTTTAATGTTTTCTTCACGTTTACGTGCGGTAACATTGATAACTTCAATGCCACTGTCATCTTTTACTTCATTTTCTGCTGCGTTAGTTACAGTTGACCAACCTATGCTTGAAAGTACCGCTAATTGTACACACAAGGCGACAGGCCTTTTGATAAATGAATTCATGATAATTCCCTAAGTTTTATTATGTATGTGGTTACTTATCAAACGAACAGCTAATCGACCTTTCTACCAGAGAGAAGTTTAACTAACTTAGTTCTTTGATACGAGACCGCTACATTTTACATCAACTTAGTTACATTTAGCTACAATTGATTGATTTTCACATTATTAATTTATAGCGGTGTTACATAACATGCCTGTCCAGATACTTCTTAAAACATGCCTGTCCAAACTTAGAGGGGGTGAAAGTTTTATTGCTAGTACCATAAAAAAAGACCCTCAATAATTGGTTGTCCAACTATTGGGGGTCACTTCACAGTTGCTCTTGGCTTTTGTTTAAAATCATCAACTTAAATTTTGTCGAGATTTATATATTCCTATTGATAAATAACTTACTTCATGAGGAAACCTATTGTTTAAAGTTTATTTCAGCTAAAAAGCTTGTGCCGTAGTCCATCGGTTCCACATTGAAAAGGTCGGCGACAGTTTGACCTAAATCGGCAAATGTTTTACGTTCACCTAAATCTACCGATGTTATATTATGATGATATGCCAAAATAGGGACATATTCTCGGGTATGATCACTACCTGGCCATGTAGGGTCGCAGCCATGATCTGCGGTTAAAAATAACATATCATCGTCAGTCATTGCATCGACTACCTCAGGCAGTCTTGCATCAAAAGCTTCTAACTCTTTTGCATAACCAACCGGATCTCTTCTGTGCCCAAAGTCTTGATCAAAGTTAACAAGGTTAGTAAAAATTAATGCATTGTCTTGTGCTGTTTTAAGATGCTTAATACTCGCATCGAGTAAAGCATCTAGGCCAGTCGCTTTAGTTTTTTCATGGATACCTTGATGCGCAAAGATATCTGCTATTTTCCCTACACTAATGACGTGCGTTCCTGCATCAGATACTTTGTCAAGCACCGTAGGTGAGGGAGGCAATACAGAATAGTCTCTTCTATTACCCGTTCTAGTAAATGTATCTGCGCTTTCACCTATAAATGGTCTAGCGATTACACGACCTATATTTAAGTCATCTAGTTCAGCTCTAACAGTTTCACAATATTTATAAAGGTTGTCTAAACCAAAATGCTCCTCATGTGCTGCTATCTGAAAAACACTATCTGCTGAGGTATAACAAATAGGAAGCCCGGTTTTAATATGCTCTTCACCAAGTCTTTCAATGATTTCTGTGCCAGAAGCGTGGCAATTACCTAATATACCGCTTATACCTGTGGCTTCATTTATCTGCTCAATTATGTCGGCTGAAAAAGAATTTTCTCTATCATTAAAATAAGTCCAATCAAACAGTACTGGCACACCTGCCATTTCCCAGTGACCACTTGGAGTGTCTTTGCCTGTACTTATCTCTTGTGCATAGCCATAGGCTCCTTTTTTAGGTTCGCCACCTGCATAGGGAAAGTCTTTTTTAGATGAACAATTTGCAGCGCCGAATAAACCTAAACTAGCTAAATTAGGAAGCGTCAGTGTGTTGCCTGTTTGTTCTTGATACGCTATCGCTAAGTTTGCAAGTGTATTAGCGTTAACATCACCGAAACTTTCGGCATCAGGAGAATAGCCAATTCCAAAACTGTCGATAACTAAAATAATTGCACGAGCCATTACATTTCCTTCTAACTATTTATAAAATACCTGTAAAAAAACACAATAAAATATGACCACATGGTCAACTTGTGGTAATTTATCACTATTAAAGCTTAGGGTAAATGAACAGATTGACATGTTTAAGTAGGGAAACGCACTATCCATTCAAAATGTTACTAGAAACTTCATGAATTTACTCTAAACTTAGTAGGATTTCTAAAACTTAATTTTAATACTACCTTTAATGGATTAATCATAGTATGAAAAAGCACTTTTAACAGGCTATACCGTGACAATTAACAAACCAACCATCATTACTATCGCAGGACCTTCCGCTTCAGGAAAGACGCTTTTTGCGCAAACTATTCATGACGAGCTACGTGAAGAGTTAGGCCAAGATGCTATTTCTATTATTTATGAAGATGCCTACTATCATGACCAGACTCATTTAACGATGGAAGAGCGCGTTAAAACAAACTATGACCATCCAGAAGCGTTTGAGCATGACTTACTTTCAGCTCATCTAAAAGATCTTTCAGAGAACAAATCCATTGAGTCACCGGTTTATTGTTATAAAACACACACTAGAACGTCAGAAACAAGAACTTTTAAGCCTACAAAAATAATACTTGTTGAGGGCATCTTATTACTTTCTAACCCTAAACTTAGAGAGCAGTTCGATATCAAGGTTTACATGGATACTCCTCTTGATATTTGCTTGATTAGACGAATTCAACGTGATTTAGTAGAGCGTAATAGAAGCATTGAATCTGTAATGAATCAATACCTTGAAACTGTACGCCCCATGTATCATCAGTTTATTGAGCCTTCTAAAACTTGGGCTGACCTAGTGATAACCCGCGGCGGTAAAAACCGAATGGCGATAGATGTTATTAAGGCCAAAATTCGCGAACTATCAACAAAATAAATGTATACCAGCATGAAATACGGCATACTTTAATTAATTATAAAAACAGCAAGATGTAAATAAAGGGTATTTATGGATTTAGGATCATTAAGAGGTGTTTTGGGTATTTTCGTTTTACTTGCTATTGCCTACGCATTATCTAGTAATAGAAAATCTATTAACATTCGAACCGTAGGCTTTGCTTTTCTTTTACAGCTTTTACTGGGTGCTTTCGTGCTTTACTTACCTTTTGGTAAAGATGTATTAGCCTCAATAACCAATAGCGTACAAAGTGTTATCGACAGTGCCAAAGTAGGTATCGACTTTTTATTTGGTGGTTTAGGCACAGATGCGATGTATGAGAACGGTGTTGGTTTTGTTTTTGCTGTTCGTGTTTTACCCAATATTATTTTCTTCTCTTCTTTAATCGCGGTACTTTATTATTTAGGCGTTATGCAATGGGTCGTGAAGATTATTGGCGGCGCTCTACAAAAACTTCTCAGAACCAGTAAGCCCGAGTCTCTTTCAGCAACGGCGAATATTTTTGTTGGTCAAACAGAAGCACCTCTAGTTGTTCGACCTTATATTGCCACCATGACACAGTCAGAGTTGTTTGCCATTATGGTAGGTGGTTTAGCTTCTGTTGCTGGTTCAATTATGGCGGGTTACGTTAGTTTAGGTATCGAACTTAAATATCTTATTGCGGCCTCTTTTATGGCTGCACCTGGTGGCTTATTGATGGCCAAAATTATTTACCCTGAAACAACACCAGATAAAATAGTGACAGACTCTATCGACTTTGATGAAGGAGACGACAAGCCCGTTAATGTTATTGCCGCTGCTGCATCTGGAGCGGCTTCAGGCTTAAAACTTGCGGTAAATGTTGGCGCTATGTTACTTGCCTTTATTGCGCTTATCGCTTTATTAAACACAATACTTGGTGGAGTTGCAGGATTGTTCGGCTATCAGGATATAACCATTGAACTTCTTTTAGGTTATTTATTTGCCCCTTTTGCTTTTATTATTGGTGTACCTTTTGATGAAATGTTACATGCTGGTAGCTTTATCGGACAGAAAATCGTAATCAATGAATTTTTTGCTTATGTAAATTTTGTTGAAATAAAAGACACCTTATCGCCAGCTACCCAAGCTATTGTAACCTTCGCATTGTGTGGTTTTGCTAACTTATCTTCTATCGCCATTTTACTCGGTGGCATTGGCTCTATGGCGCCAGGACGAAGACAAGATATTGCTAAGCTTGGTTTAAAAGCGATGTTTGCTGCAACATTAGCCAACTTAATGAGCGCAGCAATTGCTGGTGTTTTCATCTCGCTATAGGAATTATTAATTATGACTTTAAACGAATCGAACGGCCTTAGTGCACTTCAAAAAACGGCTCAGCGCGCACTTTCATTTATGGACTTAACCAGCTTGACCGATACCGAATCGGCCAATGATATTATTAACTTATGCCACCAAGCCAAATCTCCATCAGGCGAAACGGCAGCCATTTGCATATTCCCTCGCTTTATTCCGCTCGCCAAAAAAACGCTTAAAGCACAGCAAACTGAGCATGTAAAAATAGCAACTGTAACTAATTTCCCTCATGGTAATGACGATTTAGGTATAGCCTTAACTGAAACTAACGCCGCCATCGCATATGGTGCAGATGAGGTCGACTTAGTTTTTCCTTACAAAGCGCTTATTGCTGGTAATGAACAGATTGGCTTTGACATGGTTCAAGCTTGTAAAAAAGCTTGTGGTAATGCGGTTAAGCTTAAAGTGATTATTGAATCTGGAGAATTAAAAACCCCTGAATTCATTCAAAAGGCAAGTGAAATTTGTATTAAAGCTGGTGCAGACTTTATTAAAACTTCTACAGGTAAAGTTGCCGTCAATGCAACACCTGAAGCGGCTAAAATTATGCTTGAAGCCATTAAGAACAATAACACTGATGTTGGCTTTAAAGCTGCGGGTGGTGTTAGAAATGCAGAAGATGCGGCCATTTACTTATCATTAGCAGATGATCTTTTAGGGGAAAGCTGGACAACTTCAAGCCATTTTCGTTTTGGCGCAAGTAGTTTACTTAATAGTTTGCTGACAACCTTAGACCATAAAGTCGACGCAAGTAATAACAGCAATTACTAATTCATTTTCAACTAAAGTGGTAAACGCGTACTTGTCATTGTATTTTATTTATCACGTTCAACTTCTTATTTAAGCAAATCAAGCATGGCCCAACTTTATTTTTATTATTCTTCAATGAATGCTGGTAAGTCTACACACTTATTACAGTCTTCTTATAACTATCAAGAACGTGGCTTAAAAACATCTGTTTACACCGCTAAAATTGATGACCGATTTGCAAAAGGAAAGGTTTCATCTCGGTTAGGCATAGATGCTGATGCGCTTCTTTTTGATTCAAATAGTAATATTTTCGAAGAAATCAAACATCAAAATCATGAAGAACAGCTTCATTGCGTTTTAATTGACGAAGCGCAATTTTTATCTAAAGAGCAAGTTAAACAACTAACGGATATCGTAGATATATTGCATATTCCCGTGCTGGCTTACGGTATTCGTACAGACTTTCTGGGCGAAACTTTTTCCGGTAGCGCAGCGTTACTCGCATGGGCAGATAAACTTGTTGAACTTAAAACCATTTGCCATTGTGGTCGTAAAGCTAACTTTGTTATTAGACAAGATGAAAATGGACAAGCAGTTAGAAATGGGCAACAGGTTGAAGTTGGCGGTAATGAACGTTACGAAGCTTTATGCCGCACTCATTTTAAGGCGCTTGTTTGGTAATCTGCTACCTTTACAGCAATGCTAACGATATCTTCGCGTTAATGTTTTTTTGAAGTTAGCTCATTTAGATCTGATCTTATCAACCATAAGGGAAATGTATGTCTGTTACAGAAAGCTCACATCCACTGGTTAAGCATAAAACAAGTTTACTTCGTGAAAGCAATATAACTGTCAAAGCCTTTAGAGAACTCACCAAAGAAATTAGTATGTTGCTCACTGTTGAGGCTACGACACATTTCAAACTCGAACAACAGAAAATTACTTGTTGGTCGGGTGATATTTCAGCCCCAATACTTAAAAATAAGCAACCCACACTTGTACCTATTTTACGCGCAGGTCTTGGCATGCTTGATGGGGCTCTAGCGATACTGCCTTGTGCTAAAGTCAGCGTTGTTGGTTTACAACGCGATGAAGAAACGCTTCTTCCAGACACCTATTATGCAAATATTGTTGCAGATATTAACTCAAGAACAGCAATTATTATTGACCCGATGTTAGCTACGGGCGGAACAGCCCTAGCAACGATTGACTTATTAAAATCGTCTGGATGCAAAGAAATTATCGCCTTATTCTTAGTAGCCTCACCTGAAGGGGTAAAAGTATTGCAGGACGCACATCCTGATGTTGACTTGGTGATTGGAGCACTTGATGAAAAGCTCAATGAAAATGGCTACATATTACCTGGGCTTGGTGATGCGGGTGACAAGATATTTGGCACCCTGTAGTTTCTATTTTCGTTTATTAACAGAGATTAGACATTAGCCCGTTTTGCCCGCAGATGAACAGGATAAGAGCGGATGAAACACTAGACCTTTTTTAGGGTAAGAGCAAAAAACAGCGTCTTTTGACTAAACCGCCGTAGGTTGGCCTTCAGGTTTAACAACCACCGGAGAAAATCACTTTTGTAGGAGCGTGCTTTAGCCGCGATCTCTTTCTCAACAAATTAGCGACTAGAGATCTCATGCGAATTACACTGATTAGGCGAATTAAGAAACGTCTTGAGTAAGGTCAAGTGAACAGACCGTGTTGCCCGCAGATGAACAGGATAAGAGCGGATGAGACACTAAACCTTTTTAGGGTAAGAGCAAAAAAACAGCGCCTTTTGATTAAACCGCCGTAGCTTGGTCTTCAGGTTTCACAACCATCGGAGAAAATCACTTTTGTAGGAGCGTGCTTTAGCCGCGATCTCTTTCTCAACAAATTAGCGACTAGAGATCTCATGCGAATTACACTGATTAGGCGAATTAAGAAACATCTTGAGTAAGGTCAAGTGAACAGACCGCTTTGCCCGCAGATGATCAGGATAAAAGCGGATGAAACACTAGACCTTTTTTAGGGTAAGATCAAAAAACAGAGCCTTTTGATTAAACCGCCGTAGGTTAGTCTTCAACATCAAGAGCTTCCCGAATAAATTCTGAGGTATCCCCACAAGTATTTGAGTAAGCGAT
>JBMYWR010000129.1:0-8951 GCA_049607625.1 Colwellia sp.
TTTTCCACCCAAGACAACGGTGGAATGACGGTATTGTCTAACACTCCACTTTCAAACCTTCAAGCTTTCCTTGATTTATTGACCTTAACCAAAAGAATTACTTAATTAACCTGAACTCGGTTTAAGAGATAGCTTAATTTTACGTAGTTTATTGATTTAACATATAAAACCATCTCTAGCTTGATAGTTTTTCTTGATTCAAGGCAAATTCATGCGTCAATAGCTTGCCTATTGCAAATGAATTTAACGCAGAAGCTAGGAAAAATAGCTGCTAGAGAAGTATGTATTAAGCCGAGCTCAGGTTAATTAGCATCATCTGTGTAATTCGCATGAGATCGCTAATGTCTAATTTGTTGATACAAAGAAAAACTAAATAGCGTCTAAGTTTTCTTCACCGGTTCTAATTCTTACAATACGCTCTACATCGGTAATAAATATTTTACCATCACCTATTTTACCTGTTTGTGCCGCAGATAATATGGTACTTACACAACGTTCTACATCATCTTTAGCAATGACAATTTCAAGCTTCATTTTAGGCAGGAAGTCAACCATATACTCGGCACCACGATATAGCTCTGTATGGCCTTTTTGACGACCAAAACCCTTTACTTCTGATACCGTCATACCCGTTACACCAATTTCCCCTAATGCTTCTCTAACGTCATCAAGTTTAAATGGTTTAATAATCGCTTCTATTTTTTTCATCTCAAGTCCAGTGCCTTATAAGTTTGTTATTCAACAATTATATACTCAAATTGAATGAATATACCAATACTTAGCTAGAGTTATAGCGATTGTTTAAAAAATAATAGTGCTGTAACAAGAAGTAATTTCGAATTTACTCGATTGACACTCAACGATATAAGATAAAGTAATATTTAAGCTTATATCCGTGTTGTTGAAGAAAGTTTTTTGATAAACTCAAAAGTTAAAGTGATCACCTACAAAAATAATTGGATATAGCAATACAATGAATCAGCAACTCATCGTCGAAGAAATGAAAGTATTACCTGTTATCGATGCACAATTTGAAATAGAGCGTCGTGTAAACTTCATCAAAACAATTCTTAGTCAATCTGGCTTAACCTCCTTAATACTTGGTATTAGTGGTGGTGTAGATTCTTCAACCTGTGGCCGATTAGCACAACTTGCCGTGAACGAACTTAACCAAGAGCAACAACAAAAAACTTACCAGTTTATTGCGGTAAGACTTCCTTATGGTGTTCAAGCTGACGAAGACGATGCTCAGCAAGCCGTTAAATTCATCCAGCCTTCTCATTGTTTAACCACAAACATTTTAAATGGTGCTGACGGTATCCATAACGAAACATTAAATGCCTTAAAAGCTGAAAACTTATTATCAGCTAACGAAGCTCAAATTGATTTTTCAAAAGGGAATTTAAAAGCTCGCGCTAGAATGGCTATGCAATATAACATTGCAGGTATTTTAGGAGGCTTGGTTATTGGTACAGATCATAGTGCTGAAAATATTACCGGATTTTTTACCAAGTGGGGTGATGGTGCTTGTGATTTAGCTCCTCTTTTTGGTTTATCAAAAAGGCAAGTACGACAACTAGCTCAAACTCTTGGGGCACCTGAAATATTAGTTAAAAAAGCACCTACCGCTGATTTAGAAGACTTAGAACCCGGTAAAACCGATGAAGATGCTTTGGGAATTACTTATGATCAATTAGATGATTTTCTTGAAGGTAAACAGGTTAGTGCTGAAGTTAACGACCATATTATTGGCATTTACAAACGTACTCAGCATAAAAGAAACGCTATACCAACGATTTACGATATCTAAATAGTTAAAAAATATAAACTAGGTCTAAAATATTTCCTTCAATATTCCCTTAAATATTAGCTAGAATATTGAAGTAAAGAAAAGTTGCGCTATAACTAAACAAGGACTCACTTAAAAAATGGATTTTTTATGTTTAGCGCACCTTGTTCAAAGATTAGCTCCCCCTCCTCTGTAAACTTTTATAACGCTCATTTACTAAATTTTGGCTCTAGTTCTAGCTCTAGCTCTGTTAATAAGTTTTACCGCCTGCACAATGGATTTACCTTAATAGAATTAATGATAACTATCTCACTTGTTGCGATTATATCTGCGATTGCCCTACCTAACTATCAAACATTTTTAGTTAAAACACGTGTCGACAATCAAATATCTAGGCTTACTCGCTTGTTACTTACCACCAGAAATAGTGCCATTAATCTGCAAGTACCTGTCATTTTATGCCCTTTGAATGCCAGTAACGTTTGTTCAACCGAATGGCAAAGCAAGCTTACCGTTTTCACCGACCACAATAATAATAACCAATACGATACAGGAACAAAGGAAGTGCTTATCACAACCAAATCTATGATAACCAACGGTGATAAGCTCGAATATGGTTTAGGCAGAACACGAATAAAATACGCACCTACAGGGAGAACAAGTGGTTGGGGAAGTAACGGCACTTTGAAGTACTGTCCGAGTCAATACAGTGGTTTCTCAAGAGGTATCGTGGTTGCTACGTCTGGCAGACTTTACCCAAGTACAGATCTTAATGGTGATGGAAAAGATCAAACTAGGAGTAATCAAAATATTACTTGTCGGCAATAAGTTATAAATATTAGATGGTATTTACTACTATCTTATGAAAACACCAATAAAATTTCCCATTACGGGAATAAACATTGACATTATTAATGCTTATTCCCATAATGGGAAACAAGGAGTGAGGATGAGAATCATATCTAGAGCAAGATTGCGTGATTTTTGGGATAACCATAAATATAGGGATGCTGAACAGCCTCTAAAAGCTGATTTGATGAAGTAAAAAATGAAACATGGAAGTCTCCTCAGGATATTAAAAGAAAATATGGTCATGCAAGCTTTATTGCCAACAACAGAGCTGTCTTTAATATACATGGCAATAAATATCGACTGATTGTGGCTGTCAGATATGATATTAGTATTGTATTTATCAAATTTATCGGCACACATAAACAATATGACGAAGTAGACGCATCTATAATTTAGGGGTTGTTTTATGAATATAAAACCTATTAAAAATCAAAAAGATTATGAACAAGCAATGGATTCTATTGAAAAGCTTTGGGATGCTAAGCTTG
The DNA here is from genome assembly GCA_049607625.1 of Colwellia sp. Lineage (GTDB taxonomy): Bacteria > Pseudomonadota > Gammaproteobacteria > Enterobacterales > Alteromonadaceae > Colwellia. The sequence goes on from JBMYWR010000129.1 coordinate 3,130, forward strand.
GTTCTGCTGAGGCTGATGAATTAGACATATTAGCAACGCTTGTTGAATCATACGAAAAGAAACACTTTTTAATTAATGCTCCTGACCCTGTTGAAGCAATTAAGTTTAGAATGGAACAACAAGGCCTTATTGATGCTGATCTCGTCCCAGTACTTGGTCAAAGAAGTAGAGTATCTGAAGTATTAAATAAAAAAAGGAAGCTGAGTATTTCAATGATCCGCAACTTGCATCAACAACTAAAAATACCTTTGGAAAGTCTCATTTCAGACTATAGCTTAGCAAAATAATATTTAGCCTTTTATAAAAGGCTTCTTGAGGGTTCTTAACAGATAAAATTTAAGAAGACTTAGACTCAGCTCTTAATGGATTTACTCGTCCACCCGTAGTCTTGTCTGCTCTTCCCTCTTTAACGGCTTTTTCAGCACGGCGTTTTCTTACTTCTTTAGGGTCAGCAATTAACGGTCGATAAATTTCGATACGATCGAGATCTTCAAGTTCTGTTGAAAGTTTAGTTGCCTTATTCCAAATGCCTACTTTATTTACCTTTAGATCAATCTCTTCAAATAAACTTAGCATGCCTGAGGCAATAATTGCCTCTTCAACAGTAGAGCCTTGCTCAACACGAACCGTAAGTATCTGTTGTTTGTTTGGAAGTCCGTAAACAACTTCTATTTCAATGTTTTCATTTGTGTCTGTCATATTTAACCGTTTTATTTGTGACTAGGTTGTTAGCGTGCAAAAGTAAGCTCAACTATTTGACCATTAACTTTAATTAAATGAGCGTGGCATTACCATAAACGACTTTAGCGCGTTGTGTAAAAGACTGCACCATACTGTTGGTTAAGCTATCAAAAATTTTACCAAAAGCTAAATCGAATACCTTACTCGTAAATTCATATTCAAGCTCTAAACTGACCTTACAAGCTTCATCAGACAAAGGTGTTAATTGCCAAAAGCCTACTAACTTATTAAAAGGGCCTTCTACTAAATTAAGTTGAATTTTTTGGTTAGAGATAAAAGTATTTTTAGTTGTAAACCATTTCTTAAAACCAGCTTTGCTTACCAGTAAAGACGCGGTTACTGAATTATCATCTTCACTGATAATTTTACTATCACCACATTCAGGCAAGAACTTAGGATAAGAGATAATATCGTTTATCAGGGCATGCATTTGGTCAACGTTATACATAACTAACGCACTACGGCTTATGGTCGGCATAAAATTCCTTACAACTTGAGTTAGGGAAGTATAACAAAATGAATATAAAAACCTAGTGCATATCAAGCTTTGCTATTGGTTTTATGATGAACTAGTGACCAACTTTAGCTGTTAAGATTCAAAGCAACGAAGCCATGCCTTATTTTAACCACTATAAGTAAACATAGCTTAATAGACTTGGTATTATACCAAGTCTATTAAGTTTTTGATCTTGTTGTAGGCAGGAAAAATGAATCAGGACAAGGCGCTCGATTGAGTAATAGCTGGCTATTAGGAGTGAGAGCAACGAAGCCATGACTTATTTTAACCACTACAAGTGAGCAATAACTTGATAGACTTGGTATTTTATACAGGTATAATATATGCACATCATATCGAATCGGTTAAAATTTCAAATAATATTTTCGAATCGATATAAAAAACAAATCTATTTCAATCAGCCAACAAATAGATAAATTAGGCAAAACATTGAAATACTGGAAGTTAAATGGCAAAGCATAAATCAAAAAAATCGAACACCAATACCATCGCTTTAAATAAGAAAGCCCGTCATAACTACACCCTTACAGATAAGTTTGAAGGTGGTATGAATCTTCAAGGTTGGGAAATAAAAAGTATCCGCGAAGGGAAAGTTAATATATCAGACTGTTATGTTCATATTAAAGATGGTGAAGCATATCTTGTAGGCGCTGAAATACACCCGTTAATTCAAGCCTCAACGCATGTTGTTTGTGAACCAACAAGGCCGCGTAAGCTGTTATTAAATAGACGTGAACTTGATAAACTTAGTGCAGCGGTAGAGCGTAATGGTTACTCTTTAATCGCAACAGCGATGTATTGGAAAAAGTGCTGGGTTAAATTAGAGTTTTATCTTGGTAAAGGTAAAAAAGATCACGACAAACGCTCTGATATCAAAGATAGAGAATGGAAGGTTGAACAAGGTCGTATGATGAAAAATAAGCAGCAGTAATATTTTCTTATTCTAATACCAATACCATTTAATATGTGATCATTTCTACTTGTTAAAATCACCAACTACTTCGTTATTTCTTTAATAATTAGAACAACTAGTTACTTAAAAAAATGTCTTGTATTTGGCAATTTTCTCTACGTATAAAGTAGATCACATATTCAACTCAATTGGTATAAGTTACTGTTAAAAAACTTTAATCTAAACAATAGAAAGGGGCTGTATATTAAATACAGCCCCTTTTTTATTGAGCTTAAATAAGCAATAGTCGATTATTTAATTTCTGCTTTTCAACTTACAACTTATTACTTTCAGCTTATAAAGCTTTAGATATTTGCTCTACAGTATCTTTTGCATCACCAAATAACATTTGCGTGTTGTCTTTAAAGAATAATGGGTTTTGTACGCCGGCATATCCTGCATTCATTGAACGCTTAAATACAACCACTTGTTTGGCATTCCATACTTCAAGAACCGGCATGCCCGCAATTGGGCTGGTAGGATCTTCGGCTGCAGCAGGGTTTACGGTATCGTTTGCACCAATAACTAAAACCACATCTGTTTCAGGGAAGTCATCGTTAATTTCTTCCATTCCTAGTACGATATCGTAAGGCACTTTAGCTTCTGCTAATAAAACATTCATATGACCCGGTAAACGACCCGCTACAGGGTGAATAGCGAAACGTACTTTAATACCTTTATTAATAAGCTTTTGTGTTAAATCGTAAACAGGGTATTGCGCTTGAGCAACTGCCATACCGTAACCTGGCGCAATAACAACAGACTTTGCATTTAATAAAGCATCAGCAACTGCATCAGCTTGTATTTCTACATGGTCGCCATAGTCAACATCACTATCAACAACAACGTCGGTACCAAAACCACCCGCAATAACACTGATAAATGAACGGTTCATTGCTTTACACATGATGTAAGATAAAATTGCACCAGACGAGCCTACCAAGGCACCCGTAATAATAAGTAAGTCATTACTTAGCATGAAACCTGCAGCGGCAGCAGCCCAGCCTGAGTAAGAGTTCAACATAGAAACAACTACTGGCATGTCTGCACCACCAATAGAAGCGACTAAATGCCAACCAAACACAAGGGCAATAACCGTCATAATAATTAAGTAACTATTATTTCCGCCCGCTTGAACAAATAACACCATAAGAATAAAAGCAATAACACCTGCTGCTAAATTCATTTTATGGCGATGTGGCAACATAAGCGCTGAAGAATTGATTAAGCCATTTAGCTTACCAAAAGCAACGACTGAACCTGTAAAAGTAACAGCACCAATAAATACACCAATGAATACTTCTGTTAAATGGATATTCACTTCCATTTGTTGACTAGCCGTTAAAGTGACAGCATGAGACATATCAAAGTAGCTGTTATAACCTACAAGCACTGCAGCTAAACCAACAAAGCTATGTAAAATAGCTACAAGTTCAGGCATTTGGGTCATTTCAACTTTATTCGCTAAACGAAGTCCAATTGCAGAGCCTATTACCATAGCACTAATTATTACCCATACGTTATCAACTCTAGGGTCGGCAATGGTTGCAATAAGCGCAACACTCATGCCTATCATGCCAAATAAGTTACCGCGCTGTGCTGTTTCTTGCTTACTTAAACCCGCTAAACTAAAAATAAATAGCAGTGCAGAGACCATGTAAGCCGCATTAATTATATTCGATTCCATAAGTCCTACTTCCTAAACATTTTTAACATACGGCTAGTTACTTTAAACCCGCCAACAATATTGATGGTGGCAATTAACGTTGCTACCCCTGCCAGTATATTCACTAATAGGTTATCTGAGCCTATTTGAAGTAGAGCGCCCACCACAATGATGCCTGAAATAGCGTTAGTTACACTCATTAAAGGCGTATGAAGTGAATGACTTACATTCCAAACAACAAAATAACCGATAACACATGCGAGTGAGAATACAGTTAAATGACTGATAAAGTCGCTTGGCGCAACACTAGCAAGCCAAGCATAACCTGCAACACCTGCTGCAAGCCCAACGAGTTTTTTCAAACCTGATGTAGGCTCGGCTACTTCTTCAACTTTTGCTTCAGCTTTTGGCTCTTCTTTTTTAGCTGCAGGAGCAGCACTTACCTGAATAGGCGGAGGTGGGAAAGTGACTTCATCCTCTTTCACTACCGTCATATTGCGAACAACCACATCTTCAAAGTCTAAAGCGATTGAACCATCTTTTTCTTTACAAAGCAGTTTGGCAAGGCTGAGTAAGTTATTAGAATATAATTGCGAAGCCTGATTAGGTAGACGAGAGACTAAATCGGTATAACCAACAATTTTAACACCGTTGATATCTTTGACTTTACCTTCAACAGTTAGCTCACAGTTACCACCGCCAGCAGCAGCTAAATCTACAATAACACTACCTTTTTTCATGGAATGAACCATGGCTTCAGTGATAAGTTTTGGCGCGGGTTTTCCTGGGATCATCGCTGTTGTAATAATAATATCTACATCTTTAGCTTGCTCAGCAAATAATGCCATTTCTGCATCAATAAAAGCTTTGCTCATCTCTTTTGCATAGCCATCACCTTTGCCTGTGTCTTCTGGCTCTTCGTAATCCATTTCAAGGAACTCAGCGCCCATGCTTTCGATTTGCTCTTTTACTTCAGGGCGCGTATCGAACGCTCTAACAACAGCGCCTAAACTGCCTGCTGTACCAATTGCTGCAAGTCCGGCAACACCAGCACCAATAATCATAACTTTTGCAGGTGGCATTTTACCGGCAGCTGTAATTTGCCCGGTAAAGAATCGTCCAAATAAATGAGAGGCTTCAATAATCGCTCTGTAACCCGCGATGTTTGCCATAGAACTTAGCGCGTCCATAGACTGTGAACGGGTCATTCTTGGCACCATTTCCATGGCAAGTGTCGTAATAGACTTAGCGCGTAATGCTTCAAGTAACTCTGGACTTTGCGCAGGGGCAATAAAACTGATTAGATAAGCGCCCTCTTTCATCTCGGCTACTTCATCTAATGTAGGCGGGTTTACTTTAAAAATGATATCAGACTGCCAACACTTCTTCTTAGCAACAACTTCTGCGCCACTTTCTAAGTAACTGTCGTCTGAAAAGCTCGCTTTAGTACCAGCCCCTTTTTGTACTTGTACAGTAAAACCGAGTTTCAGCAAACCGGCAACAGAACTTGGTGCCCCTGCTACGCGGTTTTCACCACTTTGGGACTCTTTAGGTATACCTATATTCATAAAACACCTTACTCGTATTATTTTTATTCAAAAAATCTTTATACTGTTTACCTTTAATTGTTACAGGTAAGCATTTATACAAAGCCTATTACTGGTTAAAGTTTTAACATTTATAGGCTTAACTTTAAACAACTAAGTTTCAATGTAGATTATTCGGCCGATTTATAGTGTGCTTTATTGCTTAAAAAATAGCTATAAAGTGCTTATCATTTTTGGTTATATTATATATTTCCTAAGAATTTCAGCTCTCAACAGATTAGAGACTAGTGATCTCATCGAATTACACAGATTACACGAATTAAGAAAGTTTTTGGGTATGATCTTAGAGATTAGACACTTTTGCCCGCAGATAAGAGCAAATGAGACAACCCCCAAATC
>JBMYWR010000130.1:0-8894 GCA_049607625.1 Colwellia sp.
TAATGTTAGGGGTGTTCTCTTGACCTTACAACAAGGTTCTCAATCTGTGTACATCTGTGTAATTCGCATGAGATCTCTAGTAACTAATTGGCTGATATAACTAGTCCCTAATTAGCTGAGGGCTAATCACAGTTTTAAAGTTTACTAATGCTCTGCATTATCCACTGTTTCATTTGGCTTTCGTTTAACGCGCCAGAAATGCGGTCTATTTCTTTGCCTTTATGGAAAAAGGCGAGGGTAGGTAGGCTTCTAATGCCAGCATCAGCTGCTATTTGTTGCACTTGTTCTGTGTTTACTTTAGCGAATAACAGGTTAGGTGAATTTAGAGCTAACTTATTAAACGTAGGTGCCATTTGTTGGCATGGGCCGCACCAAGCAGCCCAGAAGTCTACAATAACAGGAAGTTCATTTCTTTCAATGTAAGGGTAAAAAGTGTTTGCACCTAATACAACCGGTGTTGAGCTATAAATCGACTTTTGACACTTTCCACATTTAGCTTGCGTATAATCCCTCGACTCAGGAACTCTATTTGTTGCAAAGCAATGGGCACAAACAATATTCACGAACTTTCTCTCTTAAATGTTTACTCTTCTTCGAAGATATCTGAAGCAGGTTTAGCAGTGCGGTAACCTGGCTTTGAAATTATTTCAATGTAGAAGCTTTCTAAGTCTTGCTCTGCTGCATGGTCGATACTTTTGTTTAATGCTGACATATGAATAATATCTGCTGTTAATTCATCTTTACCGTATTTACAGTCGAAATCGAGAAAATCTACGCCGTCAGCAAGTTTTTTATTACGCTCTCTTTTGATGTATTTTTTTACATCATGTTTGATAGCGTCGACTAAACGAGGTTTTTTGATTTTTTCATGGGTTAATTTATATGTCTTTTTCATTAAGAGTGCCTTATTTACTATATATGTGTAATAGATACACATTTTGATGCGGGTAGTTTAACACATCTAGCGTTAGGATTACTCGCTCTATTCGTGATGACTTTACTAATATTGTCTTGAAGCTAAACTTTTTTGATACTCAAATGCCTTTACACACTCAGGTAGATCGTAAAACATTGGGTTTCTGCCTACTCTATTGCCATTAAAGTCTTGTGATTCTTTCTCACATACTTCTTTACCTTTACTGGTGGTTTCAACACATTCTTTGGCAATTTTCGATCTTAAAGGAGCGAGTTTTATATCACGCTGCTTTTCACAAGCCTTGTCTAATTTAGCAAGTTTTGCTCTATCAGCAGTTGCGACTCCAGAGTAAACAACTAAAACACAAGTAATGGCAGTTAATAGCGATGCGTTAAATTTCATTTTGATTTCCTGTTTATTGTTCTACTTTTCATATTTGAGAAAGCGAGGTATGAGTAAATAATAGCTCAATTCTAGCACTATTCATATTGATGCTAGCAGGGTAATTGAAGTGTTGTTATAATGCGCCCATTAAAAGTGTTAAGTTTCATTCTAAAAGCTTAACGGTATAGATTATTATAGAGGCTCTTTGATGTCTGATGTAGAAAACCGCCCAACCAATTTTATTCGCCAAATTATTGATGCCGATTTAGCTAGTGGCAAACACAATAGTGTGCAAACCCGTTTCCCGCCTGAGCCAAATGGTTTTTTACATATTGGTCATGCTAAATCTATTTGTTTGAATTTTGGTCTTGCTCAAGATTATAACGGCCTTTGTAACTTACGTTTTGATGACACCAACCCTGAAAAAGAAGACATTGATTACGTGCATGCCATTAAAAAAGATGTGCAGTGGTTAGGTTTTGAATGGGCTGGGGATATTCACTATTCTTCAGATTACTTCGATAAACTTCACGGTTTCGCCGTAGAACTTATTGAGAAAGGCTTAGCTTATGTTTGTTTTTTAAACGCAGAAGAAACGCGAGAGTACCGTGGTACGCTTAACAAGCCAGGCAAAAATAGCCCTTACCGAGATACCTCTGTTGAGGAAAACCTCGCTTTATTTGAAAAAATGAAAGACGGTGGCTTTGAGGAAGGAGTTTGTTCTCTTCGCGCTAAAATTGATATGTCGTCAAGTTTCATGTGTATGCGTGACCCAATTATTTACCGTGTAAAGTTCGCTCATCATCATCAAACGGGTGATAAGTGGTGTATTTACCCAATGTACGACTTTACGCACTGTTTATCGGATGCCATTGAAGGCATTACGCATTCTATATGTACTTTAGAGTTTCAAGATAACCGTCGTTTGTATGACTGGGTAATTGAAAATGTGTCAGCACCGGCTGTTCCACGTCAGTATGAATTTTCTCGTTTAAACCTTGAATACACACTAATGAGTAAGCGTAAATTAAACGCGTTAGTTGAAGAAAACCTTGTAGATGGTTGGGACGACCCGCGTATGCCTACGATTGCAGGTTTTAGACGTCGCGGTTATACACCTGCCTCTATGCGCGAGTTCGCCAAGCGAATTGGTGTTACTAAAATGGAAAACACGGTAGAAATGGGCGTGTTAGAAGCTTGTATTCGTGAAGATTTAAACGATAACGCTCCGCGTGCAATGGCGGTTTTAGACCCGATTAAACTGGTTATTGAAAACTACCCTGAAGATAAGTCAGAAGACTTAACGGTTAAAAACCATCCAAGTGATGAAAGCCAAGGTACGCGCATTGTGCCATTTAGCCGAGAGCTGTACATTGAAGCGGAAGATTTTAGAGAAGAAGCCAATAAGAAGTACAAGCGTTTAGTGCTTGATAAAGCGGTACGCCTACGTGGCGCTTATGTTGTTACAGCAACGCGTTGTGACAAAGACGAAGAAGGCAATGTTACAACGGTTTACTGTAATTACTTAGAAGATACTTTAGGTAAAAATCCAAGCGATGGTACTAAACCAAAGGGTGTTATTCACTGGGTCGATGCCAATAAGTCTTTAGATGCAACAGTGCGTTTATATGACAGACTTTTTACCGTTGCAAACCCTGCTGCAGAAAAAGTAATGTCTGAAGTTATTAACCCAGAGTCATTAATTACAATAACTCGTGCTAAAGTAGAGCCTTCATTAGCAGATGCTAAGCCTGAAGTTGCTTTTCAATTTGAACGCCAAGGTTATTTTTGTTTAGATAATAATATCCAAGAGCCAGGTGCTTTAATCTTTAACAGAACGGTTGGTTTACGTGATACTTGGGCTAAAATCTCTAAGTAGTTCGTTTATACTAAACGATTTAAAATACAGACATAAAAAAACCGACATAAGTCGGTTTTTTTATGTCTGTATTTTTTATACCAATGCAATTGGCATTACCCTATCGAGCGCTTGAGCCTGGCTCATTTTCTTGCCTATAACAAGATAACAAACTAAATGAAACGGGTATAAGTTAAGTTTTTAATGGAGTTATGGTGAGAAAAGTGTTAAAAATTATATCTCTTTGTAACAAATCAATGTAACAAGATTTTGTCATCAAGTTTTGTTTGATGTTAATTAACCGGGATTTATTTGATGTTTAAAAATAGCTGTTTTTCATATGTTGTATTCCTTAGTTTTTACTTGTTAGTCGCTGGTTGTGATGCAAATAAAGGGGAAGATCAATATAAAGAAGATTTAGCCCAAGAAAAGATGTCATCTGTAGAGGGAAGTTCCAAAGAAGGCGCTCCGTTTACTGAAGGGGCAAAGCAATCTAAAAAAACAACTATTGAAAAGCCTATCATTAAAAGGGATACCTTTCGAACCTGGGAAGAAATTAAAGAATCAGGCTATCTCATCGCATTAAAGCTGAATTGGGAAACTCGTACCACACTAGCAACTCATGCAACGAGTAGCTCTTATCATACTGGGTTGGTAGAAATTTTTGCTAAAAAACATAACCTAGAAGTTAAGTGGCTAAAAGCAAAATCATTAAATGAAATGTTTGACTTACTTAGCTCATTCCAAGCAGACATTATTCCAAGACACTTAACGATAACAAAAGACAGAGCTAAAAAATATTCTTTTACCTACCCGTTATTACGAGATAACGAAGTTGTTATCTCTCACGCGAATAAAGCAAAAAATAAAAAGTCGAAAAATAAATTTAACAGTAATGACTTTGTTACCGTTGATGTGCCTGTTGGATCATCGTATATAGATCAAATTAATAGAGAGTTCCCGCATTGGAAAGTTAATATTCTACCAAAGCCATTAACGCCAGAAGCGTTGGCGCATAAAGTGGAAGATGAAGAAATTGAATATACGGTTATAGATGGTTTAGCTTTCGATGTAATGAAGTCTTATCAAACAGATATAGAAATTGTATTTACTTTACCCGAAACAATAGAGCTCGCGTGGGCAACAAGTTTAGGTAATAAGTCATTATTACGAGAGCTTAATGAATTTATCTCTGTTCAACACCTTCTCGAAGTGAGAGAGCCTAAACGTCAAACTGACTTTTTAAAATTAAGAAAAGAGAAAAGACCATTACGGGTAATTACGCGAAACAGCCCTGAAACCTATTTTTTATGGCGTGGTGAATTACTGGGTTTTGAATATGAGATCATGAACAAATTTGCTGATGTATATAATGTAAGACTTAATTATATTGTGGCAGACACACATGAAGAAATGATTGAAATGCTAAAAAATGGTGAGGGAGATATTATCGCAGCAGGTATTTCTCGAACCAAAGAAAGAGCAAAAGAAAATGCTAAAGATAAGTTAGTAACAAGCATTCGTTATAATCGTGTTGAAGAGATGATAGTTGCTAATAAGGAAGGCCCAGTCATAAAATCTTTAGAAGATCTTAAAGGAAGAACCATTACCGTTAGAAAAACCAGTAGTTTCTGGGGAGAGGCTGAAAAGCTTGTTAAAAATTATGGCGCTATTTTAGAGGCCGCAGATGAAAGGGTTAGTACAGAGCACTTAATCGCAGAAGTTGCATCTAAAAAGATAGACTTAACTATTGCTGATAGTAACTTACTTTCTATTGAAAAGAGCTTTAGAGAAGAAATTATTACACCACTTGTCGTAAATGAAAGTGTGCCCTATGCTTATGTATTACGTAAAAATAATCCGCAATTACTAGCTCATATCAATGAATTTACGAGAAAGTATTATCGTAGCACATTTTATAATGTGGTAAAAAATAAGTATTTTGAAAATGAATCCTTAAAGAAGAAGTATGTTGAAGAAAGGCTAGAAGAGGGCTCTGATTTATCGCCTTATGACGCTATTGTTCGTTCACATGCGACTCCTTATAATTTAGATTGGCGTTTAATCGTTTCGCAAATGTATCAAGAAAGCCGTTTTAATCCTTTAGCTTCAAATTCAACAGGAGCAAAAGGTTTAATGCAAATGATGCCTCGAACGGCTAAAGAACTGGGTGTTAAGAATTTAAAAGACCCTGAGCAAGCAATCGCATCAGGTGTTCAATACTTAAATTGGACACGAAACAGGTTCTCAGAAGACTTACCCGTACAAGAACAGATCTTCTTTTCATTAGCTTCTTATAACGCGGGTTACGGACATGTAAAAGATGCACAACGATTAGCTAAAAAAATGGGATGGCGAAGTGACAGGTGGTTTAACCATGTTGAAAAAGCCATGCTATTATTACAAAAAAGAAAATATTATAAAAAAGCACGCTATGGTTATGTAAGAGGTACCGAGCCTGTAAATTATGTAAGAGATATTCATCAAAGATATTTAAGTTATATTCGAATAACAGATTAATAAATATTTTTAAATAGTAAATAGTAAATAGTAAATAGTAAATAGTAACCCCTAAATAGAGATATAAAGAGACCCGATAGTATGGCCCAAAGGCTACTGTTAATTTTTTTTATGCTTGCTTGCTTTAGCAAACCAAGCTTCAGCGCAGATGGTGTTGAGCCAGTTCACTATGCTTATGCAAACTATTTAGGTAGTGGTATTTATAGAGCGTCAGAAAAAGATATAACGCTCATTAATTTACCTATTATCTTTGATATTGGCGAAGAGAAAGATTTAACTTATCGTTTACGTACACCAGTTTCTATAGGGTTCTTTGGTTTTTCTTATAGTAATATCCCAGACTTCGAATTGCCTGATAGCGTAGGCTCTTTAACATTCACACCGGGCATTCAAATAGATTATCAACTCGCTGATAACCTTGTTATAGAAAGTTATTTTGATTTAGGTTTTGCCCGCAACTTCACGACTAAAAATGATGTACTTGTTCATTCTGCAGGTATTTCATCTTTATATAGCTTTACCCGACAAAAGTACGACACCATTATTGCCACACGCCTTTATTATGCGGCCTATAAAAGCTTTGATCATGATCATAGAGATTCTTATGCGGCTTTTCAGATCGGCCTTGATACAGGCTACAATAAAAAATTTAAAATATTCGATCGAGTCTTCCAACCAAGGGTTTTTGCTACCTCTTATTGGTATTTTAGCGAAGTAGACTTCCTGTTCTCTAATAGGGCCGATAGCTATGGTTCTTCTTTTAATGAAGGCACTGAGTTTTATACTAGTGATGATGCCACAGTGACTTCAGGTGATGATGTAACCTTATCAAACAGTTTTGAAGTAGGCGTAACCATGAGATTTGACAAAGATATTGGCTACTCTTGGGCAAGTATCGATACCATAGGGCTTAGTTATCGTTTCAGTGGTGATTACAGCGCCATGAGGCTATTGTTTACTTTCCCTATCTAAACGCATGTTACAACAAACCATGCGGAGTAGTTTAGTAACTCGTTTATTCGTTGACTGACTTTTAGAATACTGATATTTTCATTGTCAATTAATGGTTACTTGAAGAAAGTTGTATGTTCCTTAAAATTTCTCTATTAAAGCTTTCAACGTTGAGCTTGTTAGGCTTGTTAGGTTTTTCAATGCCTGCCTTCAGCGAGCAAATGAATACTGCTCAAAATGTTAATACCACGTCGCAAAGTTCTAAAACACTATTTCCACTAAGTGAAGATGAAAGAGAGCTTAGGCTTAAAGTGGTTCGCTACCGTGGTCAACCGCTTCCTGATGAATTACAAGTACAAGTAGACGCCTTAAACAAAAAAAACACACAGTTGTTACTTGCCTATTTAGCAGATAATACTTGGTCAGAATTAACGTTGCAGGGTAAAAGTAATGCTGAAAGAGCGTACTTTATCGCAAGACAAAGCGATACCAGAACACAACAAAAACTATTACCTCTATTTGAAAAAGCCTATGCAGATAAGCAGTTTTCGGGTCATAAACTTGCTGAATTTACCGATACCGTTTTAATTGGTATGAAGAAAAAGCAGCGTTATGGTACCCAACTAGCCATTGTAAATGGTGAGATTGTCTTTAACACGATAGAAGATAGTGAAAATGTCGATACAAGAAGACAAAAGCTTGGACTTATGCCACTTGAAGATTACAAAAAACTCTTAATTAAAATGTATAAACTTGCCGGTTAATCCCTTTTGTAGGAACGTGCTTTAGCCGTGAATGTTTTCAATAAACAAAGCCAAAAGAGATCGTGGCTAAAGCACACTCCTACAGGTTTAATAAGCACCTGTGCTTTAGGCACTTGTTTAATATGTACTGGTGTTAATTCCTTTTGTAGGAACGTGCTTTAGCAGTGAATGTTTTTGATGCACACAGCCAAAAGAAATCGTGGCTAAAGCACACTTCTACAGTTTCAACAAACATTGGTGATTATGGGAGTTGTCTTAATCCCTTTTGTAGGAACGTGCTTTAGCCGTGAATGTTTTCGATACACACAGCCAAAAGAGGTCGTGGTTAAAGCACACTCCTACAGGTGCAACAAGCACCTGTGTTTATGGGATTTGTGTTAATCACTTTTGTAGGAACGTGCTTTAGCCGTGAATGTTTTTGATTTTGATAAAGGGCAATAGTTAAGTTCGTTTTTCAACAAGGCGCAGCCACTTCTTTCAATTTGATTTCATCTGGTTTCTACCCCCTCAAATTTGCTTGCTTAAAGCTTAACTTATTCAGCCTTGACGATACCTAGAGAATGACGGAGAATGTCGCGGTTACAAATTTGTAAAAAACTTAATAGTACATGGCGATGCAACACATTTGTCATGTTACATAAAAACAAGAGAGCGCTATATATGAAGAAATTATTTTCCTCTTTTGCGGCTGCTGCTATCGTATTAACGACTGGCTCAGTGCAAGCAGATGAAGGCATGTGGCAACCTAATCAGTTACCAACTATTGCAAAACAATTAACAAAAGCTGGTTTAAAGCTAAACCCGAATGACTTAACCGACTTAACTGGTTTCCCAATGGGCGCTATTGTAAGTTTAGGTGGTTGTACCGCTTCTTTTGTATCAGACAAAGGTTTAGTAGCAAGTAACCATCACTGCGTTTACGGCTCTATTCAATATAACTCTACAGCTGAAAACAACTTACTTGAAAATGGCTTTTTAGCAAAATCTTTTGATGAAGAATTACCTGCAACACCTGGAAGTCGTATTTATGTAACTGAAGAAATCAATGAAGTTACAGAGCTTGTTAAAGCAGAGCTCAACGATAACATGTCAGGAAGTGAGCGTTATAAAGCGATTGATAAAAGTTCAAAAGCATTAGTAGCAGCTTGTGAAGATGACGACAGGTACCGTTGTAGTGTTGTGAATTTCCACGGTGGTCTTGAATATTACTTATTTAAGCAACTTACCATCAGAGACGTACGTTTAGTGCATGCTCCAGCAAAAAGTGTTGGTAAATACGGTGGTGATATCGACAACTGGATGTGGCCACGTCACACCGGCGATTACGGATTTTACCGTGCATATGTTGGTAAAGATGGCCAACCAGCCGACTTTAGTAAAGACAATGTACCATACGAGCCAAAGCATCACTTAAAAGTTAACAAAAGCAGTGTTGATGAAGGTGATTACATTATGGTGTTAGGCTACCCAGGTAGAACTAACCGTTACCGCACAGCTTATG